>CAZRRG010000049.1:0-16807 GCA_964602455.1 uncultured Eubacteriales bacterium | reverse complement strand
GGGCCCCCCGACCCTCTGGGAAGGGGACTATGGATTGCGCATGCGACAGACATAGCATGCGACAGACTGTGCCCACGGCGGACTAGGTGTGCAGCTTGGCTATGCTGTCCCTGAGCGACGCCGCGATGGTGGCCAGGAGTTCCGCTGCTCTCGCGATGCCTTCGGTGGAGGCGGTTACCTCCTCGCTCGATGACGCTGCTTCCTGGACCAGCGCGGCGTTCTCTTCCGAGATCGCTGCCACGCTTTCCACCAGTCCACGAACAGTCTGCGCGTCTTCCGCCATGCGAGCGGTTCTCTCGGCGTTGGCTCCGGCAACCGACACGATATCGACTGTGGCGTTCAAGGCCAGGTCTACGGCTTCCTGCAACTGGGCGATTACCGTGCGCAGGTCCGCCAGGCTGGCGTCGGCCCGGTGAGCCGCGCCTGCGATGCCCTCGAGGGCTTTGCCCGTGTCTTCAACCACGCTGCTTCCACGCCTGACCTCTTCGGCCACCTTGGCTACCGACCGCACCGCCGATTCCATGGTGCGCCGGATGTTGTCTACCTCCTGGCCTATTAACTTGGCCTCCCTGGCTGAGTCTTCGGCTAGTTTTCGCACTTCATCCGCCACAACGGCGAACCCGCGCCCGTACTCGCCCGCGCGCGCCGCCTCAATGGCGGCGTTCAGCGCCAGAAGGTTGGTCTGTGAGGCAATATCGGTGATCACGTCGACGATGCGTCCGATCTCCTCGGACCTGCTTCCAAGGTCCTTTATGACCTCCGCCAGTCTCTCGGTGTCGCCGGTGATGCGGCTCATTGTGTCCGCGGTCTGGGCCGCGGCTTTCTGGCCGCCGTCAGCCGAAACAAGGTTGTCGTGGGCGTTGGCCGCCAGTTCTCCGATAGCCGCAAGAACCTGCTCAAGCGAGCCCTGGATCCGGTTCACGCTCTCCTGGACCTGTGCGGCGCTTGCGCTCTGGGTTGCGCCGGACTCGGACACTTCCTGTATCGTGACGCTCAATCTCTCGACCTGGGCGGCCATATCGGTGGCGCTGCGCGACTGGTCTCCCGCGCCCGCCGCGATCTGCTGGAAGCTAATGGCTACCTGCTCCATGCCCTTTGAGGACTCAGAGGCTGACGCGGTGAGCTCCTCGCTCATGGCCACGGTTTCTTCAGCCGCGCTCTGCACCTGCTTCACCACGTCCCTGAGGAAGGCGACCATTGTCTTCATGCTTCGCGACAGCTCGCCGACCTCGTTCCGTGACGAGTCATCGGGCACCTCAACCGAGAGGTCTCCAGAGGCGACCTTGCTGGTGACACCGGATACGCGGGCGATCGGCTGGGCGATGCGACCCGAGACCGCGGATGCTGCCACGCCCACCACTACCACGGCCACGGCCGCGCACGCGACCATTAGATTCCGGAGGCGGTACACCGCCGCATAAACCTCACCTGTGGGAAACTTGGAGGCGATGGCCCACCCGTTTCCCCCGTAAGCGCCTGCACCCTTCATGGGAGTGTAAGCAACCAGGGCCTCAACACCATCGTAGACATAGACGGCGGTGCCTTCCTTCCCGGCTTGCATGCCTTCCACTGCCGCTGTGAGTTCCGGGATGCCGAGATCTACCGGACGCAGTGCCATTACCTGCTTTTCGTCCGGATGGGCGATGGCCAAGCCATCGTTGTTGAGTATGTAGGCGTAGCCCGTGCGGTCCAGGGCGGCTTGCTGCGCCTGGTAGGCATCCAGCATGCGCTGGATGGCAGCCATGTTGATCTCCTGCACCACGGCGCCGGTGAAGCTCCCGGCGTCGGACTTCGTCGGGGCCGCTATGATAAGGGACGGTTTCCCGGTAATGCCGCTGATCTCACAGTCGCCGTAGTACGTCTTGACAGCGGACACGGCGGTCCAAAATGGGGCCGAGTTGACCTTTGCCGTCTCCGGCACGCCTGCGGAAGCAACGACGGTTCCCGTGGAATCCAGCAGATAGGCGCAGAGGATCTGGTCGCCCACCAGTTGAGACAGTCTTTCGGACCGCGCGGCGCTGTCGGCCGCGAGGAACTGCGGGTCCTCAGCGACGACGGAGAGAGCGGCAATGCGCTCATCGATGAAGGAATCGATCTCCGCGCTCAGCATCCTGGCCTGCATAAGCAGGCTCCGGTTGGCCTCATCCGTGATGGCCCTGTTGGACGTAGTGTACGCGACAGCGCTCAGAGTGGTAGCTGGGATGATTGCGGCGGCTAATACTACGAGCAGGATTGTACCTCGAATACCGGATGGAATGATGCGACGTACCCACCTCACCGCGCTACTCAATCCTTTCTCTGTATCGGATTTCATGATGCATCGTCATGGCGCAGACTAACGTGAGACGTCCAAATGCGTAAAAAGCGGCCAAGACCGCGTCCGGGGCCCGCGAGTTTCTGCCGAGGGCAAGACGGGCGATGCCAATTCGTTCTTGAACCTTGCTTTCGGTGGTGATAGATTCTAGGTAGAATTGTTGGACGCAACGAGAATCGGCACAATTGTGTACACAATGAGAGGTGCCCGCCATGCCAAACCAAGCGCCCGCCACTGCAAACCAGGTCATCATCCTCGATTTTGGAGCCCAGTACACCCAGCTGATAGCGCGCCGCGTAAGGGAAGAGAAGGTCTACTGCCAGGTACTCTCCGGAGACGCTTCAGTAGATGAGATCAAGAGCGCCGTGAGCCCGTCGGGAAACGAGATCCCCGGGGCCATCATCCTCTCCGGAGGTCCCGACAGCGTGTACCTGCCTACCGCGGTGCTTCCAGACCCCGCCGTCCTTGACCTCGGATGCCCGGTGCTGGGCATCTGCTACGGTATGCAGGCGATGGCCAGGCTCCTCGGAGGCAAGGTCGTCCCGGGAACCGAGAACGGCGGCAGGGAATACGGTCCCGCGTCGTTCAAGGTGAAGGAGTCTGAGGGCATCTTTGCAGGTATGGGCCCGAACCTTGATGTGTGGATGAGCCACGGCGACAGCGTGGACGAAGTGCCGCCCGGGTTCACTGTCATGGGTTCTACCGACAAGACCCCTGTCGCGGCCATGGGCAATGCCGGGAAGCGGCAGTACGGGGTGCAGTTCCATCCGGAAGTGAAGCACACTCCGCTCGGCCAGGAACTCCTCCGCAACTTCCTCTTCAAAGTGGCCGGGCTTAAGCAGGACTGGACAATGGAAGCGTTCATCGAGCGCACTGTCAAGGAGATCCGCGAGAGGGTAGGGGACGGCCACGTCATAGCCGGTGTCTCCGGCGGCGTGGACTCCACCGTGGCGGTGGTCCTCGTCCACAAGGCGGTCGGCGACAGGCTGCATCCGATCCTCGTCGACCACGGCCTCATGCGCCAGGACGAAGCCGCCTACGTCGTGAAAGCCCTATCTACGCTGGGTATCAAGGTCAACCTTGTGAACGCGCAGGACCGGTTCCTCGGCAAGCTGGCCGGAGTGCTTGACCCCGAGAAGAAGCGCAAGATCATCGGCGAGGAGTTCATCCGGGTGTTCGAGGAAGAGGCCCGCAAGGTCGGCGGGGCCGAGTGGTTTGTGCAGGGCACGATTTACCCCGACGTGATTGAGTCCGGTTCCCGGCTCCGCGCCGTGATCAAGAGCCACCACAACGTTGGCGGGCTACCTGAGCGGATGAACCTGAAGCTGCTGGAGCCTCTCCGCGAGCTGTTCAAGGACGAGGTCCGCCTTGTCGGCAAGGAACTCGGACTGGCTCACGAGTTCGTGGGCAGGCATCCGTTCCCCGGGCCCGGCATCGGCGTCAGGATCCTGGGCGGTGTCACGTTCGAGAAGTGTGAGATCGTCCGCAAGGCCCAGGCGATCCTGGATGAGGAGATCCGCAAGGCCGGCTGGTACGACAAGCTGTGGCAGTGCTTCATAGTCCTTCCCGACGTCCGGACCGTCGGCGTCCAGGGGGACGCCAGGACCTACGGCCACCTGGTAGCCATCCGGGCGGTGCACTCGGAGGACGCCATGACCGCAGATTGGGCAAGGCTGCCCTACGACGTCCTGGAGCGGGTCTCGGCAAGGATTGTGAACGAGGTCCCCGACGTGAACAGGGTAGCTTTGGACATCACGTCCAAGCCCCCGTCCACCATTGAGTGGGAATAGGCGGCGGACGAATCATGCCGGCGCCTTCGAACTGACGTCGAGCGCTGCGATAGTGAACGGCGAGATCGGATGGGCAGAGAAGTTGGCTGAGGGGAGATGTGCGGGATGATCCCTAGATATACAAGGCCTGCTATGAAGAAGATCTGGAGCGAGGAGAACAAGTACGGGCGCTGGCTGGAGGTCGAGACGCTGGCCCTCGAGGCCTGGGAGATCCTCGGCGCGGTCCCCAAGGGGATAGCCGAGGCGGTCCGGGCCAAGGCAAAGGTGGATCCCAAGCGCATCGACGAGATTGAGGCCGAGGTCAGGCACGACGTCATCGCCTTTGTGAGCCAGGTCGCGGAGACCGTCGGCGAAGAGGGCAAGTACATCCACTACGGCCTGACGTCCTACGACGTCGTCGACACCGCCCTGTCATCCCTGGTCAGAGAGGCGCTTTTAGTCATCCTGTCCGACGTCAAGGCAATGATGGACGTGCTGAAGTCCCTCGCCCTCAAGTACAAGGACACCCCGATGATCGGCCGGACCCACGGCGTCCACGCCGAGCCCATCACCTTCGGGCTGCTCCTGGCCCGCTGGTACCAGGAGATGAAGCGGAACTACGACAGGGTGCAGGTCGCAATCGGCGAGATATCGGTCGGAAAACTATCGGGCGCGGTGGGCAACTACGCCCACGTGGACCCGTTTGTGGAGCGCTTCGTGTGCAAGCGGCTGGACCTCACTCCGGCTCCTGTGTCCAGCCAGGTTATCCAGCGCGACCGTCACGCGGCGGTCCTGGGGACCCTGGCCGTGATAGCGTCAAGTTTGGAGAAGATAGCCTCGGATCTGCGGCACCTGGCCCGCACCGAGGTGCGGGAGGTCGAGGAGCCTTTCCGCGTGGGTCAAAAGGGCTCGTCCGCCATGCCTCACAAGAAGAACCCGGTGGGCCTGGAGCAGGTCTGCGGGATGGCGAGGCTGATGCGAGGATATGCGGTCGCGGCGCTGGAGAATAACGCGCTGTGGCATGAGCGAGATATCTCCAACTCGTCGGTTGAGAGGATCATCCTTCCCGACGCGACCACGCTCCTGGACTACATGCTGGCGCGGATGACCGGCATCCTCAAGGATATGAGGGTGTACCCGGAGCGGATGCTCCAAAACCTGAACCTCACAGGCGGGCTGGTCTTCTCGGAGGAAGTGCTCCTGGCTCTGGTTGAGTCGGGCATGAAGAGGCAGGACGCCTACGCAATCGTCCAGCGCCTTGCCATGGCGGCGTGGGAAAGCGCTCCCACTTTCAGAGAGCGAGTGGAGAATGAGCCGGCGGTCGTCAGCGCGCTGGGCAAAGAGCGGATCGCGAAGTGTTTTGACCTGGGCCACGCGCTGGCCAGGGTAGACGACATTTTCAGGCAAGCTGATTTGCTGGTTACGGGATAGCGAAGGCCGGCGGGATTCCTCCGGTGGGCTGTTCGCAGGGCCTTTGCCCTGCGGTAGCGGTGTTCGTGACAGACTGGGACAGGTGGAGGGCAGGTAGAATGAGTGATCCTATCGCAGGCAAGAGCAAACTCTACGAAGGAAAGGCAAAAGTCGTATTCCCGGGCGATCCCGGCGAAGTCCTCATGGTCTTCAAGGACAGCGCTACCGCTTTCAACGGAGAGAAGAAGGGCACCATCAAGGGGAAAGGCCACTTCAATGCCCAGATATCCGCGATTCTGTTCAAGTATCTCGAGTCCAATGGCGTAAGGACCCACTACATTTCACTCGTGGACGACGTCACGATGAAAGTGAAGCAGCTCAGGATCCTCCCGATCGAGGTCGTCGTCCGCAACATCACGGCCGGACACCTTGCGGAGAGAGTCGGGAAGCCTGAAGGGCTCGATCTCCCGTTCCCCATCCTTGAGCTCTATTACAAGTCGGACGAGCTCGGAGATCCCCTGGTCAACGACGACCACATCCTTGCGTTCGGTTTCGCCGCCAAAGACGAGCTGGAACAGGTAAAGAACGAAACAAGGCGGATCAACGAGCTCCTGGTGTCGTTCTTTCGGGCCAGAGGCCTCTTGCTGGTGGACTTCAAACTGGAGTTCGGACGGGTCATCCGTCCCGACGGCACCGAGGGCGAGGTAGTCCTGGGAGACGAGATCTCGCCTGACACCTGCAGGTTCTGGGACTCCGAGACCCGGGAGAAACTGGACAAGGATAGGTTCCGTAGGGATCTCGGCGGCGTCGAGGAAGCTTACGCCGAGGTATTGCGCAGGGTTAGCCAGTAGCATCGCGGTACCAGTAGCATCGCAGTATTCGACTGGATGAACGACTGGAGGTAGTAACATGCGGTTCAAAGGCACGGTCACGGTAGCGCTCAAGGAAGGCATCTTCGACCCCCAGGGCGCAGCAGTCAAGGGCTCTCTCGATGCCCTCGGATACGCCCAGGTACGAAGAGTGAGGATGGGCAAGGACATCGTCATAGACCTGGAGGCAGGTTCGGCCGATGAGGCCAAGGCCCTGCTCGAGGACATGGCGCGCAAGCTCCTCGCCAATCCGGTCACCGAGCTCTTCCGCATCTCGGTCGTAGAGGCCGGTGAGACGAAATGAAGTTCGGAGTGGTCGTCTTCCCAGGATCAAACTGCGACACTGACGCCTACCACGCCATAAAGGACGTGCTTGGCGCTGATTGCGAGTTCATCTGGCACGACAGCGACGACCTAAGCGGCTTCGACGCGGTCATCCTCCCCGGAGGGTTCTCCTACGGCGACTACCTGCGGTCCGGTGCGCTGGCGAGGTTCGCCAGAGTAATGGCATCCCTTAACGAGTTTGTCGAGCGTGGCGGGCTCGTCATCGGGATCTGCAACGGGTTCCAGATCCTCACCGAAGCGGGCCTTCTACCTGGGCAGCTGCTGTCCAACGACGTCCTGGAGTTCCGGTGCGGCTGGGTCAACCTGCGCGTTGAGAACAACGAGACGCCCTTTACTTCGCAGTACAAGAAGGGAGAGGTCGTCCGGATGCCCATAGCCCACCATGACGGATGCTATTACGCAGAGGAAGCCGTGCTCGACGATCTGGAGCGCTCCGGCCAGGTAGTGCTGCGTTACGTCGATGAGTGCGGCAACGTGACCCGGGAAGCCAATCCCAACGGAGCGGCCCGCAACATCGCCGGCATCGTGAACAAGAAAGGCAACGTCCTAGGCATGATGCCTCACCCGGAGCGCTGCGCCGAGTTGCTCCTTGGAGGCGAGGACGGCAAGCGCATATTCCTATCAATGATCGACAGCCTGTCCAAGGGCACGCTGGCCGGAAAGGGGCGGTCATAGATGGACATCCCCGCTTGGAAGAAGATGGGCCTCAAGGATTTCGAGTACGAGGAAATAGTGAAACGCTTGGGCAGGGAGCCCAACTACACCGAGATCGGGATGTTCTCGGTGCTCTGGTCGGAGCACTGCGGCTACAAGCACTCCAAGTCGCTGCTGAGGACGCTCCCCACCAAGGGCGATAGGGTCATGGTAGGCCCGGGCGAGAACGCCGGCGTCGTGGACATCGGCGACGGCCTTGCCTGCGCTTTCAAGATCGAGTCCCACAACCATCCTTGCGCCGTCGAGCCCTACCAGGGAGCGGCGACCGGCATCGGGGGCATCGTCAGGGATGTCCTGGCGATGGGCGCCCGTCCCGTGATCCTGCTGGACTCGCTGAGGTTCGGCCCGATTGAAGACGCAAGGTCCCGCTTCCTCTTCGGAGGCGTGGTTTCAGGAATCGCGGGTTACGGCAACTGCCTCGGCATCCCCACTGTGGGTGGCGAGGTGTTCTTTGCAGAGCCCTACAAGGGTAATCCCCTGGTCAACGTACTCTGCGCCGGTCTCATGAAGCATGAGGACCTGCACTTGGGAAAGGCCTACGGTGTCGGAAATGTCGTGATGATCGTGGGGCACTCCACCGGACGGGACGGCATCCACGGCGCCACCTTCGCCTCGGACGTGCTTGGTGAAGATAACGAGGACAAGCGGCCCAACGTCCAGGTCGGCGACCCCTTCATGGAGAAGCTCCTGATTGAGGCGTGCCTCGAGATGATGCACAAGGGAGCCGTCGTCGGCATCCAGGACATGGGCGCTGCCGGCATCACTTCCTCGTGCGCTGAAACGGCTGCACGCGCCGGCACCGGACTGGCCCTTGAGATTGACAAGGTCCCCATGCGCGAGGAGAACATGACCGCCTACGACGTCATGCTGTCCGAGAGCCAGGAGCGGATGCTCCTCATCGTGAAGCCCGAGAAAGTCGCCGAGGTCACCGCCATCGGGAAGAAGTGGGGCCTGCATGTGGCTGATATCGGGCGCGTTACTGACAGCGGCAGCCTGGAGGTCTTCCATCACGGTAAGCTGGAAGCATCCATCCCCGTGTCGCTGCTGGTCGAAGGCTCTCCAGTGTACAACCCGCCTTTCGCCGAGCCCGGGTACTACGCGGCGAACCAGAAGTGGGATCCGTCGTCGGTGAAGGTCCCTGCCAAGAGCGAACTGGGAGGCATCCTCCTGCGTCTCTTGGCGGCTCCGAACATCGCATCCAAGGAAACGGTGTACAGGCAGTACGACTACATGGTCCGGACCGATACCGTCGAGGGGCCGGGACGCGGCGCGGCCGTCGTCCGCGTGAAGGGCACTAAGCGGGCCCTGGTCCTGAAGACTGACTGCAACGGCAGGCTGGTCTACCTGAACCCGAAAGCCGGGGCTGAGTGGGCGGTCGCCGAGGCAGCGAGGAACGTTGCGTCGACCGGCGCCAGGCCGGTGGCTATCACCAACTGCCTGAACTTCGGCAATCCCGAGCGGCCCGAGATATACTGGCAGTTCAAGGAGGCCATCGCGGGCATGTCCGCAGCCTGCGCGGCCCTTGGCGCTCCGGTTACCGGAGGAAACGTGAGTTTCTACAACGAGACCGAGGGCGAGGCGGTCTATCCGACCCCCGTCATCGGTATGCTGGGCGTCCTTGAGGACCTGGATAAGCAGGTCACGCCCGGGTTCAAGTCGGCGGGCGACGCCGTGGCCATCATCGGCAAGGTCTACGGCGACGGCCTCTCGCTGGCCGGCTCCGAGTACCTGGACCGCGTGTGCGGGCAGGTCGCAGGAGTCCCGCGCGAGCCGGACCTGGCCATGGAGAAGGGCATCGTGGATGTGCTGGTCGAGAGCGCTTCACTTGGCCTGCTGAAGTCCGCGCAGGATCTGTCCGAAGGCGGCCTGGCCGTGGCGCTGGCCGAGTCCTGCATCCACGGGCTGGATACCCGGAGTGCGTGCTGCGCGGGTACCGGAGGGGCGGCCATCGGCTGCGAGATCTCAGTGCATCCCATCGGATGCGGCGGAAACCCAAACCACAGGCCTGACTCGGTGCTGTTTGGAGAGGGCAACTCCGCGGTGGTCGTGAGCTTCAGCCCCCAGGATGAGGCGGCGCTTAGCGCGCTTTGCGAAAAGTACAATGTTCCCTTCGCCGTGGTCGGCAGAGTTGGTGGCGATACGCTGGTCATCAAGGACTGCCTCGGCGGCGAGATAGTGCGCTTGTCGACCCGCGACATGGCCGATGCTTGGCGGCACTGGCTGGAGCGGGCGGCGAAGGCGTAGATCCTAGGAACCAGCGGGGACTCAAGGAAACTGACTGGAGCTGAATACGATAGGGGGCCCAAGGGCCCCCTTTCCATTTGAAGTTCTTCATTCCTTCGAGTAGCTAAGTTTTGCTGCGGGTTTTGCCCGCCACGTTTTTCGGTCGTTGCGGATGGCACCCGCCAGAGGTTGTTTTCGTGGCGGGAAAAACCGACCACAAAATCCTCGCGGGGCGGGTTCCGCCCGCCAGGGCCCCAAAAAGTGGCGGGTCTCACCGACATTCCGCAGCCAGAAGAAGACTAGCGACATAGGGTGGATTTCTGCCGCGCTTATACCTTCGTCTCCCGTATTCGTACACTATATGTGGACCCCGCCCGATGCGGGGCCTTTGGAGGGCGAACAGATGCTAAGGATAGCAGGAGCTTCCAAGAGCTACGGTTCCGGAGTCAAGGCCGTTGACGGCCTTAACCTCGAAGTCAGACCTCGCGAGATCTTCGGCTTCCTGGGACCCAATGGCGCGGGCAAGACGACCACCATCAAGATGATAGTGGGAGCGCTTACGCCGGATGAGGGCACCATTGTGGTGAACGGGCGCGACATCGCGAAAGATCCCATCGAAGCCAAGCGTCAGATCGGCTTCGTGCCCGACGAGGCGCAGATCTGGGAGAAACTCACCGGCGTCGAGTACCTGAACTTCATGGGCGACGTCTACAGGGTTCCCGGGGAGGAGAGGGAGCGCCGCATCATCCCGCTTCTCGAGACGTTTGAGATGGCCGGCGCGGTCAAGGACCCCATCGGGAGCTACTCAAGGGGGATGCGCCAGAAGATTTGCCTCATCGGCTCGCTGATGCACCGGCCGCCGCTGTGGATCCTGGATGAGCCGATGATGGGACTCGATCCCCGCTCGTCATTCCTACTTAAGGAACTTATGCGATCCCACGCTGACCAGGGAGGAGCCGTGTTCTTCTCCACTCACGTGATGGAGATAGCGGAACGGCTCTGTGACAGGGTCGGCATCATACATAAGGGCAAGCTGATCGCGGTCGGCACAGTGGATGAGATCAAGAGCCTCTTCGCGCAGGAAGGCGACAAGTCGCTCGAGGAGGTCTTCCTCAAGGTAACGGAAGCGAGACTGTCGGAAGAGCAGGTGGCCTCACTTGCGAAGTAGTTGGTGGTCCAGCTCAATGCAATCTGCGGGTAGGTCTTCAGTACTGCCAAGGACATTGATGGAAGCGAGGTCTTGTGCATGAGCGCGTCGCTGAAAGGACTTCGCAAGCGCGGCCTCCGGTCCCCATTTTCGTCGCTGCTGGCGATGCAGTTCCGTGTCGAGTTCGGCCTGCGCGGCCTCTCGGAGAAGCTCGGATTGGGACGGCGAGGCAGCAGCGCTTTGCTCTACCTCGTCGTCATGGGGATGGCGATGATGCCCCTCATGAGCATGTTGTACAAGATGGGTGACTCCATCGCCGCTCAGTCTATCATGATGGGGCAGCCGGGGCTTCCCGGGATCCTGGCCGTAATGCTTGGCCAGTTCCTAGTGTTCTTCGTAGGCCTGAGCGCACTGATGTCGACGCTATACTACGCCACCGACATCGAGACCCTGCTGGCGATGCCGCTGACGGGACGCCAGATACTTGGCGCAAAGGTGCTGGTGGCATACGCCGTCCAGCTGGGGCTTTCGGCGGTTGTAGTAATCCCGTTCCTGGTGCCGCTGGGACTGCGCCTCGGAAGCCTGGCTTTCTGGCCGTTGGCGGTGCTTATCCTGATCCTAATCCCGGCCATCCCACTTGCGCTGGGCCTTCTCGCCACGGTGCTCATCATGCGCGTGACCAAGGGCTCCAGGCACAGGGATACTATGCGGGTTATCCTTGGGCTTGCGTTTTTCCTGATAATCATCGGTTTCCAGTACTTCAACAGCGCAATGCTCACCAGTGGACCTGAGGAAGTGATGGCAGCCCTGATGCAGCCTAACGGCCTGGTCCAGCTTGCAGCAGGGTATTACCCTCCCCTAAAGTGGGCTGCTTGGGCTCTGACCGGATGGGCAACCGGGACCGGGCTCTACGGTACAGTGGCCTACGCAGGCAGTTCGCTCCTGGCCCTGTTAGCGGCGCTTACGTTTACCCAGGGATGGTTCCTTGGAGGACTTGGGCATGATGCCGGCGGCGCGAGAGCGCGGCGCGGCGCAGGCGCAAGGGAGCGCGATGGAGCTTGGGCAGGTTCCCGCGGGTTTGGCAAGACGCGGCGGGCGCCTCAAGCGGGGGGCGAGGATGGCTATGGCTCCCGAGGGACCGGATGGGCCGGCACAGGCACGGCCGGCGCCGGGACTACCCTGCAGCCAGGTCTCTTCTCGAAGCAATCGGATCCCGGGACGGCAGTGAGCCTGCGAGACCATCGCGTGCTGACCCGTACTCCCAACTTCATGCTCGTGGTGCTCACGAACCTGGCGGTGGTGCCGCTGCTCTGGGTGTTCAGCGCGGTGGGCGGAGGGGAGCTGCAGACGCTGGTCGGCGGAACATCCGGCTTCGCCATGGAGTCCATCGTCCTCATATTCGCCCTAATCCAAGGCGGATTGGCGTCGATGAACCAGGTGTCGTCTACCTCGATATCCAGGGAGGGCCAGACGTTCTGGCTCAGCAAGATGATACCGGTTTCGCCCAGCGTCCAGGTACGAGCCAAGCTCCGGTACTCGCTTGGCGTCTGCGCCATTCAGTTGGTGACGCTGTTGGTGGCGGCCTACATGATATTCCATCTGTCCCCGTTCTACCTTGCAGTGGCTGCCGTCCTCGGCATGCTGGCGTCGTGGCCGGTCAGCGCCCTCTGCATCATCAACGACCTGTACAACCCGCGCCTCAAGTGGACCCAGCCGCACCAGGCCATGAAGGGTAACTTGGCGACCCTGGGCGCTATGCTGTTGTCCGTCCTGTACCTGTGGCTGTGCGCTATGGTAGTCGGGTTCATCCGGAAGGCGGGTCTCTCCGGAGCGTCCCTGTACCTTGTGGCGGCCGCCATAGCGGTGGCATCAGGGCTTCTGCTTCAGAGGTACATGGAGGGTCTCGCTGAACGAAGGTATCCGGCGCTCGAGACATAGTTCTCCATCGTCAGAGGTTCCGGGGCTAAGCAGGAGTCCAGGTGTTGCCTATCCAATCCCGTTGTACGGGGAGCATACACGCGGCGACTTGCATGGATGCTAACCACAAAGACGGGAGGCGACATCATTGGACATCCTAAAGGCCGCAAAGGCGATTGAGAACGACATCATACGCCTTCGCAGAGAGATACATATGCGGCCGGAGCTGGGGCTGGAGACGGTGCAGACCTCGGCTCTGGTGGCGAAAACGCTTCGCGACCTTGGCATTGAGGTAAGAGAGCACGTTGGCCAGTACGGCGTGGTTGGAGTATTGCGGGGAGAGGCTCCGGTAGAGGGGAATCGCCCCTGCATCGCGCTAAGGGCCGACATGGACGCGCTCCCTATCATGGAGGATACCGGCAAGGACTACTGCTCCAAGATACCCGGTGTGATGCATGCTTGCGGGCATGACGCGCACACAGCCATCCTGCTCGGAGCTGCCAAGTTGCTGGCGGATGCCCGCAAGGAACTGGTTGCTGACGTGAAGTTCATCTTCCAGCCAGGCGAAGAAGGCGCGGGCGGCGCCAGGCTTATGATCGAGGACGGATGCCTGGCTGATCCTAAACCCGACATGATACTGGGCGCCCACGTTGGCACCCTCTTCGGAGGAATGACGTCGGGCCAGATCGGAGTTAGGAACGGCGCGATGATGGCGGCTACGGACCGCTTCACCGTCGTCGTGAGAGGCAAGGGAGGCCACGGCGCGGCGCCCCATGCCTCGGTTGACCCGGTCGTGATCGCCGCGCAGATCATAGTGGCGCTCCAGACCATCGTGTCCCGCGAGATCGATCCTATCGCCCCGGCAGTGGTCACAGTCGGCGTTATCAATGCCGGCACGGCCAACAACATCATCCCCGAGACCTGCGAGTTCCGCGGCACCGTCCGGTACATGGACAAGGCTCTGGCCGAGTTCATCCCGCGGAGGATCAAGGAGATCTCGGAAGGGATCGCGCAGGCCATGAGAGGCCGGGCCACGGTCGAATACACTTACGGATACCCGCCCGTTGTGAACGACCCCGCTGCGACCGAGTACCTCGCTCGTGTGGCCGCGTCCGTCATCGGGGCTGAGAACGTCCGCGAAGCGCCGGCAGTCATGGGTGGAGAGGACATGTCTTACTACCTGAACGTGGTGCCGGGGACGTTCTTCGGGATCGGCACCGCCACCCCCGGCAAGGGCACCGACTTCCCGCATCACCATCCCAAGTTCGATGTAGACGAGGAAGTGCTGCATAAAGGTGCCGCTATCTTCGCCAAGGCGTGCTTGGACTTCCGCGGCCCGGTAGCCAAGTAGGGGACGTCGCAAGCAGCTGGCGTTAGTTTATGGCCGTCAAGTGGCGGTCATCGCTCAGGCCTCCAGACAGGACGAGGGCGGGCTGTATAAGCTAGACTCCTGCCCCAGGTGGTTACCCGCCTGGGGCAGGTCATTTTCCTCTATCAGCCCTGCTTTCCGTCAAGGAACGACCAGTCGCCCCTCGCGAACTCCCAGCCTGTGGCGTCCATTTCCTTGAGGAACTTGGAGAGGTAGTCGGCAAGCGCCTCAACTATGAGCCGTCCCTTCTCCGCGGTGGCCGGAACCGGATCGCCGGTCGCTCCAGTCCTGGAGACCTGGGGGATCGTCGTGAGCAGCTTCACCTCGTTCGGCGACGCCGGCCACTCGCCTTCCGCGGCATCCATATCCACGCAATCCGGCACCAGGTAGAGAGCGGTTGATGTCTCCGCCTCGCCCGCGTGCCCGATGCCCAGATCCTTTTCGAACGTGCCCGGCGGGAGAAGCTTGGGGCCCGATATCCACCAGGCCAGGGACGCGGCAACCTTGGCATCCGGGTAGTGCCTGCGGATCTTCCTCATCGCCACATCGATAGCCGAGTTGTTGCCTCCGTGGCCGTTCACTATGAGGAAGTGGGATATCCCCTGCACGATGCAGGATTGGGCGACCTGGAAGATGACGTCCGCCAAGGTCTCTGGCGTCAGGGTCACCGTGAACGGATAGGGCATGAGTTGGTCGCTTACCCCGAAGTGGATAGGGGGCAGCAGCAGTGTGCCTGGAACCCGGCTCGCCACAGCCTCAGCAACTCCGTAGGCCGCGTAGGTGTCGGTCCCCATGGGCAGGTGGAACGCATGGTTCTCGGTGGCTCCGGTAACGATGATCGCCTTGTCGAACGCCGTGCTCTCGAATCTCTTGCGTGATAGCCGTTCTAGTTTGTACTCAGTCATGATCGACACTCCTTGAGGCTCATTCCCATGAGGTTTCGGCGTCATCGCCCGGTTACCTCTGAGCGGTGACGCAGGAAATCTCAGGTACTTCGCAGAAGAAGGCGGGTCGTTGCGTAGAGAGATGACAAGGGGTATCGGCATGAAGAGAGTACTTGTGACGTTGGATAAGACCCCCAATTACGTCTTCCATATGGCTGCTTTGGCCGGGGCAGGGTTCACAAGCCCCTACGCTGAGAGGTACCGGGATACCATACCCCCGGAAGACCTGGATACCCTGGTGAAACACAAAGACCGCATCAAGTTCGGGTTCGGCGACGGCGACGGCGGTGACCTAGCGGGTGCAGTCCTGTTTGAGCCGGCTCACCTGGCCCTGGAGTCATCGCGAGAGATGTCCGAGTACTTCCACCTCTTGAGCCACGCCCTTGAGACTGGGGAGTACCAGGAGTTTTTGGACCGCTACCGTTACGCCCATCCTGAGCCGCCGGACTGGAACGTCCATGTCGACGAAGAGTGGATGGCAGGCTTAGCCCCGTCGCACAGCGCCATACGGGAGCTGGGGGACGTCTTCGCCCGCAACTTCGACGATTACGATAGGAAGGTGTACCCGCTGGAAGCCGTCCGCATGACCGGTACCGCCCTCAAGTTGAACGCCCGGTTCAAGGAGTGGGACTGCATCGCCAAGTGGGAAGAGGTCACGGGCTTTACCTGGAAGTATCCCGACTACCAGATCGCACTGTGCAGCGCGCTCGAAAACGGGCCCACCGCCAACTCCATCGGTTATCGCAAGAACAGCTTCTACTTCGGGCACGACTTCGAGTGGACCTGGAGGTTCATCAGCCACGAGGTCGGTACCCACATCATGATGGACGTCATGATCGACCCGGCTGAGAGGGAGTCGCCTCTCACCGAGTACGATCCTTACCTTGTCTACCGCGCCTACGAGAACCTGGCCAGATTCTACAACTGCAAGGTGCTTGGAGAGGACAATCCGTACGACATGTCGCCTCAGTACCATCACGAGGAGTTCAACGCCATCTTCGCTCGGATTGACGGATCCCACGCCGGACTCGGCCCGGAAGATCTGCTGGTGGAGGGGCTCTCGCAGTACGTGTCGGAGCATCCCGAGGTCGTCTAAAGCGGGCACTAGTTGTGGGAAAGGTTTGGACTGTGTCCAGGTTTCATAACATAACTATGATCCGGAAGGGTTATGTCGAGAACGCTTTCACGGAGGGGTCGCCATGGTCGAGCCAATGTTGAGGGTGAACCCAGACCGTCTTTGGGCGGACCTTGAGTCGCTTGGAGCCATCGGTCGCGGCGGGCGCGGCATATCCAGGCTAGCGTTCACTCCTGCCGACCTTGAAGGGCGTCGATGGCTCGTCTCGCGCATGCAGGAGGCGGGGATGCAAGCCCGCATCGACGAGGTCGGTAACGTGGTCGGCGAGATCCCGGGCCAAGAGCCAGGGCCGGCAATAATCATAGGTTCCCACACAGACACCGTACCGGAGGGCGGCATGTTTGACGGCGCCCTCGGAGTGCTGAGCGGATTGGAAGCCGTGCGCTCCCTCGCGGAAGCAGGCGTGCGCCTGAGGCATCCCCTCAAAGTAGTGTCCTTTGCCAACGAGGAGGGGTCCCGCATCATACCGGGCACGTTCGGCAGCAGGTGGATGATGGGGAAGGTGCCGGATGCCGAGATGTCACGCCTGGAACCTATCCTTGCCGAGGCCGGACTCGCAGGCGGAGCGGCTCCGTCTGCTCCCATCTGCGAGGGTGGATGCGCCTCCTACTTCGAACTTCACATCGAGCAGGGAGGCATACTCGACGCAGC
>CAZRRG010000048.1:13345-17181 GCA_964602455.1 uncultured Eubacteriales bacterium | reverse complement strand
GTTCTTGGCGAGGTAATCAAGGGTATCTACCGAGAACACGCTGACCGTCTTGCGCGCTTTGGCGGTGACCTCGGACGCGATCTCCTCGGCTCCGGCCCCGTTCGACGCCATCTCTTGAGCCAGGATGGACAACATGCCGAAGCCGCACGAGGCCAGTTTGGAGTCAATAACCGTGATGGGCTTGCCGGCCAGCATGTCTTTAGCGATCAGAGCGGACTGGTATGTGCCGCTGACACCCGAGGATAGGGTGATGCAGATCACCCTGGAGCCATCGGCCGTGCCTTCCGAAAAAGCCTCTTGAAACGCCGCGGGAGAAGGCTGGGATGTCCTGGGCAAGATGTCGCTCGATCTCATGCGATCGTAGAACTGCTTGCCCCGGAGGTCGTACCAATCCCGAAAGGTCTCGGTGCCAAAGTGCACTGTCAGCGGAACAACCGTGATCCCCTTCCCCTCCAGAAACTCTGGAGCGAAATCCCCGGCGCTGTCTGTGACTATCTTGACTCCTGACACTTTCATTCTCCTCTCACCATACAATCGCTGCTGCGCCGTAAGACAGACCGGCCCCAAACGCCACCAGGACGACAAGGTCGCCGGGTTTCATACGGCCTGCCGCAAGCGCCTCATCCAGGGCCAGCGGCACCGATGCTGAAGACGTGTTGCCGTACTTCTCGATGTTGACCATAACCCTTTCTCTGGGGATGTCAAAGCGTTGGCATGCCGAGTCGATTATCCTGAGATTTGCCTGGTGCGGTATCAGGAGGGCGATGTCTTCCGGCCTCTTGCCGCACTTCTCAAGGACTCTGGTAACAGCGGCGTCCAGCGTCTTGACAGCGAACTTGAAGACTGCCTTCCCCTCCATGTGGATATAGTGGAGGCCTTCTTGCACTGTGGATGGACCGGCGGGAGTCCTTGAACCGCCTGCCTCAAGCTTCAGATTGTCCTTCCCGGACCCGTCGGAGCCCAGGTGGAAGCCGATGATCCCGCGGCCCTCCTCGTCGCCTGGCCGTAGCAGCACCGCGCCCGCCGCGTCGCCGAACAGGCAGCAGGTCGTCCTGTCATCCCAGTTCACGAGCCGCGACAGGGTCTCGGAGCCTATCACAAGCACATTGTCGTAGGCGCCAGACGCAACAAATTGCGATCCTGTAACAAGAGCATATATAAACCCGGTGCAGCCGATTTCTATGTCGAAAGCCGCCGCCCTGCTGGCGCCGATGGCGTTCTGGACTATGCAGGCTGTCGCAGGGAACAGGTGATCGGGACTCGCCGTGGCTACGATCACAAGGTCAACCTCAGCGGCCGAGACGCCCGCTCTCTCAAGGCACGCAAGGGCAGCCTCCCTGGCTAGATCAGAGGTCGCCATCTCCTTGGCGGCAATCCGGCGCTCCCTAATGCCTGTTCGCTCAACGATCCAGGCGTCTGAGGTGTCCACCATCTTCTCGAGGTCGGCGTTGGTGAGAACCGCCGGCGGGACATAAGAGCCTACTCCCGCGATCCTAACTGCCCTTGTCTGTCCCACGGTCATTCCCCTTTTGCCGGCATGGCGCAGAGAGTGGTGGAGATGACGCCTGATACATCCTTCTCGACAAATCGCCTGGCCTGCTCTATTCCGTTGGCGATCGCCTCAGGACCCGATGGCCCGTGGCATTTCACAACGCAACCAGAGAGGCCGAGCAGCGGGGCTCCGCCATAGGAGGAGTAGTCCAGAAGCGCCTTTACCTCCCTGAAGGCCGGCTTGAGGACAAGCGCCGCCGCCGAGCGCACGAAGCCTTGCGTAAGGCTTGCCCGAAGCGCGCCCATCTGAAAGGACGCGGTTCCCTCACAGGTCTTGAGGAACACGTTGCCGGTGAAGCCGTCGGTGACTACTACGTCGGCCAGCCCTTCAAAAACGTCCCTGGCCTCAATGTTCCCTAAGAACCGCAGGGGAGCGCTCTGGAGAAGCGAATGGGCTTTACGGACCATAAGGCTTCCCTTCTCCGGCTCGGTGCCGATGTTGAGGAGGGCAACCCCCGGGTTCTCCCATCCGAGAACGCCTTTGGCGTAGATGTCGCCCATGACGGCGTATTGCACTAGAGTCTCAGGCCTGGCGTCAGCAGACGCGCCCAAGTCTAAGAAGAGGACTCCTTTGCCGGTCTTAGTAGGCAGGACGGTGGCCAGGCATGGCTTGTCAACGCCTTGAGCCCTACCCAACAGCAATACGCCTCCGGCGACCAGCGCGCCGGTTGAGCCCGCGGACACGAAAGCCGAGGTCTCCCCGCTTTTCACGGACTCAATGCCGCGCTTCATGGAGGAATCGGGTTTCTGCCGTATGGCGGCCACCGGGGAATCGTCCATGGTTACCTTCTCAGAGCAGACGCGAACGTCAAGATCCACGGAACCGGTCTTCTGCCGGAGCGCTGCTGTGGCATCTCTGTCTCCGAAAGCTCTTAGCCTGACTCCCCGGCCCAGCGCGATAAGGCAACCTTCGATGGCGGCGGAAGGCGCGTAGTCGCCTCCCATCAGGTCCACACCGATCCAGGGCTTCTCCAATGGCTGTGTCATCCGGGTGTCACCTTCCGCTCTCTAGCTCAAGGCAAACATGAGGAACTTCGCCCTGAAGACTTCCTCGCCGTTCGCCCGCGTCTCCACCAGGACGACCGACTTGTTTCCCTTTACGCGAAGCACCTGGGCTTTTGCCACCAGCTTCTCGCCAACCGACGCCGGACGCTTGAACTTAAGGTTCGCTATGCCCGTGACGACTTGCCTTGCGTCGATCACCGCCAAAGCCAGGGAATCGGCCTGGGCGAATATGTAATGGCCCCGCATAATCCCGGATCGCTCGAAAGCCATGTCCGGGGTCACTTCGAGCACCGAGATCGCCGACTTCCCCAGCTCAACGTCCAAGAGCTCGCCGACGATCTCACGCTGTCCCAACGACTTTACTCGCCCGTAGGCCTTCTCGGCAACTTGCTTTGTGCGGGTCCGCTGGTCAGGTATTCCCAGGGCCATGCGGTCAAGGCGAATGGTTTGTATGCTGACTCCGAAGTGTCTGGCGATGCGGCCGTCCGACAAGAAGGGATTTGCCCGGAGAAATGTCTGGAGCCTCTCGCGACGTTCCTTTGGGCCAGTAGCCAACCGGATCACTCCTACGGTTTAGGGCCAGGTACTAATACCTTGATATTAATGGCAAGTATACAGGGTCTGTCCACGCTTGGCAACGGAAAACGCAAAAAACCCCGGCCGTTGGCCGGAGTTGTTCGCCCATCTCACGCTCGAAAGATGATGCTACTCTTCTACCTTGACGACCTCTTTGCCGCCGTAATACCCGCACTTGGGGCACACGTGGTGCGGCAGGATGAGAGCGTGGCAGTGCTTGCACTCAACCATGTTCGGAGCTTCGAGCTTCCAATTGGCTTTGCGCATGTCGCGCCTCGAAGATGAGTGTCTTTTCTTAGGGACGGCCATCTTTCTTACCCCTTTCCTCCAGGGCCTCCAGGAGCTTTCGACCAACGTCGGTCGGGGCGGTCCTGGAAGCGGCACAGTCGCAATCGCGTTCGTTGAGGTTGGTTCCACACTCCGGGCAGAGTCCTTTGCAGTCTTCGCTGCAAAGCGGCTTCATGGGCAGGCTCAGGACGATCTCATGGCGCAACATCTCGCTGAGGTCGCAGGACGTGCCATCGAGCGGAAACGTCTCAACGTAGTCCTCGTCATCCTCCCCATCCTTCTCTTGCACAGCGTCTGAAGTGAACTTGCCTTCGCAAGAGAGGTCGATGGGCATCTCGAAGGTCTGAAGGCACCGCGAGCACACGAGCCTCACGGTACCCCTAACGTTGGCTTCAACGTAGATCCCGTCGCCGAGC
>CAZRRG010000048.1:0-13335 GCA_964602455.1 uncultured Eubacteriales bacterium | reverse complement strand
TAACCTCGACGGACCCTCCGTCAAACGTGAGGTCTGCCACAGTTCCCTTGATGTCGAAGGGAAGGCTTACTCCCGGTTCTTTTAGGATCTCGGAAACATCGATTTTCAAAGTCCTGCCCCCCGGAAAAACACAAACGGATTATACCCAGGCAAATTTCCCAGTGTCAAGGATTATCCACAGCCGTCAAGACCCGTAGAGCTTCCTCGAGATCCCTGACCCCCACTACCTTCACGCCGCCTGCCGCCTTCCTTGCCGTACCCTCCAAAGAGGTCGGTACCAGAAACAAGTCTACCCCTTCACGGGCGCACGCGGCTGCTTTCTGGAGCAATCCCCCGACTGGCAGGACTTCACCGGTAGTGGACAGCGCGCCTGTGGCCGCGACCTTCCTGCCGGCTGCCAAATCTACTCCCTCCAGCGTCGCGATGAGCTCAAGGGCAAATGCCAGGCCCGCCGAGGGACCCACTACCTCGCCGCTCGCTATGTGCACCAACGGCAACGTTTCGGCGTTCCCGTCCGCGGAAAAACCTGTCTCTCCGAGCGCCAAGCGAACGGCTACCTGCTTGCTCTCCTCCATGAGGGTCTGGACATGCTCTTTGAAACTGTCCGGGTCAAGGCCTCCTGTAACCGCCGCCTCAGTCCACGCCTCCACCGACGGTTTGAACGCGGCCCTTACGACGTCCGCCAGAGTTGCCTCGCTCGCGACGATCGACACCATGTGAAACGAGGTTCGTGGCGGCTCGAAACCCTCAACCCTCACTAATCCCGCCAGCGAGATCACTGGACCGGGCTTCACCTCATAAAGCCCGCTGGGGATAACGAAGGAGAGACCTGCCAAGACGGCAACAGCCATGGCTCCTACGGCTATCCTCCGGGCACGCCGGAACATCACTCCGAATACCCCCTCCTGCGGGCTCATAGGAATGTATGGCTGGCAAGGAGGCAGATCATGAAGAGGGACACCTTGGCCAAGTTGGGCCTGGCGCTCATGGTAATGCTCATCGCCGTCTCAATGATAGTCTATCCCGAGCCATCCTTCCAGGCGGCGGAACGAGGATTGTCGATCTGGTGGAGCATCGTGTTGCCCGCGCTCCTGCCCTTCTTCATAGCCGCCGAGATGCTGATGGAGCTGGGCGTGGTACACTTCATGGGCGTGCTGGCCGAGCCCCTCATGCGTCCCGTCTTCAACGTCCCGGGCACCGGCTCGTTCACCTTTGCGATGGGTGTTGCCTCGGGCTATCCGCTTGGGGCCGCTCTCTCGGCCCGACTCAAGGACAGCAAACTGGCGACCAAGACCGAAGCCGAGCGTCTCATGTGTTTTTGCAACACGTCGGATCCCCTGTTCATGACCGGCGCTGTGGCCGTCGGCATGTTCAAGAGACCTGACCTTACGGGGATCATCATGGGGGCCCACTATCTCTCAGCGCTGGTGGTGGGCGTGCTTCTTCGTTTCTGGAGACGGAATGACCCGCCCAGCCAGCCCATTCCCACAGGATCCGGCTTCATCGTCACTCGGGCGTACCGGGCAATGAGAAAGGCTCAGAGGGAGAGCCCAAAGACGTTTGGCGAGGCTCTAGGGGATTCCGTGAAGAGATCGGTCAACACCCTGCTTGCGATACTCGGGTTCATGGTGCTTTTCTCGGTCGTGTTTGAACTCCTGAAAATGGCCGGAATCGCGTCCGCTATCTCTCGGGGCCTGTCGGCGATCGTGCCTGAAGCCATACTCCCTCCGGCTTTGCACGACGCGCTGGTAAGCGGGATCTTCGAACTCACGATAGGTACGGCGACTGCGGCTTCCGCACAGGCGCCTCTGGTGGCCAAAGTCGCCGTATGCAGCGCCATAATCGCGTGGAGCGGGCTATCGGTCCACGCACAGGTCGCAGCTGTAATCCAACCATCGGGGATGTCTGTGCTGCCTTACAGCTTGGCGAGGTTCTTCCAGGCGCTGCTCGCTGCCTTCTTCACCGTGCTCCTAATGAGGCCCGGCGCGGAGAAATGGTCCCTTCCGACCTTCGAACCGCATGTTGCGACGGGGTCGCTGGCGTGGTTTCACACACTTGGAGCCGCCGCCAAGGCCTGCCTAACGTGCGTGGCGGCCGTGGCGGCGGTGTCATTGGTAATGGTTCTAGTCGAGGTGGCGCGGAAAGCATACCGCAGGACATAGGAGTTCGCCCCACCGCGGTTCCGTGCTTACTCAGTCTCTCCTGAACAGCCGCCTCTTCCGGGGTTTGTCATCCTCATCGTCAAAAAGCGCGTCCTTGAGGTCAGCTTCCGGGATCTCTTCGTCATCCTGTTCCTCGTCCGCTTCCGGAGCCACCGCGGCCGCGGCTTCCCTCACGGGCGCAAGCTCCCTGCGACCGGCCTGGACCTGGGACAGGAGGTCCGCGAGGCACTCTTCGACCTTCTTCATGACATCGTCGGCATACTCTCTGGCACCGGCGTTGATCTCCTGCGCCACCTCACGAGCCCTGTCCATGAGCTCGTCGGCCTGAGCGCGGGCTTCCTTCGCGATTATGGACTCCGATGCCAGGGAGGCAATCTGACCTTGCGCATCCTTGACTATGTCTTCGGCCTCTTTCCTTGCCTCCTGCAGGATCCTCTCCCGCTCTTTCAAGAGCCACTTCGCCTGCTCAAGTTCCTGAGGGAGCGCGGCTCGCAGATCGTCGATTATGCCGAAAACCTCGTCCTCGTCGACAAGAAGCTTGCCGACCAGAGGCATCCGGGAACACTCGGAAAGATACCCGTCAAGCTTGTCCAGTAGAGCCAGCACGTCCATCCTCTGCACCTCGCCTTAGTTGGATTTGGAGGCCTTCCGGCCGCCGATCCGCTCGCTTACAATCTTCTCTATTTTCGGAGGGACCAGGTCTTTGATGCTGCCGCCATATGACGAGACTTCCTTGACCAAGCTCGAGGATAAGTACAGGTGCTCCTGCGACGTCATCATGAACATGGTCTCGATCTCGGGCCTCATCTTCTTGTTCATAATAGCCATTTTGAACTCGTAATCGAAGTCGGATACCGCCCGCAGGCCCTTTACGATAACGTGGGCGCCTTTCTCCTTTGCGTACTCAACAAGCAGACCCGATGAACTGTCGACTTCCACGTTCGGAATGTCCGAGCAAACGTCTTCGATCATCGCTTTTCTCTCAGCGGCGGTGAACAGAGCCGTCTTCTCATTGTTCTCGAAGACCACAACGTACAGGTGGTCAAAACAGCGGGATGCCCGCACGATTATGTCTAAGTGGCCGTTGGTGAGGGGATCGAAACTCCCAGGGTAAACAGCGGTAAGCAAGCCTATAGCCTCCAAGTCCGAGAATCGGAAAAACACGAGCGAAACCGGTGCATAACGTCGTGTGAACCTGTCAATAGTATCTACCGAGAGTCAGGGCGCGGCCCGAAAAGGCTCGCCCTAACAGGCTCTTCCTCCGGTTTCTCCTCTCCCAATGCCGCTTCCAAAAGGAGCGGCACTTTTTTGACCTTATTCGTGGTTGCCTTCTACGAGTTTACCTGGAAAACCTTCTTTCGCATAGTTTACGAAGGAGACTGGGGTTTCCTCAAGAGAAGGTAGGCGCCGGCAATGAAGAGCAACGCGCCCACAACCTTCCACCAGTTGAACACGAACTTCTGACCGCTCACACCGCATACGTCCAGGGCCAACGCGACGGCTATCTGGGCGGCCACAATGGCGGTGTTAGCCGCCGACACTCCCGCGCCTGCGACGCTCACGAGGACTCCCCAGATAATGACGATGCTGAGGGGGCCGCCGAGAAAAGAGTACCACGGCGCCTCCAGCGACTGCTTAAGACTGCCCTGGCCGTAACCCAAGAGCAGGATCACGCCCAGGAGAACGGCGCCTATGACGTGGACTATGAAGGACGCCTCGAAAGAACCGGCTTTCTTACCCAATATCGAGTTCAGAGTCCCTTGAACGGCCATCGAAGCTCCGGCAAGGGCGGCTATCATGAGGGGACCAAGCTTCATGACGTCTCTCCTTCCGCCTAATCCCATGCCCCAACTCTGGGTAGTATAGCACTGAGGGCAGAGGACAAATCCGGACCGGTAGAAACGGAGGCATCCCGCTGTGTACATGCTGCATAACGAGCGCACCGACTTGGCGCTTGAGCGGACGGCAATAGCCAGGGAACGGAGCGCAGGAGCCATTCCCGGAGTCAGTGTGCGCGAAGAGAACATCGATCCCGGCATCAAGATCACCAGAGTACAGGTGTCCACTCCTCAGGCCGCGTCCTCATTGGGCAAGCCGCCGGGACACTACTTCACCCTGGAGTGCCCGGCCCTTCGCAGTAGAAACCGCGCCCTGCTCAAGCAGGTGGCAGGACTCGTCAGCCAGGAGCTGGTAGAGCTGGCCCGTTTGCCAAGGCAGGGAGACGTGCTTGTCGTTGGCTTGGGAAACTGGCAGGCTACGCCTGACGCCCTGGGTCCTCGTGTTACGTCCCAACTCATGGTAACAAGGCACATCCGCGAGTACCTTCCGCAGGAACTGGGTGGGCGGCTGAACCCTGTGGCCGCGATCTCTCCCGGCGTCCTCGGGATTACTGGGATGGAGACCATCGACATCGTGAAGGGGCTAGTCCAGCAGATAAGGCCTGAGCTCGTAATAACGGTGGATGCGCTGGCGGCCAGGTCTCCCGGACGCCTCCTCACCACGATCCAGATCGCCGATACCGGGATCCAGCCGGGCTCAGGCGTCGGCAACAAGCGTCCGGGCATCAACGCGGAAACCTTGGGGATTCCCGTGGTCGCCGTCGGTGTGCCAACCGTAGTGTCAGGAGCATCCATTGCCAGCGACGTCCTGGACGCATACTTCCACCGGTTCAACCCTCACGCACGCGCTACCCTCGACTCGGTCCAGGACTTCTTAAGCGAGGACTTGAGAGACCTCATGGTCACGAACAAGGACATCGACGTCGAGATAATGGAAATGTCAAAACTCCTGGCTGGCGCAATTAACCGAGCCACTCAGCCGGCGATCAGCGAGGAGGAAATGCTAGACTACCTGCAGTAGCCGTCTGGATACCCGGAACCGCGCCAGGCGCTACTCCGGCAACCTCCGCAGGAAGGAAAGCCAAGAGAGGATAGGCCTTGGCAGTGCCTCCTGGCCGGATAGCGCCTTGTCGATCAGTGACATCGCGATCTTCACGTGGTACCGGAGCATGGCCTCTCCTGCTTCAGGAGACGCCTCCGCGGGGGCGCCCATGTACGGCAGGAAATCCTTCTTTCCGGTCCACTGAAGCATCCTTGCCAGGTGTTCCAGGTCGCCGCCGGGGCCTCCCAGGCGTTTCAGCAGGCGGCCTATGGAACTCACGAACCCGGCAGTACCGCTAAGGGGTTGCGGCAGCGATGGAGGAATGTGAGTCCACTCCTCCCTGTTTCGCTCCTCACCGGCGATGGCCAGGAACAGAGATGTCTCATTGGTCCCTGCGTGGCTGTCATCATCGTCGCCGCAGGCGCCGGGAGCAAGGCCCGTCTCTCTGAGGAGCGCGGGGTCTTGAGCGACCATCTGCCCGAAGATCTCGATAAATGGATCTATCAGGTAGAAGCGGTGCTTTCGCCACGCCTTTCGCGCAGCGGAATCGATCCCCAAGTGGTGACGTGGGCCGCCATGGTTGTCGGAAAGCACCAGGTACCGGAACCCTTGGCTTGAGAGGCCTTTCGCGTAATCGTATAGGACTGAGGACAGGCCCGTGGCCTGGACCGAAAGCGATCCGGGACACGGTAAAGCATCAGAGCCGCAGTAGAGGGGTGGAAGGCTCACCAGTGTGAGGTCAGGCCGCCGCGAGGACAATTCGGCCTGCACACGACGTTGCACTTCTTGCGCCACAATGATATCGGTACCCACTGGAAGGTGAGGACCGTGTACTTCGATGGGGCTTACCGGCATGAAGAAAATTGTCTTGTCCTTAGGAAGGGCCGCGATCTCCGGCGCGGTCATCTCAACGTAGTTGTAGCCCATGGAACGCACCCCCGCCTGGGGATTCGGCGTTGTCGGGCCGTGCTCCTTTCCCCTACTCCTTACCCACGAGTTTCACAGTCCGTGCTCCTTTCGCACGCGTTTCACAGTGCGTGCCCTTTTCCCACGCGTTTAACAGTGCGGGTCCTTTTCCCACGCGTTTCACAGTGCGGGTCCACTGCGAGTTTCGCCCGCCACTCTTGCGACCCATTCCAGGTTTCACCCGCCACTCGTGGTTTTCTTGGCGGCCAAGACCCGCCACAAAAACGCTCCATTGCCGGTATTGCTCGCCATGGCCTCTCACAGTGGCGGTTCTCACCGACATCTCGCAGCTAGTACCGCTTTTCATGTATGGGCAACAAGGATATGCTGGGCTTTTGCAGCCAGCCTCTGTGGAGCAAGGCGCCTTGGGGCTAGTCCCTCGGAGCCAGCCACCATCGATCCCGGGCTAGGCGCCGTCGAGCTCGCGCTAGGTACCATGGATCCCTGTAGATCCCTGCTTTCCAATACACGGAGGGGCGGCCGAAGCCGCCCCTTCAGACATTTCCGTTACCTAGAGCTTCTGCCCGCCGGAGAACCGCCCGCCGAGAGTCTGCTCTGCGAGCTCGATCATCCGCCTGACCATGTGGCCACCGACTGCGCCGCAGGTGCGGGAGGGGATGTCGCCCCAGTATCCGCCCGGAGGCTGGATGCCCAGCTCATTGGCGATCTCGTTTCTGAACTGGTCGAGAGCCGGCCTTGCCTGAGGCACTACCGCGGAGTTGCTACGCTGCCCCTGTCCCACGTCGTTCACCTCCTGTTCGGTGTACTGTCGTTATTATGTTCCCAGGAGGTGGCCATATGCTGGGACTTTGTGGTCACGTTATGTCAAGACGACCTTTTCGCGCTTTATGCATTTGCGCCTTGAATGCGTTTTTCGCGTTTCACGCGTTTTGCACGTTCAAGCGTTCACACGTTTCATGCGCTTGTGCATTTCTGGCGTTTGCGCATCTCTTACGTTTGCGCATCTCTTACGTTTGCGTGTGCAATCCGCTGGGCTTTCCATGCCCTTTGTGCTTTCCATGCGCTTTGCCCGTTTGATGCGCTCTTATGTTCCCCGCGTTTCGGGTCCAGTGTTCATAGCCCCTAGCGAGACCATTAGGACTTCGTAATGGTCTCACAACGACCATCGAGATTTGACATGGTCTCCACGTGACTATTAGTGACCCACGTTATTGGTCACCAAAAGGCTAGTTTGTCGAAAATAGTGGTCATGCCGTAACTAATCAGTTCTGATTAGGCATATGGTGACCCGACTTTTTTCGCTAATGGTCACCGGAGGGAATATGACCAAGTTTCTAATATTCCTCCCGTGACCCCTCGAAATCTGAAGGGTCGCCGCGCGATAGGATCGAGATGCATATGGGTTACGCTGCGACCGATACTGGGCAACACATCAGGGAACTGCTGTCGGCTAACCGCTGGCTTGTGGAGCAGACGTAGACGGTCGCCAGCGGTGCCAGCCCGAGGCGAAGCTTACTAACGCGCCGCTAAGCGACCGCGTCAGAGATTTGCCGACGGCGAACCACTAGCTTGTGGAGCAGATGTAGACCTTCGCCAGCGGTGCCAGCCCGAAGCGGAGCTTACTAGCGCGCTGCGGAGCACGCGCCAGAGATCCGCCGAGGGCGAACCGCTGGCGACTCGTGCAAGGCTATCGCGAGCGGCTGGTCACGAAGAGGTCGCCGAAGCGACTTTTCACGACATCGACGAGAGACGCGATAGCAGGGTCGGGATCCGGCTTCGACATCTCGGCGAGGACGGCTTTGGCTTGCTCCCTCGCGCTCGCTACGACTTGGACGGTGAGCTGCAGGTCCCGTACATTGATCTCGGGCAGGCCATGCTGGGACACGCCGAAGAACTGGCCCGGTCCTCGCTGTTCGAGATCAGCTTCAGCGACCGCGAAGCCGTCGCTCATGCTCTCCATCACGGCGAGTCTCTCCTGGCCTCGCTCGGTGCCGGCCGACGCTATGAGATAGCAGTACGAACGGTCTTTCCCGCGCCCGATACGTCCTCGCAACTGGTGCAGAGTCGCAAGTCCAAAGGTGTCGGCGTCCTCGACCACCATCACGGTGGCGTTGGGCACGTCTACCCCGACCTCAATGACGGTTGTGCTGACAAGAACGTCAATCTCTTTCCGAAGGAAGGCCGACATAGCGGCTAGCACGTCTTTCCGCGGAAGGTCGCCGTGGATGAGTCCGATGGAGAGGCCCTTGAGATACCCATTCGCCAGCTCCTCAGCCACCGCTTCGGCCGCCTTTCTACCCGATACGCCTTCCTTGATGAGGGGGCAGACCACGTACGCCTGGCGGCCGGCGCTTACTTCCTCTCGCACCTTCGCATACGCTTCCCGGCGGCCGCGGGCATCGACAACCACTGTCTTGACGGGCATGCGTCCGGGCGGCAGGGCGTCTATCACGGTGACGTCCAAGTCTCCGTAGAGAGTCAGCGCCAGTGATCTCGGTATCGGAGTCGCGCTCATGACCAGTACGTGGGGAGAAACCGCCGAGGTCTCGGACAGCGCGAGCCTCTGACGGACTCCGAAACGGTGCTGCTCGTCGGTAACCACAACTCCCAGTCTGTGCCACAAGACGCCTTCTCCGAACATGGCGTGGGTTCCCACCAGTATGTCCACCTGTCCCGAGGCAAGCTCCGAAAGCACTTTCTGCCTGTCCGCGGGTTTCGTTGAGCCTGACAGATGCGCAATCGTGACCAGCCCCTGGCATAGCCTCTCGAGAGTTCCTCTGTGCTGTTCAGCCAGGATCTCCGTAGGAGCCAGGAGCGCTCCCTGAAAGCCGTTCGCCACGCCCGCAAGAAGCGCGTAGACTGCAACAACTGTCTTTCCGCTTCCGACATCGCCTTGCAGGAGGCGGTTCATGCATTGCCCCGAGGAGAGGTCTTTCCTGATGTCGCCGATGGCCCTCTCCTGGGCGGAAGTCAGCGAGAACGGAAGGGCGCTGACGAAGCGCTCCGCAAGCCCAAAGTCCGAGAACGCCCCGGGGCCCTCGATTTTCTTGGCTTCTTCGCGCATGTGTAATAACGCGATCTGCAAGTGCAGCATCTCCCGGAACGCCAGCGCACGTCGCGCGGCGTACCAGGAATCGGCGCTGTCTGGATCATGGATATCCCGGAAGGCCTGCCTGAGAGATACGAACCCGTTTCTCGCCATGATCCCGGCGGGCACGTCTTCGGGCAGTAGAGGCGCGTAGGTATCGAGAGCGCTCTTCACCATCCTGGCGATGGCCGCGGAGTTCATGCCGAGAGTTGCGTGGTAGACCGGTATCACCGGCCCCTTGGCCTCGTGCTGCCCCGGAGCCTTTGGCTGCCAGACCGGATGAGCGATCTCCAGGCCGCCTCTTCTCCACTCGGCCCTTCCTGAAGCGAAGACTTCAATGCCCGGAGGGAAGTTCCGGTGCATATAGGGCATGTTGTACCAGACGAGAGAAACAAACCCTGAGCCGTCAGACAGGCGCACCCGGAGGGCTTGTCCCCTCTGGCTGCCTACGAACGCGGAGGAAACCACTCTGCCTGCAACGGTCACTTCGTCTCCGGGTCTGACGATGGCCATCGGGACGAACCTGGAGAAGTCCAGTAGCCGGAAGGGATAGTGGCTGAGCAGATCGGCAACGGTGCGGATGCCAAGCGTGGCCAGGATCTCAGCTTTCTTAGGTCCCACGCCCTTAAGGTATCGGACCTCGTCCGACAGCGATGGGACGTTCCCTCTCCTCATTCCACCGAGACGATGTAGTAGTAGAGCGGCTGGTCGCCCTGGTGGACCTCAACTTCCACCTTGCCGCCCACCACTTCTTTCACATCATGAAGGACCTTTTCCCTGGTCTCTTCGTCGACGTCCTGCCCGCAATAAACCGTAACGACTTCGTCGTCGGGTTTAACCATTCGCTTTACGATCGACAACAGGACTGCTCCGGGTTCCTGGCCAACCATCTCCACCTTGCCGTCAATGAGGCCCAGGGTGTCACCTTGTTTCATCGTATGGCGTCCGAAGCGCCCGTCCCTGGCCGCGAACGTGACTTCGCCCGTCTTCACCCGCTTAATCGCCTTCGCCGCTCGCTTCAGGTTATGGCTCATGTCTTCAGTGAGGTTCAGCGAGAGCAGCGCTGAGATCCCTTGGGGTATGGTCTTGGACGGGATTATGTACATGCTCCGTCCGACGAGTTTTTTCGCCTGTTTGGCAGCCAGGAAGATATTGCCGTTGTTCGGCAGGAAGATGACCTTCTTGGCCCTTACGCTCTTCACCGCTTCCGCGAGTTCAGCTGTAGACGGGTTCATTGTTGAGCCGCCGTCCAGCACCAGATCGCAGCCGAGGCTGGCCATGATCTCTTTGAGACCGTCACCGGTCGCGACGCTGACTATGCCGACCTCTTTGAGCTCGACCGCCGCTCCAAGGCCTTTCACTTCGGGGGGCAGCGGTACTACGCCGCCCTCACCGCCGACCACATTCGACGACAGAAGATAAGACCGGGCAGCCTCGCGGCTCTGCTCGATCATATTGTCCACTGTAACGGACGACAGGGAGCCGAACTCCATGCAAGCCGTCAGCACTTCTCCGGGACGGGCCGTATGGATGTGCACCCTGACCAGGTTCTCGGAACCCACAACCAGCAGCGAATCCCCGAACTCCAGAAGCCTTGAGCGAAGCGCCGAGAGGGAGATCCCCTCGCCTGCCACCAAGAGCTGAGTGTCGTATGGGTACCGGATATCGGCGGTCTCAAGTTCCTCGACCTTTGCGCTCACGCCTGGAGCCGCTGCCGGCGTTCCGGCGCCCGGACTACTCGCTGAGTGGCCACCCTCGAGAGCCTGCAGCGCGCCCTCTAACACGTAGATAAGCCCTTTTCCTCCGGCGTCCACTACCCCGGCCTGTTTCAGCACCGGGAGCATGTCGGGAGTGTGCTTCAGAGTCTCGCGGCCCCGCTCCAATCCTGCTTTGAGGAGTCCGTCCAGGTCGGCGTCCTCTCGTGAGGCAGCCACCGCGCCATCGCGGACCGCTCGCAGCACCGTTAGGATAGTGCCCTCAACCGGTTTCATCACAGCCTTGTAGGCTGTGGAGACGGCCTCATCCAGCGCCGCGGCAAACTCTCTGGCCGGCGCGGTCTCCTTGCCGGAGAAATACTTCGCGATACCTCGGAATATCTGAGAAAGGATGACTCCGCTGTTTCCCCTTGCTCCCATGAGCGCTCCGTGGCTGGCCATCTCGGCGGCCTGGTGCAAGGGAAGACCCTCCTTGTTCTGGAGGTACTCGGCTGCCGAGGACAGGGTCAGCGACATGTTTGTACCTGTGTCGCCGTCGGGCACAGGGAACACGTTGAGAGAGTCAACTTCCTTCTTGCGGGCGGATAGATACTTGCCTGCTTCGATGATGATGTCTCGAAATGTGGTTCCGTCCAACACCCGGTATGCCATTTTAGCTTCCAAAGCTCCCTTGTACCCTTACTCCCTGAACGTTAACGGTGACTTTCTTCACTGAAAGCCCCGTTGCATTTTCCAGGGTGTACCTCACCTTGTCAACGACCATACGGGCGACTTCGCTGATCCTCACGCCGTAGCCGACCACGATCGTGAGGTCAACGTACACGTCGTCGCCCTCTATTGTGACCGAAACACCCTTGGACAGGTTTTCCTTACCGAGGAGCTCGGAGATCCCGTCACTCATCCTTCTTCCGGCCATGCCGACCACGCCATAGCATTCCGTGGCGGCCGCGCCGGCAATTGTGGCGATTGCTTCCTCCGAGAGGACAAGCCTCCCCAGTTGCGTTTCAGTTTCCTTGCCGGAAATCCCAGCCAATCGCCTTCCCCTTTCGTAGTTGCAGAGGATCCGGACACAAACCAACCCCTGCAGGGGTTCTTCGTACTTCTCCTTGAAACTGTCCTTTTCCTCCCTATTCTCTTATGCTAGAATAGGCGAGTCATACGGAGCAAGGAGGTTACCGCCGTGCCAAGGTGCGAAGTCTGCGGCAAGACAAAGTCAGTCGGTCATAGTGTAAGCCACTCGAACATAAAGACCAAGAGGACCTGGTCTCCCAATATCCAGAGAGTCCGTGCAGTGGTAGACGGCACACCGAAGCGCGTTTACGTCTGCACCGAGTGCCTTAGGGCAGGCAAGGTCACCCGCGTTTCCGCTAAAGAAGCCTAGTCTGGGTTCATAGTTCAGAGGGGAGCCGGATACGAAACGAGGGCGCCGCTCGCGCTACCTGTAGCGAGGGGCGCCTTTAGTGTGCTCTCAGCCGTCTTGCCGGCTGCCTTGCTCACCGGCAGTTCGTCCTCCGCGAAACGCCGGCGCGAGAGTCACGCTCTGTACCCGAACACAGCCAGTACCGCTCTAACTAGCCCCGAAAGCGACTTTGGAACCCTAAGTATCCTGACCTTCATATCCCCCGCCCCCTCTTCCCTAGAGCCCGATCTTGTAGAGAAGGTACGCTCCGGCCAAGAGGCCCGCGCCCAGCATGGACAGCAGCACCCAGGAGGGCAGCGACACGATGATAATGAGCCCCCCGGCCACCGCCATGGCTAGAGGAACAAGTATCCGCTGGGGCAGTCTCTGCGACCTCATCCTCACGGCAATCCCCGCCAATGCAGAAAAAGGCTCTCTTGTGTTACAGGCCAGTATATTCCGCGCGTCGCAGAGGTGACTAAGAGGGACGGGCGGTCCTTAGGGGTTCTTTAGCGACGAGACCGCGATCCGTCGATCCGGAGAGTTGAAGAGGTAGCTTCCGGACACCAGGACGTTGGCGCCGGCGTCAATGAAGTCCCGGGCATTACCGCCGGTGATGCCGCCGTCTACCTCAATGAGAGGCGAAAGACCCCGGGACGCGGCCATCTCTCTCACCGCTGAAACCTTGTGGAGCATTTGCCGTATGCACTCCTGCCCGCCCCAGCCTGGATTCACGGTCATGACCAGGACCATGTCGACCAGGTCAAGCACGTACGGGAGGAACTCGGGCGAAGTGCCGGGATTCATGGCAACTCCGGCCTTGCATCCGCGAGCCCGGATGTCGCCCAAGACGCGGTGAAGGTGCCGGGTGGCCTCGACGTGCACGGTCAGGTACTGGGCGTAGGGAGCGAAGGCCGGCACGGCGTAGTCGAGGCAGTCCACCATGAGGTGGACGTCGAGAGGAGCTCCCATCCCGTGAAGGGACTTCGCCACGGAAGGGCCGTATGTTATCGGAGGCACGAAGTGGCCGTCCATGACGTCCAGATGCAGGAGGTCAGCCCCGGCAGAAACAACCTTTGCCGCATCTTCGCCGAGCCTCGCGGGGTCCGCAGACAGAAGCGATGCCGAGACTATGACCGGGGTTCCCTCACTCATACTTGCGCC
>CAZRRG010000047.1:0-17339 GCA_964602455.1 uncultured Eubacteriales bacterium | reverse complement strand
TCTCGAGGAGAGAGGTCTCGGAAAGAGGAAAGTCAATTACAAGCTCCGCGACTGGGTGTTCTCGCGCCAGCGTTACTGGGGAGAACCCATCCCCATGGTCCACTGCGAGCACTGCGGTTGGGTGCCGGTTCCCGAATCCCAGCTTCCGGTGGTCTTGCCCGACGTCGACAACTACATCCCCAACGAAGAGGGAGAATCGCCCCTGGCGAACATCACCGAGTGGGTCAACACCACCTGCCCCAAGTGCGGCGGACCCGCAAAGAGGGAGACCGACACCATGCCCAACTGGGCGGGTTCTTCATGGTACTTCCTGCGCTATTGTGATCCCCACAACGACAAGGAGTTCGCCTCCCTGGACGCAATGAAGTACTGGCTGCCTGTTGACTGGTACAACGGAGGTATGGAGCACACCACGCTTCACCTCCTGTACTCGCGGTTCTGGCACAAGTTCCTGTACGATCTGGGCTTGGCGCCTACGCCGGAGCCATACATGAAGAGGACCTCCCACGGCATGATCCTGGGTGAGGACGGCGAGAAGATGTCCAAGTCCAGGGGCAATGTGATCAACCCTGACGCGATGGTCAAGGAACTCGGCGCCGATACCGTGCGGGTCTATGAGATGTTCATCGGAGCCTTCGATCAGACCACCCCATGGTCTCAGCAGGGACTCCGGGGTTGCCGCAGGTTCCTGGACAGGGTATGGCGCCTCCAGGAACTGGTCGTGGGCGGCGACGGCTTCTCGCCTGAGTTCGAGGTCCGCATGCACAGGACCATCAAGAAGGTTACCCTGGACTACGAGCGCATGAAGTTCAACACCGCGGTCGCGGCAATGATGACCCTGACCAACGAGTTCTTCGAGGCGGGGAGAATCACCAGAGGAGAACTCCGGGCCTTCCTCACGCTACTGAACCCGGTTGCTCCTCACATTACCGAGGAGATGTGGCAGAACGCAGGCTTCCCGGGCATGATCTTCCAGCAAAAGTGGCCTTCCTGGGACGAGAGCAAGACCGTGGAAGACGAGGTCGAGATTGCCGTACAGGTGAACGGCAAGGTTCGCGCGCAGGTTGTTATCCCGCGCGAAGCCTCGCAGGAGGAAGTCAAAGAGTCGGTCATGGCCACGCCCGCGATCCAGAAGGCGCTGTCGGGTAAGCAGGTTGTGAGGGAAGTCTACATTCCCGGGAGGATCTACAGCATCGCGGTCCGGTGACCTAAACCCTAAGTCTAGTTAAAGAGCCTCTCTTGAAGCGGACTAGGTTGCGATATTATCCCTGCGACATAAACGCAGGGGGCATAGGACTAATTGCTCATTCGCAGATCAATCCAGACGACATGGCCGCCAACTGCATGCCTTGTATTAGGCTTGCTATTGACCAACACCCTCGGATGGAGTCCATCTACTTTCGCCCTGGGTCTCGCGTACGCCGGTTCAATGTACTGGGGGATCTTCCGCGGGCTAGGGCGCCTCAGCGAACCACTCACGATGCTCTCGCTGGGAATCCTGTTGGCAGCGTGCTGGGTGTACGGCCCTGTCGACTACGTGCGCTTCATCCCCTTCATCTATCTGACGCCTGCGCCCTTCGCATATCCACGCCGGACTCTGCCTGCCAGGTTGACGTCCGGGCTGGCGCTAGCGCTGTCGGTCTACCTTGCGCTCCGGGGTCAACCGGCGATGGCGATCTTGGGGCACATGGCCGCTCTGGTCACCGTCGTTCTCGCCTGGACAGTCTCGGGAGAGACTATGCTCAGGATAGAGAAGGAGAGAGACAAGTACCGCCGCGCTAGCGTTACCGATCCCCTGACAGGACTATGGACGCTAAATGAGACCTTGGATCTTGCCGAAGGGGCGCTGCAGGTCAAGAAGGACATGGCCGTGATGTTCATAGACCTGGAGGGCTTCAAGCAGCTCAACGATACCTTCGGGCACCTGGCGGGCGACAGGGTCCTCATGCAGTTCGCGCAGGCTCTCAAAGAGGAAGCCGCCAAGATGAGCCGCAGCAGCATCGTGGGGCGCTTGGGTGGAGACGAGTTTGTGGCGGTAATCCCCGGCCTTACCGGGCTAAAGGCGGACGAGGCGCGCAAGAAGCTGGCCGGCCTCCTGTCGCAGAGGATGTTCATGCCGGACCCGGATTTCGCGCCCGTCGGACTGCGGTTTTCCATCGGGCTTGCGACTTCCTCGGAGGCTATTCCAGCCAGCGCGGAACTCCTCATACACCTCGCGGACGTTGACATGTACCGGGAGAAGTACGGCAGCCCGGAGATCATCCTCACTCCCGAACTGGACGAGAGCGATCTCCCGTCGGAGTACCAGAGGTACCTGCGGCACCTTGCCGAAACCGATATCTACACTTACGCCCACTCGCGGCATGCTAGCCAGACCGCTATGGAGCTGGCCATGGAACTGGGGATGAACCAAGAGGACGTGGAGGCGCTCGGTGTCGCCGGCTGGCTCCACGACATCGGGAAGATCCTGATACCTACCTCGATCCTGCGAAAGCCGGCGGACCTTCTGCCCGAGGAGTACAACATAGTGAGGGGTCACGTGCTGGATACCCTCAGCCTTATCGAACACCTGGGACTTCCGCCCAAGGTTATCACCGCCATCCGCTCCCATCACGAGAGGTGGGATGGCTGGGGCTATCCGTTCCACCTGGTTGGGAACCAGACTCCCATCGAGGGGAGAATACTGCAGATCGCGGATGCCTTCTCGGCCATGACTCTTAAGCGGGTCTACCGCGAACGTGCCTCCATACAGGACGCGGTGGCTGAGATTGGCCGCAACGCCGGCAGCCAGTTCGATCCCTACATCGCTCGCGTCTTTGTCGAGATGTGGCAGCGAAGGCTCTCCATGTCGCCCGTGAGTATCCCAGACGCTACGGATGTCCCAGAGCCGGTGCCGTACGCGGTCCGGGCAGAAGCCGCAACCCATCGAGGCGACAGGATCCCCCAGTAGAAAGCCTGTCTCGCAGCTTCCGTTTTTCGCAGCTGCAGTTTCTCGCCGCTGCTCACCCACGAAGAAGGCTGCCCGACGCCCTGGCGAGAAGGTGTATAATCAGACACGGCTGGTAGACTCACATGATATGGAGCTGCGTGAAGACATGGACCAGGGATCTGACCGTACTTGCCCTATTCGCTCTAATGTGCCGCTCGTCGCCGGAGTTCTCTTTACCTTTGCCGTCGCAGAACTCGGCATACTTCTGGCCAAACTCCCAGTGTTCTCGCGCTTTGGCTCGATGATAAGCGCAATCCTGATCGCGGTCTTGTACCGCCAGATCTTCGGGTATCCTGAAGCGATACGTCGCGGAGTCCAGTTTTCCGCGAAGGTGCTCCTCAGGGTGGCCATTGTCTTGTTCGGGTTCCGACTGAACCTGGCGACTGTCATGCGGGAAGGTCTTGGCCTGCTGGTTAGAGATGTTGGCACCGTAGTGGGCGCCATAGCAGTCATCCTTCTCCTGGCCAAGTGGCTGAAGGCTGAGACTGAGCTATCGATCCTTTTGGGCGTCGGGACAGGTGTCTGTGGCGCCGCGGCCATTGCCGCTGTGTCGCCCATCATTGGGGCGAAGGAGGACGACACCGCCATCGGCGTCGGCCTCATAGCCCTCACAGGGACCGCGTTCACCATGGTCTACACGCTTCTCCGTACGGTCCTGCCCCTGACTGACCTGCAATACGGGACCTGGGTGGGCGTTAGCCTCCACGAGATCGCCCACGTCGCCGCAGGAGCTTCACCCGCGGGACAGGACGCGCTGGCGATCGCGCTGCTGGCCAAGCTGGGCCGCGTCCTGCTTCTCATCCCTGTCTGCCTCACCCTGGTCTACTGGAGGAACAGGAAGAGCGGCAACAAGACAGGCGCCAAGATCGAGTTCCCCTGGTTCCTGGCCGGCTTCGTGGCGACCAGCGTTATTGGGTCATACGCAGCGGTTCCTGCTGCTTACATGAGCAAGCTGACTTCGCTGAGTTCCTTCCTCCTGGCGTCGGCGATGGTTGGGTTGGGCCTTAACGTGAGTTTCCAGGCTGTGAGGTCGAAGGCTCTAAGGCCGCTTCTGGCGATGCTTCTGGGATCAGTGCTGCTGTCGGTGGTCACGTATCTGACTATAGTGTAGCCGGAGGGCTGGTCGTGGAGAAAAAGCTATCGTCGCGGCAGGTTTTCAACGGCAGGATAGTCTCGGTCCGCGTCGACCAGGTCGAGACTGCTACCGGACGGGTCACCACCCGTGAGATCGTCGACCGCGCGGATACGGTCTCTGTCCTGGCGCTCGATGAAGCCGGGCGAGTCCTAATGGTAAGGCAGTGGAGGTACGCCGTCGGGCAGGAGACCCTGGAGATCACGGCCGGCTCTGTCGATCCAGGCGAGACGCCCGAGCAGGCCGCGCGCAGGGAACTGCGGGAAGAGACGGGCTATGATTGCCAGACCCTCATCGAACTCAACTCCTACTATCCCGCAATGGGATACTCATCTGAACGGATGACCATCTTCCTGGCGACGGGACTGGTGCGGTCTCCTCTGAAGGGCGACGAGGACGACATCCGCCTCGAGCGGATGCCTTTCGACGAGGTTTTCGAGAAGGTTGTCCACGGTTCCGGCTTCTTCATGGACGCCAAGAGCAACATGGCTGTCCTGCTTGCCAGGGCCCGCGGACTAGCATAGGGGAATCCTCATTATCCAAAGACCGGCATAGGCTCTACCAGGGGGTAAAGGATCCTTGCTCCCTCCCCGAGAACGGCTTCCTTGGGGGTGGACTCTACGGATAAGATGGCCGAGTTGACCGACGCGTTGTCGGTTGCGGCTCGCAGGGCTCTGCGCCTACCGGTGCTTCTTCCCACAATCCTCCTGCACATTGCGCCGGCCCTGCTTGGGGTCGGTGTTGCAGGCCGGCTGGTACCGGTGGTCCGGGACGGCAGGCTATCCGACGTTGCTGCGTGGGGCGAGCAGTACCGTGGGTCCATGGCGCTCATGGGATTGCTGGTTCTGGTCTGTGCGCCTGCAGTCGCAAGCGGGCTCGCCTCCATGGCGGGCGCGGTAGCGGAGACCGAGGACAGGATCAACGGATGGGGGCCCCTCTTACAGGGGCTTGGCAGGTACTACTGGCGAATTGTCGGCGCCTGCGCCGCCCTCGTCGCCGCAGTGATGGTTGGCATCATCCTCCTTGGGGTCTTTGTCGGTCCGGTTTCGATAGCACCCGATAGCCGGGATCTAGTGCAGTCCATCCTTGTTGTGTTCGGGACCATGGGCGCCTACTTCTTCGGTCCGTGGATCGCGGTAGTCGTTGTCGACGACGCCGGGGTTATGACCGCGGCAACCCGCAGCGTCAAGTTCGCGTGGAAGAACCCCCACGTGCTGGCTCCCGCCTACGTGATCCAGGCTGTGCTCCACAGCATTGCCGACAAGATCACCGATCTTGGGTCAGCAGAAGCATACTACCAGTCTACAGGCGCCCTGCCGCCGGGCTGGTTCATCGGCGCCCTCGTTGGCGCGGCGCTTTCCGGCGCGATATACATCTACTTTCTGGTCTTCCGCATCTACGCATACAGACGCAGCGTGATAACGCCTCCGGAGCCTGTGCCTTCAGATGAGGATGAGGTAGCTGAGGATGAGGATGACCACGGGGAGGACGACCAGGGCGTACCTCCAGTGACTCTTTAGTCCGACCTCAATCGAGTTGGTCTGGGCGCATGCTGACGTCACAAGCATTGTGGCGGACACGGGCGAGAGGTTAAACCCGAGGCTGGCGCCCAGAAGCAGCGCCAGGCAGATGTGAGCCGGGGAGTATGAGGGAGCCACCGACGCCACCAGCGAGTAGCCGATGACCATGCCGATCTGGGGATGGATGCAAGCTGCCGACAGCAGCGTCACCGAGCACGACACCACCGCTGTGAAGGCAAGCCGGTTCTCGCCCAGCGCCGATAGGTAGCCCGGCAACCCGCCTGCAGTGGCAAACTTGACGGCGGTCCCAATGAACCCGGCTGTAGTCATGAGCAGGAACTGGGTCGACATCCGGGACATCGAGTCGTCCAGGCGCTTCACCAGCCCCTTGGCGGCTTCGGGCAGCTTCCCGAGGAGCGCCGTCCAGACGAAAAGGGTCCCCAGCACGCATGGCAGGATTGCCTGGTAGATCGTTACCCCCAAAGCCTCCATGACCACTATGCTTGCGATGAACGAGAAGAGGCCGATCGCCAGGCCTGCCAGCTTCCGCTTGGTCTCGCGGTCTACCGATCCCCAAGTATCCGCAGTTCTATCTTCTCCGGATGCCGCGGCTGTGGCTGTTGCCGCTGCTCCGGCTGTTGCGGCTGTTGTAGCCGGCGCCGGAGTCACTGTTTCATCGGCGACCGGCGCCGGCCTCAGCGCTCGCCACTCGAATGCGATGGCTATGGCCAGCATGACGAGGCTGATCGCGAAGCCCGGCGCCGCGATCGCCGTCCACGTAGCTCCGGAGACAGTCAGGGCTACGGCCGTCGATGGGCTTGCCGGCGTCCAAAGGAGTGAGGCATCGTATCCCCGGGGCAGGGCTTTCACCAGGAACCACCGGGGCTCTTTGACAAGCCGTTCCACGACGGGGAAGAGCACCACCCAGAGGAGGGCGATCGCCGCGTTCAGCAGGACCGACCCGATCGTGAAGGAAAGCAGCAAGGCAAGCATGTACAGACTGCGGGGATTGCGGACGCTGCGGGAGGCCAGCGAGAGCGCGTCGGCGTATCCACCGAGGTCGACGGCCACCCCTACCAGAGGTATGAGCGTCATGATCATGAGGACGCTGGTGTTCTGGGCGAAACTGCCGGCGATGTCGGAAATGGGAACCCTGTTTCGAAGGTAGAGCAGAGCTCCTATCGAGACAAGGACCAGTGATATCCGCTTGGACATTCTATCCGCCTGACCGAACGCAAAGGCCCAGCAGAGGAGCGCTATCGGCCCCAGCGATACGCGAATAGCAGGCACATCCACGTATTGCACCAGTATCTCAGCGGCTACGAGCGCAATGAAGATCGCTTTCCGCAGTCTGTCCATGCTACATTGTCTTCTCCCCCGGCACGTTAACCGTGCTCATGCGGCCCGTATGTTAGGAGAGGATCTGCTTAAGCGCCGAGGCCAACCGGTGGTAATCCTCCTCCGTGTTGTAGGCCTGAGCCGAAACCCTCACCAGCCTGTGGCCCGACATCGGCCAGTTGACGATGGGGACCTCGACCCGGTAGTCGTGGAAAAGCCGTTCCTGGACCGGATCTAGAACTCTGCCCGACGAGATCACCGGGTTCTCCAGCGGCGGTAGACACGGTACCGATGCCATAGAACCCAGCATATCCTCAGGGCACGGCGCCTCGGCGTCAAACTCCGAGCACAGATACTGCATCGCCCAGACAGCCTTCTCGTGGTTCCTACGCATGTGCTCGGGGATGCCTCCCGGGTACAAGGACGCGAGGAACTCGAGGCACTGGGGTATGACCAGGAAAGCCGAGTAGTCGTCGGTTCCCGTCCAGTCGAACTCGAGATGGAGGAAGCTCTTGTCCGTCCTGGTAGAGTTAGCGCCGTGGCTGATGGTAAGCGGCCGGATCTTTGAGCGGGCGTCCTCGGAGATCCAAAGGAATGCCGAGCCCTTGGGCGCACAGACCCACTTGTGCAGGTTTCCCGTGTAGTACGTCGCACCCAGCTTCGTGAGGTCAAGCGGCAGCATCCCGGGCGCGTGAGCGCCGTCCACCAGGACCTCGATCCCCCGGGGCGCCAGCTCCCGGATGATCTCCTCTACCGGATAGATCAGCGCGGTCGGGCTCGTCACATGGTCTATCAATACGAGACGTGTACGGGGCGTGACAGCCTCCAGTACACGCTCGGTGATAACCGACGGCGACTCGACGGGGAAGGGGATATGGACTGTCACCACCTTGGCGCCCGTCTTCTTGGATACATACAAGGCCGCGTTGTTGCAGGCGTTGTAGACATGGTCGGTGACCAGGATTTCGTCGCCCTCACGGAAGTCCAGCGACCTAAGGACCGTGTTGACTCCTGTAGTTGCGTTTGGGACGTAGACCAGGCCCTCGGGATCGGCTACCAGGAAAGCGGCAAGAGCGCTCCTTGCTTTGTCGAACAGGGAGTCTATCTCCCGCCCGTAGTAGCGAACGGGTTGGGTCTCCACATGCATCCTGAGCTTGTACTGAGCCTCCATGATCGACTTCGGCGTTGCCCCGTATGAGCCATGGTTGAGAAATGCGAAGGAAGGATCGAGGTTCCACAGATCGCGCACGTTACACGCCTCCTCTACAGGAGCATTTCCCTATCAGGGCTGTTTCCACCTGCACAATTACGTGGACTGCGGGCCTCGTAGAGGGCGCAGCGAGTGCTTCGAGGGTGACATCAGGCGCGTCGAAGGTCGCACTGGTCGCGGCGCCCTCTATCGGTCTTGCCAGTGTTGCACAGTTGTGTCTATAATGGAAATTTGGAGGGGAGTCTCTGTACGTCGGAACATGGAGGTGAAACAGGATGGAACGCAAACAGGTTACTGAGGAGATCGACGAGATCGTTGTGAACTACAAGGAGATCCACCAGATCGTGAACGCGGTTCTGCGCGAGCACGAGGGCGAGGCCGAAGTCGGCTACACCGTGTTTGACGAAGCGCCTCTCTTCTAAGGGTGGGCCCCTCCCTCGCGAGGAAGGGGCCTTCCTCTTTTCTCGTTTACATTACCTCTACGTTTGCCCTTGCCACGGTGACCGTCTCACCGTTCTCGAGGGTGACCCTCACCACCGGCACCAGCGTTTCTGTTTCCAGTGCCTCTGGCTGCCTGCGCAGTTCCGCGATCCTGCCCATCTCACCGAAGTAGGGCGCTGTCACAATACGCACGGCTGTCCCTGGAGAAAGGTCCTCGGATACAGGCGCGGTCTTCTCGCGGGCGCCCAACCCGCATCCGGGGAACGGGACCACTATCTCGGGGCGGATGGCTCCGGCGCGGATCTGTGTGGCGCCGTTCATCGACGCCACCATGCCTTCCATGGCTTTGAGCGCCGCCCATGTGGACGAACGCATGGGAAGCCGCCCGAAGCCCTCGGTCAGGATGACGGTCAGATCGATGTCCTCCTGTCCCGTGATCCCCACACCAAGCCGGAGGCCCAGCGAACCGGTGAGCTGCGTGTACGGCGCGGAGCCGGCAACTATTCCCTTTGCGCCGGACTTCATGGCCTTCGCCAGAGTCTCGCCGGTTAGGTGCCCTCCCGCGACGATGATGGCGCCGCGGCAGTCCTCGCCGATCATATCCGGGCTCAGGTCTTCGCTAGGCGAGGACGCCAGTACCCGGATCACCCCGTTGGTCTCGCGACCCAGTCCAAACGCCCCTGTCAGCCTCACGCCTGCGGTCTCTACGACGCACCCCAGGCTGGGGAGAACCTCGGTCACGATGCCGCTCAGGTACGCTTTGATCACGACCTGCTTGAACGGCCTGGATATGGTCACCTTCCCGGTCCGGGTGTCTATCTTGCTCACCACACCCGAGATCGGGGAGAGCGCCGTCTGCGTGAAGAACGCTTGGGCCTCGCCTTTCTTGGCCAGCATCTGCTGCTTCTTTACCTCCTGGCCAACCGACCGGAGCATGTACTTGCCGATGTCCTCGGGCTTGCATTTCAGTTCAAATGCCACATCAACCTCGACAGGCGGGTCTTCCCGGCCGAACTCCTCCCGGATCGTGATCCTGCCGGACCTTGTCGAGATCTCCTCGATCACGCCGTCGGTGGGGCTTTCCAGCTCCTTGCGGCCGTAGATTCCTTGCTCCACCCGCGCTATGACTTGCTTGGCCTTCACCCTGCCGCCGGCAGGGCAGAGCATGGCGCCCAGAAGCTCCTCGGGCTCTATGCCGAGTAGGCGCGCCGCGGGGACGACCCAAGGGATGCCGGGGCGAAGAGCGATGCGCGCGACATCGGTGTCCGGTTCCACCGCCTGGCCGGCAGTTACCAGTACCTCTCCCGGCAGAGGGAGCTTGCGGACTTTACGGATGGGCCTCACCAAGTTCAGCAGTCCCTCGGGGACGGCAGCGGCTGCGCCGTTGGGCAATCTCTCGTAGGGCCTACCAGCCACGTCTCTTTCCTCCTCCCAAAGATTTGCGCTGTACCGGTCGCGAAGCCTGTATCCGGCGCAGACTCTCGGCAGGATACGCGTTTATGGACGAAACCCACCTGGATAGGGCGGCGACTCGCGCCTCGTCGTCCTCGGGAAGGCTAATCGGCCTGCCGCGCCCGTCGAGAATTAACCCGACCAACCCGCCCCGGACACGCGCGCTGAGCGGACGTCCTTTTCCCGCGCCGACATCGCAGCCCCGGACCGGTTCGATGATGCAGCTCACTTCTCGCTCCTTCGGCAGTTCAATGACGGAGATCTCGCCGCTCACGATAGCTGACTGGACCGGTACTCCGGGCGCGTCGATCTTCACCGTCGCCATGACTGCGCCGGGCTTCGCGCTTCCCATCGGCGCGATAGCCGTCCCCAGAGGCACCAGGCAGTCCTTCTCGAACACCTCGGCCGCAATATCGGGGTACACGGATGCAAGTACCCCCAGATGCGGCATCATGAAGATGGAATCCACGGCAAGGCGTGTGACACCAATAGGCTGGAAGGCGTCAAGCAGCATCAACGCGGCTTGCTGCCTCCGCGGCGCGTGAGAGAGTACTCCGCCCGAGCCGATGAGCATGCCCAAGCGCGCCATGTCGACGACATCCCTGCCCGAGGACTTGCTGACGCCCGCGTCGTTCCTTCGAAAAACACCGACCTCCTGCGTTTCGACTTTCTTGGCCAACTCCTTGTGGTGAGCGAAGGACAGGCGCAGCGCTTCTCTGGCAAGGGCCTGTTCCACCACCAACTGGTAGAGGGTTTGGGGGATCGTGGTCGGGCGTACCATCTTGTTGGCGGTGAGGTTGGCCATCTCTTCCCGGTCGACCGCGAAAGGCACCCAGCGCAGGATATTCTCGAACCCGGCTTCTTCTTGGACGTTGCACACCGAGTAACTCATGCCGAGATTGGCCGAGACGGTGCGCGTGAAGGTATCTTCGAAGCTGGAGAAAACGTCGGTTGTGGCGCCGCCGATGTCGACTCCGATAACAGAAAACCCGAAGGTCCTTGCGGCGAGATCCACCATGGAGCCGACGGCGCCAGGCGTCGGCATGATGGACGCGTCCACCCATTCCATGAGTTCGCCGTATCCCGGCGCCTGGGCCATGACGTGGTTCATGAACAGGTCGTGGATAGCGTTTCGCGCCGGGCCGAGGTGCTCGACATCGTGCCGCGGCCTCAGGTTCGGGACTGTATGGACGTCCATCTTGCGGCCGCAGATCTCGACCACCAGGTCCGCGGCATCCTTGTTGCCGGCGTAGACCAGGGGGAGCCTGTAGGTGGACCCGAACCTGGGCTGGGGGTTGGCCTGGTGGATGATCTCGGCGATCGACGCGAGGTAGGAGATGGATCCCCCGTCCACACCGCCGGACATGAGGATTATGTCGGGCCGCAGTTCGGTTATCCTTGTGATCTGTTCGGACTGGGAGCGCCCGTCATCGACGGCTATGACGTCAAGGACCACAGCTCCCGCTCCCAAAGCCGCCCTGTGGGCTGAACTGGCGCTTATGCCCAGCACCAGCCCGGCGACCATCATCTGAAGGCCACCGCCGGCCGAAGAGGTGGAGACGTAGACGTCGACGCCTGCTCCGTCTCGGGAAGGACGGCGGATGTTCCCGCTTTCGTCCAGGATAGGGCGCTCTATCAGTTCCTCAACGCGCCGTATGGAGTTGCGCACCCCGATCATCACATTCTCCCACGGCGCCTCTACAGTCGTGGGCATCTCGCCCCGGGCCACCAGGCGGTATTCATCTCCGCGGCGTTCGATTAGCACGGCCTTGGTTGTGGTCGAGCCAACGTCGGTGGCCAGGATGGATTCGGGCCTGAAAGTCATTTATCCGCCTCCTCTACTGTATAGATATGGAAGAGGGTACAGGCCATTCCTAGACGGGGGTGATGCCCTGAAGAAACGTGTGTCCAGAGAGCGGTTCATCGGATGATTTGGCCCGGAATAGGAGGTGCTCCGCTTGCTACTGGCAGCCCCGGCGCCCCAGGGGGTCCTCATCTTCGCTCCGGAGATGCTCTGGGACTTCATATTCATTGCCCTGCTCTTCGCCGTGGTCTTTGTCATGATTCAAAGGGCGCGGTCCGGACTACCTGTGCCTGCGATCCGCCGGCTCCCCGGACTTGAGGCGCTCGAGGAAGCGATCGGCCGAGCTACTGAGATGGGGAAGCCCATCCATTACTCGCCCGGTATGAGTTCGTTTGGTCCAGAGACATACGCGGGTCTCGCGGTGTTGTCGTACGTGGCCAAGCTGGCGGCCCAGTACGACACAAAGCTCATTGTCACCATCCGCCGTCCCCAGGTGCAGCCGGTCGCTCTGGAGATCGTTAGGCAGGCTTACCTTGAGGCCGGCAGGCCCGATGCGTTCAACAGGGACGATGTCAGGTTCGTCTCCGACTGGCAGTTCAGCTACACCGCCGCGGTCCTCGGCATCCTGAAGCGCGAGAAGCCGGCGGCCAACTTGCTTATCGGTTACTGGATGGCTGAGGCGCTCACCCTTGCCGAGGCAGGCGCCGAAGCAGGGTGCATCCAGGTAGGCGCCAACACCAACGTGTTCCAGATCCACTTCTTCATCGTCGCGTGCGACTACACCCTCATCGGTGAGGAGCTGTTCGCTGCGTCGGCCTACCTCTCTAAGGAGCCGATGCTGACTGGTACGGTTGTCGCTCAGGACATGGCAAAGTACCTGTTCGGGGTCCTCATCATCATAGGCACTATTTGGGCAACCTTGGCGGGCGACGCAAGCGCCCTAGTCAAGTTCCTATCGTTGTGAGGAGGCGAAGCTCATGAGGCGGAGACTCCCATTGCTTATTGTCCTTGTGACGGCGATATTTGCCATGGCGGTCAAGTTCCTCAACTTAGGAGACTTCAGCAAGACCGGCGCCAACGAGCTGGATCTATGGATCCAGACCAGCTACTTCTTCGCATTTTTGTTCGGACCCGTGAACCTCCTAAGGCTGCATGTTACGGCGGTCCAGAAGAAGCGCCCGAAGTGGATCTACAGTGCGCTGCTCCTCGCGACGTTTGCCGTAACGCTGGTCATATTCTTCGTGAACAAGGTTGACGGACCGGTGTCCAGCTTCATCCTGGACTCCTTCACCAACGCCATAGACAGCGCTATCTATTCGGTCCTCGGTTTCTATGTGTGCTCGGCTGCCTACCGTTCGTTTAAGCTCAAGAACGTTGAGGCGACCATACTCCTGGTCACCGCGGTCCTGCTGATGCTGGGTCAGGCGCCGATCGGCGACGCGATCGTACCCGGTACGTCCAAGTTCGCCCAGTGGATTCTCGACGTTCCCAACTCAGCAGGTATGCGCGGCATCAGGATCGGAGCTTCCATCGGCGCGTTCGCTGCTTCTATCCGGGTCATCCTCGGTCTGGAGCGCAGCTGGACCGGCAGCGGATCGTAGGGGGGTGGGGAAATGGACTGGAGGAAACTGCAGTGGATGGACGTCCGGATCATCTACGCCATCATCCTGGTCTGCCTGCTGATACCTATGTTCAAGCCTATCGGTCTGCCTGTTGCCATCTCCGACAACACGCGGACTGTGTTTGATACAGTCGAAGCGGTCCCCAGCGGGGGAGTCATTTGGATCTCGCACGACACCGGGCCCGGAAACGCCCCGGAGCTGAATCCAATGATCACCGCTCTGGCCAGGCAGGCATTCCGCAAGGGCGTAAGGCTCATCTCGACCTCGCTTTTCAACCAGACCTTTGGCCCGGGGACCACGTTCGACCTCATCAACGAAGTGGCTACCGAGATGGGGAAGACCTACGGTGTAGACTGGGTCCACTTGGGCTACAGGGACAACGCGTGGCCCGCGGTCATTAGGCTCATGGTTGACAACATCTCTGAAGGTGCCGTGAACCGGGACTGGAAGGGGGCGCCTCTGGACAGCTTCCCGCTAATGAAGGAAGTCAAATCGATTAAGGACGATGTAGACCTCATATTCTGCACCACCGTCGGCTCTCCCGGTTACAGCGACTGGATGACCTATGTGGCTGAGCCCCTGCACAAACCTCTGACCGGCGGCGCATCGCTCACCATGTACTCGGGTGTGCAGCAGTACATCAGGTCCGGGCAGCTCAAAGGCTTCCTTGGGGGACTCCGGGGTGCGGCGGAGTACGAGCAGCTGGTCCAGGCTCCGGGCAAGGGACTGGCCGGAATGGATGCCCAGTCGCTCGGTCACATCACCGTGATAGTGTTCCTCGCCCTGGGGAACATAGGCTTCTTCCTCTCCAGGAAGAAAGCCAATCAGGGTTAGGGGGCGATGACATGTCCACGGAGCAGTGGAGTTTCATATTCCAGAGCATCTGCATACTCGCGGCCTGGTCCTACCTGGTGAAGGGGGAGAACCCGGTATACACAGCCGCGGAGCACTTCCTCGTGGGGTCTGCCACAGCCTACGGGATCGTGTACACCTGGCAGAACCAGTTGGTGCCGCGGGTAACCGATGACATCCTCGGCAAGGGCAAGTGGGGCTATCTCATCCCCGCGGCTCTCGGCCTGCTCATCTACTTCGCTTTTCTCAAGGGATATGAGTGGATAGCCAGAATCACCATGGGTTTCTGGATTGGCTACGGCGCCGGCTACGCCCTGGCCTACAACCCGCCGGTGTTCATGCAGCAGGTGTTCGATAGCTTCATCAACCTTAACACCGGCAAGGCGTCAACCAGCATCAACAACATCCTGTACTTCCTGGTGGTGGTGACGGCCTTGGCCTACTTCGCTTTCACCCTGAAGAAGGACAGGGGAGTCGCCGGTGTTGCCTCCAAGTTCGGCCGGTACTCGCTCATGGTGGCCTTTGGCTCCGCTTACGGCTCAATAACCATGGCCTACCTGTCGCTCATCATCGGACAGTTGGAAATCATCTTCAAAGATACCCTGCACTTGGTTAAGTAAGAGCCGGGGAGTACCGAAAGAGCCAGGCGGAAGGCGACCCGGGAGGGTCGCGTTCCTGTATTAACGTCTTGACAGGCGGTCTGAAATTAGTGGAAAATGAGGGGAGGATTGTGCCGCGCTTCACAAAGTGCGTGGAGGAGGATGCCCGTGGTTACGATAACGGTCTGCGTCGGCAGCTCCTGTTTCGTAAGGGGCGCGCCGAAGATCGTGGAAGAGTTCCAGAACCTCATTGCTACTCTGCCGCCCGGTTCTGCGGATCTGCGCGGGACGTTCTGCATGGAGAAGTGCACCGACGGCGTAACCGTCAAGATCGGCGAAAGGGTGTTCACCGCAGTAACGCCCGACTCAGTAAAGCGCCTCTTTGACGAGTATGTCCGGAGCGAGGTGAAACCGTGTCCATCATAGAGACCGTCAGTACCAAGTGCCGTGACTGCTACAAGTGCGTCAGAGCTTGCCCCGTCAAGGCCATCAAGGTGGAGCGGGGGCAGCATCACGGCGAGTTCCACGCCTCAGTCGTTGAAGAACGCTGTATCCATTGCGGCACGTGCCTCCTGGAGTGCCCGCAAGGCGCCAAGAAGGCCCGGCGGGATGCGGACAAGGCAAGAGCCCTCCTGAAGAGCGGGCACGATGTTGCGGCCAGCTTGGCCCCTTCGTTTGCAGCGGCATTTCCCGGTGACCCCAAGCGGGTGGTGGGCGCGCTTCGTTCGCTCGGCTTCAAGGTTGTCCAGGAGACAGCCCTGGGCGCTGAGATGGTCGCGGCTGCTCACAGCGCGCTCATGGCGGAAGGCAAGGGCCCGTACATCGGCAGCGCCTGCCCCGCGCTCGTAAGTCTTGTTGAGAAGTACTACCCCGAGGCCTTGCAGTACCTGGCCCCGATTGTTTCTCCCGCCATCGCTCACGGCCGGTACCTGAAGAAGCGCTATCCCGGCATGGCCGTGGTGTTCATCGGGCCCTGCGTGGCCAAGAAAGATGAGATTGAGCAGCAAGAGGTCGCGGGAGCCGTGGATGTGGCTCTGACCTTTTCCGAACTTATGTCGTGGTTGGAGGAAGCGGGCATCGCCCTTGACGACTGTCCAGCCTCGAACTTCGATGGGCCTTCGCCCGATAAGGCCAGGACCTTTGCCGCCGAAGGCGGCCTCCTGTACTCCTCTTGCGAGGATGTCAACCTATTCGCCAAGGATACCCTCTCGATGTCCGGCATTTCCGCGTGCCTTGAGGCGATTTCCGCTGCCTGCTCGTCAGGGGAGCTTCCGGATCTTGTTGACCTCCTGGTCTGCCAGGGCGGGTGCATTTCCGGGCCATCTACGCCGAAGGAGCCGGGTTACTACGAGAAGCGCCGGCGCCTCATCGCCTACCGCGAGTCGGCCAAGCCTCATGATGGACAAGCTCCTGAGGATTACGCCGGGCTGTTGACTCTCAAAGAGCTAACGCGTTCGTACTCGGACCGCCGAGTCCCCATGAGGAAGCCGACAGCGGCGGAACTCCGTCAGATTCTCGAGAAGAGCGGCAAGTACACTACATCCGACGAGCTCAACTGTGGCGCGTGCGGTTACGGGTCCTGCAGGGAGAAGGCAGTCGCAGTCTACAACGGCCTGGCCGACCCCGAAATGTGCATCCCGTTCATGCGGCAACGGGCGGAGTCCATGGCCAACCTGGTCGTCAGCGCTTCGCCTGACGGGGTGCTGGTTACCTCGCTGGACGGCACCATCATTGACATGAACGAGGCAGCTGAGACGATACTGGGTCGCCGGAAGAAGGACTGCCTCGGCACCCGGGTTGCGGAGCACTTCGACCCTATCTACTTCCTCGAGGCCGCCCGGACAATGGACTCGGCGCACGGTCCCTCTGAAGTCGGTGAACGAGCTGTCGACCAGAACGTGCTTTACGTCCCTGATCAGAAGCTCCTGGTCGGCTTCATGGTCGACGTGACTGAGCAGAGGGAGGAGGATGAGCGCCGGCGGGCAGTCGCCGAAGAGGCTGTTGCCCGCGCGCAGGCCATCATCGAGAAGCAGATGTCGGTAGCCCAGAAGATAGCCGGACTCCTCGGAGAGACCACAGCCGAGACCAAACTCTCTCTGAAGACCCTAATGACCGTGGTCAGAGAGGAGAAGCTGTCCCACAATGAGCCTTAAGGTTGAGGTTGCGGTCTCCCAGATAAACAAGGCCGGCGAGGAACTGTGCGGCGACGTCGTGGAGGTCGTCAAAGGTGAGTCCACTGTCGTGGTCCTGTCGGATGGACTGGGCAGCGGCGTAAAGGCTCACATCCTCTCCTCGCTCACGGCCAAGATGGCTGCCACAATGCTCACAGGTGGCATCCCGCTTGACGAGGTCATTGAGTGCTTCGCGAAGACGCTCCCCT
>CAZRRG010000046.1:0-17377 GCA_964602455.1 uncultured Eubacteriales bacterium | reverse complement strand
CCCACTTCATGGGCACCCTGCTTAACATGAAGCCCATACTTGGACTCGACGCGGAAGGCTATGTTACCGCCCTCGAGAGAGTGAGGGGTTCGAGCAAGGTCATACCGACGCTGGTTGAACAGGCTTTGGAGAGGGCGGGGAGCAACAAGGCGGCTGCGCTGGCCGTCTGCCATGCCGACTGTCCTGACGTCGGCCGTGAGCTGTTGAAGGCGGCGACAGCTGCCTTCGATGCCAAGCAGGTATATGAGAGCGAACTGGGACCCATCATCGGGTCTCACGTGGGCCCTGGGACAGTGGCGCTCTTTATTCAGCCCGAGTAGACGGGGCGAGATAACGGAAGTATGGGTTGGAGGTAGCAGCGGTGGCAAAGGTGGGCTGGGTGTTTCCCGGTCAAGGAGCGCAATACGTGGGTATGGGCAAGGATCTCTTCGCGCAGGACGAAGAAGTGCGGAAGCTCATGCTGTCGGCCGACCGAGCTCTGGGTTACTCCCTCACCAAGATCATGTTTGAGGGACCCAAAGAGGAACTCACTCTCACCGAAAACGCTCAACCAGCTCTGCTTGTCGCAAGCATGGCCTGCGTCCTGCTTCTTCGGCGCGCGGGGCTTGAGCCGGACATGACGGCCGGGCTTAGTCTTGGTGAGTACACTGCCCTTGCGGCTGCGGGCAGCCTCTCGTTTGAGGACGCGGTCATCCTGACCCATCGTCGCGGGCTCTACATGCAAGAGGCTTGTCCTCCCGGAGAGGGAGCGATGGCTGCCATACTCGGTCTATCATGCGCCGAAGTTGAATCCCTGTGTTTTGAAGCCAGGAAGATTGGTGAGGTCGCCGGAGCCAACTACAACTGCCCTGGGCAGATAGTGGTCTCGGGCGCGGCCGCGGCGGTAGCTGAAGTCGTGAGGCGGGCGGCGGCGCTGGGCGCCAGGAGCGTGCCCCTGGCTGTGAGCGCGCCGTTCCACTGCGAGATCATGCGACCCGCGGCGCTGCGGCTACAAGAGGACCTCAACCGCGTCAACATTGTGAGCCCCAGAGTACCTGTCTACGCTAACGTCCATGGGGAACGTGTGGCGGAGCCCTCGGAGATCCGGAAAGCCCTGCTTGACCAGGTAACTAAACCGGTCCTGTGGCAGACCTGCGTTGAGTCCATGATCCGCGACGGAGCCGTGGCTTTCATTGAGGTTGGTCCGGGGAAGACCCTCTCCGGCTTCGGAAAACGCATCAATCCGTCTATCCCATATGCCCAGTTTGCGGGGCCGGACGACCTGGAAGCAGTCCTTGCCCTCACAAGGGAGGCTCTGCTAAGATGAGTGCCAATCTGGCGGCGCTGGTCACCGGCGCGTCTCGGGGAATAGGAAGAGCATGCGCTCTGGAACTCGCCAAGAGGGGCTTTTCAGTGGCGGTCAACTACTCTCGCGACGCTGAGGGCGCCGCTGCCACTGTATCCGCAATCACTGACGCCGGGGGACGAGCTGCCGCCTTTGCGGGAGACGTGTCGTCTCACGACGCAGCAAAACAGCTTATCGCCAGCGTTGAGGGGTCTCTTGGACCGCTTGAGGTACTGGTCGCGAACGCGGGGATCACCAGAGACGCTTTACTTGCGCGGATGTCCGAAGAGGATTGGGACGCCGTGATCGACACGAACCTCAAGGGGGTGTTCAATGTAGCGAAGTGGGCGGCGAGATCGATGATGAGGCGGAAGTCGGGCCGCATAGTGACCCTATCATCGGTAGTGGCTCTGACCGGGAACATGGGTCAGGCCAACTACTGTGCTTCCAAAGGCGGAGTCATCGGACTGACGCGCGCCCTAGCCCGCGAGCTGTCTCGCTACAATATCACTGTAAATGCCGTAGCGCCTGGATACATCGACACCGGAATGACAGGCGAGCTGCCGGAGGAAGCCAAGGCACGACTTCTATCCGGCATCCCGCTGGGACGAGCAGGAAAGCCCGAAGATGTTGCCTCGGCCGTTGGGTTCCTCTCAAGCAAGGAGGCCGCGTACATAACGGGGCTCGTGCTCACAGTCGACGGTGGTATGTCACTGGGTGCCAACACATAGTGCTAATGACAAGGAGGTGACAGTTTTGGCTCAAGATGAGGTGTTTATGAGAGTTAAGAAGATAATTATCGACCAGCTCGGTGTCGAAGACTCCGCCGTTGGGATGGATGCGTCCTTCATCGATGACCTGGGCGCGGACTCTCTGGAGATCGTCGACCTGATCATGGCGTTTGAGGCTGAATTCGGGATTACCATACCCGACGAGGATGCTGAGAACCTTGGGACCGTGCGTGACGCGGTTGAATACCTGCGGGAGAACGTCAAGGAAGCATAGATAGATGCTGTGGTCCCGCGGTCCAGCCCGCGGGACCTTGTTTCATATAGTCTGGAGGAGGGCGGAGCGGGATTTGCCGAGGCGAGTAGCCATAACAGGAATGGGCGTAATAAGCCCAATTGGGACAGGCCTTAAGGACTTCTGGGACAACCTCATCTCCGGACAGTCGGGGATACGCAAGATCGACCGGTTCGACGTCAGTGCCTATCCTTGCCAGCTGGCTGCCATGGTCGACTACGACCCCGCCGCCGAAATCGACAGGCGCGAGGCACGGAAGATGGACCGTTTCTGCCAGTTCGCCGTGGTCGCAGCCCGACAAGCTTTCCAGGACGCAGGACTTAACGGGGCATTCAGGCCAGACCGCAGCGGCGTCCTCATAGGTACCGGCATCGGCGGTATGGAGACGTTCGATCGTGAGACAAGAGTGCTCATCGAGCGCGGACCCAGCCGCGTGTCGCCCTTTTTCATCCCCATGATGATCGCCAACATGGCATCAGGGCAGGTTTCAATCGACCTTGGGCTCAGGGGTCCCATTAACACCGTTGTGACTGCTTGCGCCACCGGCACCAACGCCATAGGCGACGCCTACGAGATCGTCGCCAGAGGCGACGCCGACGTTATGATCTGCGGAGGCACCGAAGCGCCGATCACGCCTCTGGCGCTCGCCGGGTTTTCCGCTATGAAGGCCCTCTCGACACAGAATGATCTAGGTCCTCGCGCCTGCAGGCCCTTCGACCGCCTCCGCGATGGGTTCATTATGGGCGAGGGCGCCGGCGTGCTGGTTCTTGAGGATTATGACCAGGCGGTGGAGAGGGGAGCCAGGATCTACGCCGAGATCGTCGGCTACGGCATGAGCTCCGACGCGTACCACATAACCGCGCCCAGTCCCGAGGGAGAAGGCGCTGCGCGGGCTATGAGAGCGGCGCTGAAGTCCGCGGGTATTGAACCCTCAGCCGTGGACTATGTCAGCGCTCATGGGACGTCGACTCCTGCCAACGACGTCAACGAGACGAGGGCAGTGAAGTCGGTCCTTGGCGAGCACTCTAAGGACGTCCTGATGTCGTCGGTTAAGAGCATGATCGGCCACCTGCTGGGCGCCGCCGGAGCGGTTGAGACCATCGCGACGGCGATGGCCCTTCATGAAGGCATTGTTCCCCCTACAATCAACTACGAAGCGCCGGATCCCGAGTGCGACCTGGACTACGTGCCTAATGTAGCCCGTAAGGCCGACATCAGGGTGGCGATCAAGAACTCGTTCGGGTTCGGAGGTCAGAACGCGTGCCTTTGCCTGGCGAAGCACGAACAGTGAAGGAGATCGTCGAGAAGGCGCTATCCTCGCTTCCGCCGGATCTCCGGGCGGAGGCCATGACTCACGTCTCGTATACGAACGAAAGAGGACCGGCGAATACCCCTACCGAGCGCCTGGAATTCCTGGGAGACGCGGTTCTCTACCTGTCAGTAGCGGATTGGTTGTTCCGGCGGTACCCGGCTACTCCGGAGGGAGACCTCACCAGGATGAGAGCAGCGGTTGTGTCCGGCCAAAACCTCGCTTCGGTCGCCCTCGCAGCCGAATTAGGAGAGCACCTCAGGCTAGGCCGAGGTGAAGAGCAGAGCGGAGGCCGGTCCCGCCCAAGGCTCCTCGCCAGCGCTCTGGAGGCCCTGATCGGGGCTGTGTACATTGCAGAGGGATGGGATTCAGCTCACGAACTGGTGAGGGAGCTCTTGCTTAAGCCGCTTTCGGCCGAAGACGGGCCGGTGCCCGCCTACGTCCCTGTTGACCCAAAGACCCTGGCCCAGGAAAAGGTCCAGAAGCAACCGGGCACCACTCTCGAATACAGGGTTCTGGCCGTAGAAGGACCGGATCACTCGCCTGTGTATACTGTGGCGTGCGTTGTCGGTGGAGTGGAAGTCTCAAAGGGTCAGGGGCAGTCGAAGAAGGAGGCTGAGGAGGCTGCTGCCGCAGCTTTTCTCTCGAGGTTGGGCCGCTAGCCGGCCACGTGGTTCTAGCCCTCTTTCCTGAGGATAAAGACAACCTTGCCGCTCACGAAGTCGGGCGTCACTACGGAGCTCGGGTCAGCGGCATCGACGTACAGCACCCGGTCATCACCGTCTCCGTAGACTCTGAGAACGCGCATCCGGCCCCGTACACTGGCCCACTGCAGGTCGCCTTGGAAAGACGCTGCGGAGGGATCCACCAGCAACACATCGCCCATTTCCGCTACAGGAGCGCAAGTGTCTTCGGTCATGAGTACCGCATAGCTCTCTCCGCCCAGGTTCTCCCGGAGGTATCCCGTAAGGTTGTATCCCAAGGCCTTCTGACCGGGGTCCGAGTACAAGGGAAGGCACGTGTCGCCTGAGTCTTTCGCCACAGACGCCTCTGGCCGCTTGACCGATGGAATGGCGCGGCTCAGCACGGCTTTCTTGAAGTCTCTCATGCCCTTGTAGCCGGATTTGGAGAGCCAGTAATACACCGACTTCTCCTCTGCGTACCCCAACGTCTTGGCGATCTGTCTGGCTGTTACGTTCGGATCGGCCAGGATCAGCCTCGACATCTGATCGATGACGGACAAAAGCGGCTCACTCCCAGGGATTCCTCACAGGTGAGAAGAAGTTACACTGCAAGGTAGAGATCCCTTTACCCAGAACGCGTAGAGTTGTGTACAGGTAACCTGTACTTTCGGGAGGAGCCAAGGACTCTTGTTAAGGAAACTGTCATTGCACGGGTTCAAGTCCTTCTGCGATCGCACTGAAGTAACCCTCGGATCCGGAATCACCGCCATTGTCGGCCCTAACGGCTGCGGCAAGTCGAACCTGGCCGACGCTTTGCGGTGGGTGCTGGGAGAGCAGAACCCAAGAGTCCTCCGGTCCGCGAGGTCTCAGGACGTCATATTCGCCGGGACGCAGACACGCAAGGCGATGGGTATGGCTGAGGTCAGACTGCTATTTGACTCTATCGGCGGCGATAGCGAGACCGAGATCCTGAGGCGGGTCGCCAGGGACGGCACCGGCGAGTACAGGCTCAACGGAAAAGTCTGCCGGTGGAAAGACGTCATCGAGACCTTGGCGGGGACCGGCCTCTCACATACGGGGTACGTTGTGATCGGGCAAGGCACGATCCACGAGTTGGCGTCAGGTAAGCCCGAAGACAGGCGCGCGTGGATCGAGGAAGCGTCGGGTGTGGCCAAGGTCAGGCTGGACAAGCGGGATATGGAGTCGAAGCTGGAAGCCGCCCGGGCTGACATCGCTCGCCTCACGGACCTGGCGTTCGAACTCGAATCCCGGAAGCAGCAGCTATCCAATGATAAAGAACTGGCCCTCCGGTACAAGGAACTCTCAGCCAAGCGCAGGGAACTGGACCTCTCCATGTGGATTTACCAGTATGACGAAGAGAACCGAAAAGCCGCAAGCATAGCCCGCAGGCTTGAAAGATACAGGGCCGAACTCCGCGACGCGGAGCTTTCCATCCCCAGACTGGGCCAAGAGGAAGAGTCCTTGCGGCAGAAGCGTGAACCCCTTGAGGAGCGGATTCGTGAGCTCCAGAGCAAGCGGGAAGCGCTGGCCGAAGACCTCCTGGCACTGGAGAAAAAGCGTGACGCTGCAAGAGGCCAGGTCGTAGTCCTGAAGCGGGAACTGGAAGCCCGCACGGCAAGGAAGGCAGCCATTTCTAGAGACCTGGATAGGCTGGCGGCTGAGGAAAAGGCGCTATCTGAGCGACATTCGGCGGCCACTGCCCTCTATGAAGAAGCCTCATTGGCGGTAGCAGAGGCAGAGGGGAAGAGGCAGGCTTCGGAGGCGCACAGGAAAGAGCTGACCGACAAGGTTATCGGGATCAGGACAGAGGTCGTAGGGCTCACCACCGAGCAGACATCTGTGCAGCGGGCCAAGGAAGACCTCCGGCGCAGGTTGGAAGACGTGCGTAAAGAGCGTAGGGCTCTGGTGGACTATCTCGCGCAGTCCCGCCGGGAGAAGGAAAGGCTGGAGAAGGAGCTGACTGCCTCCTCCATAGCCCGCGCCGAGGCAGGCGAGCGGGCGGCAGAGGCCAGGAAGCGACAGGAGGAACTGGAGTCCAGCGCCGCACAGGTGAGGGCCCAGATCGACCGCGAGGTTTCGGCCGAGAAGAACCTCGGAGCCAGGCTATCTGCCGTTAAGGCGCGACGCAAGCTGCTGGAGGACATGGAGCGGAGCTTCGAGGGTTACGGCAAGGGACCCAAAGCCGTTCTTGAAGGCCGCCAGCAGGGTATCCTCAGCGGAATCCAGGGAGCGGTAGGAGAGCTGTTCTCCTGCGAGTCCCGCTACATACCCGCGCTTTCAGCGGCGGTAGGCGGCGCCGCGGAGAACATCATCGTCACAGACGAATCCGCAGCCAAGAGCGCCATCGCGCACCTGAAGCAGGGAAGATCGGGGCGTGCCACATTCCTTCCAATGTCGATCCTGCGTCCTCGAGGGATGAACCCGGCGGCAGAGGCGGCCCTTGGGCGCTGCCCCGGGGTAAGGCCGCTGATTTCGGTGGTCTCGTTCCCGCCCGAGATGGAGTCCGCCGCCCGTTATCTCGTGGGGCGGATTGTGCTTGCCGATACCCTGGATCTCGGGCTCCAGTTCATGCGCGAATCAGGTTGGACAACCAGGGTTGTCACCTTGACGGGAGAGAGCATTGAGCCTGGAGGAGCTATCTCCGGCGGCGAGGCCCCGCGTTCAGAGGCGTTTTTCCGTCGCAAACAAGAACTTGCGGAGCTCCGGGAGAGCGACAGGAGCCTTTCGGCGGAACTCGAGGCGGTGCTGGCGCGCCGGAAGTCCCTTGAGAGGGACCTGCAAGCGCTATCGGCCCAGGCTGGCGATGCCAGGGCCAAGGCAACGACCGCCGGATCCGAAGCCGCTCGCCTTGCCGAGGTTTGCAAGAACCTGGAGTCCCAGGTGCGCGCGGCAGAAGCGCAGGTGAAGGAGCGGGAAGCGCGCGAGCCGGTTCTCAAGGAGCGGGAGGAAGGGCTCGTAGCGGAACTGGACCAGGTCACGGCCAGGGAAAAAGAGATCGCTGAGGGAATGGCCCAGCGACAAGAGAAACTCCTCGCCCTTGAGAGTGAGATGCGGGAAAGCGCGGCCGAGGACCGGCAGATGGAGGCAAAGCTACGGGAGCTCATTGGCCGGAGAGAAGAGTCGCTTCGCGACCTGGGAGCGATACAGCGTCGGCTAGAGGGCCTGGCGGGAGAGAGGTTGAGCCACCAGCGAAGCCTTGAGGAAGAAGAGAAAGAGATCGCGCGGCAGGGCTCGCTCCTGGAATCATCGGCGCTCGAGGACAAGGAGCTGGGCGACAAGATAAGTGTGCTGGATAAAGATGTATCATCCCTGGCGGGAGAGATTGCCGCAGCCGAGGCAGAACGGGAAGAACTCACATCAAGGCTTGCCGCGGTGGCATCGGAGCTTCAGAGGTACACCAGAGACAAGGTGAACCTTGCGACGCGCCTGGAGGAGGCTGAAGCGGAAGTTGAGGCCAACCGGAAGTCGCTCGAGGAAATAGTTGGGCTCATTGAGCAGGAGTTTGGGCTCAAAGACATCGCCGGAGTCGAACACCCCAGGGTATCGCGCGCGGAGGGACTGCCCCTGGCGGAGGAACTGGACAATGCCATTCGGGAGCTCGGTGCTGTGAACCTGAAGGCTGAAGAGGAATACGCCGATGTCTCGGACAGGCTCGATCTTCTGAGCACCGAGAAAGAGGATGTCCTTGCAGCCATCGACGAGATCAACAGGGCGAGAGAGATAGTGGAGAAGGAAATCGAGACCCGCTTCGTCGAGACCTTCGGGCTGGTCGCCGCCAGTTTCCGCGAGATCTTTCAGGAACTCTTCGGCGGCGGGAGAGGCGACCTCGTGTTGATCGAGGACTCCCTGGGTGTAGAGGTCATAGCCGAGCCGCCCGGGCGCCGCCAGAAGAACCTTAACCTGTTGTCAGGAGGGGAAAGATCCCTCTGCGGAGTGGCGCTCATCTTCGCTATACTGTCGGTCAAGGCTTCTCCGCTGATTGTGCTGGACGAGGCGGACACCGCCCTGGATGAGTCAAACATTGTGCGGTTCAGCCAGTTCCTGAAGAGGTACTCGGAAGACACCCAGTTCGTGGTCATCACCCACCAGAAGGCGACCATGGAGGCCGCCGACCTCCTGTACGGGGTGACCATGGAGGAACCCGGCGTGTCCAGGGTCTTCGGAATGCGGATCGAGAACCGGTGAGAGGGAGTCCGAGATGAACCTGTTTGAGAAATGGAAGCAAGGTCTTCAAAAGAGTTCCAAGAGCCTCCTGGAGAAGGTACAGGGCATCTTTGTGCCCGGGCATATCACGGAAGAGTTCCTCGACAACTTGGAGGAGGCCCTCATTCAGTCAGACGTGGGGGTTCAGGCAGCGAGCCTGCTCCGTGAACGGATACTGGAGGAGAACAAGAAGCAGGGACTGAAGAGCGAGGACGAGCTGCTGGGGGTCATGTCCGGTCTGGTGAGGGACATCTTCGAGGGCGTGTCGGAGCCGCTCAGGGTGGCCGAGGAAGGGCCCACGGTATACGTCCTCATAGGTGTAAACGGATCCGGAAAGACGACGACGATAGGCAAGCTCGCCAAGCGGTGGCGAGACCAGGGCAAAAGCGTCATCATGGCCGCCGCCGACACCTTTCGCGCCGCCGCGGGAGACCAGCTGGCAGTGTGGGCCCAGCGAACGGGATCAACGATCATCCAGCACCAGGAGGGGTCAGACCCCGGCGCCGTGGCGTTTGACGCGGTGAGGTCCGCGATAGCGCGGAAGATAGACCTGGTCCTGGTGGATACGGCAGGTAGGCTGCACACCCAGAAGAACCTGGTTGAGGAACTGAAGAAGATAGTAAGGGTCGTAGGGAGAGAGCTGCCCGGCGCACCCCATGAGGTGCTTATGGTGGTCGACGGCGCCACCGGCCAGAATGGTCTGAACCAGGCCCGCATTTTTGCGGGCGCCGCAGGGGTCACGGGGATCTGCATAACCAAGCTTGACGGTTCGTCCAAAGGCGGCATCGCCGTGGCCATAGCCGAGGAGCTGAAAATACCCGTAAAGCTCGTGGGAGTGGGCGAGGCTATGGACGACCTTCGGGACTTTGACCCGGAGGCGTTCTCTAAAGCCCTATTTGGAAGGGAGCCCTGATCCCCATCCGTTCCCTTGGCTGCTAATGCATACCTTCGAGCACGCCGGAACCTGTTGCTTTGCTTCCGCGCCTGGTGTAGGATTGTCTGGTGTGTAAAGGCGATCACCTGGACAGGGCGCAGCCCGAAATAGTGCACCGTCTCTCAGTCCTACGCGACCTGTACGAGGGCATCTTGCCCCCGCGGCAACGGGAAGTCGTTGCCATGCGCATCGATGAGGACTTGTCGCTTGCGGAGATGTCTGAGCGTCTGGGCGTCTCGCGCCAAGCCTGTGAGGACGCGCTGAAGAGGGCAGAGAAGGCTCTCCTGGAGATGGAGAGACGGCTGGGGTTCGCTGAGCGTGTGGAGCGTGACGAGCACTGTCTTCGAGAGATCGAGGATCTGCTATCGCGCATGACGCCCGATAATTGGCAGGCGTACCGCGATGCGGCGCTTGCTCTAGTAAGGAACCGGAGAGAGGGCGGTGAGACCGAGCATGGAGTTTGAGGGCCTTTCATCGCGCCTGGCAGGCGTGTTCAAGAAGCTCAGAGGCAAGGGCAAACTCTCAGAGAAGGACGTGGATGAAGCGCTTCGCGAAGTGCGGCTGTCCCTTCTTGAGGCTGACGTGAACTTCCGTGTCGTTAAAGAGTTTGTGTCTTCGGTTAAGGAGAAGTGCCTCTCGTCAAACGTGCTTGAGAGCCTTACCCCTGCGCAGCAAGTCATCAAGATAGTCAACGGCGAGCTTATCGAGCTCCTCGGGGGCAGGGCGAGGCCCCTGGATCTTGGAGGAGACGCTCCGGCAGTCGTGGCGTTGTTCGGTCTCCAGGGATCCGGAAAGACCACGACCGCAGGCAAGCTGGCGCTCCTCCTCAAGAAGAGCGGCCGCAGGGTTCTCCTGGTCTCCTGCGACATATACAGGCCGGCGGCGCAAAAGCAGCTCAAGATCCTATCGGAGCGCGCCGGCGCCGGGTTCTTCACAATCGAGAGCGGCGCATCGCCGGAGGTCATCGCGGCCAAAGGCGTCGAGAAGGGGCGTACCTCAGCCCAGGACGTTGTCATCATCGATACTGCCGGGCGAACCCAGCTTGACGAGGAGATGATGGAAGAAGCCCGCCGCATCAAAGAGGCGGTTAAGCCCAGGGAGAGCATCCTTGTGGTCGACTCGATGACCGGCCAGGAAGCATCCAAGGTGGCGGAGGCATTCGACCAGACGGTTGGCCTCACCGGGGTCATCCTCACCAAGATCGACTCCGACGCCAGGGGCGGCGCGGCTCTGTCCATTGCCAAGGTGACGGGGAAGCCCATCAAGTTTGCATCAAACGGGGAGAAGCTGGAGGACTTCCAGGCGTTCCACCCCGACAGGATGGCGTCTCGCATTCTGGGGATGGGCGACGTCCTGACCCTTATCGAGAAAGCAGAGGCAGCCTTCGACCAGAAGAAAGCCGAGCAGATGGAGAAAAAACTCCGTAACAAGGAGTTCACGCTCGAGGACTTCATGGAGCAGATGAAGGAAGTCAAGAAGATGGGGTCCCTGGGCGATATCCTCAAGATGATACCGGGCATGAGCAAGTTCAAGCTGGCAGACGTCGATGTGGACCCCAAGGAGTGGGGAAGGATCGAGGCGGTCATAAGCTCGATGACGCCGCTCGAACGGCGTAGGCCCGATATCATCGACGGTTCACGCAAGAAGCGCATCGCGAGAGGCAGCGGTACCGAAGTCCAGGACGTCAACCGGCTGCTAAAACAGTTCTTCCAAGCAAGGAAGATGCTCTTCTCGATGACGCCCGAAAAGATGGGAAAACTCGGGCTGCGTTAGAGCCCATTTTCTTACGGCAGACGGCACGGAAAGGAGATGCATGAGAATTGGCAGTCAAGATCCGGTTGAAGCGTGTTGGGGCTAAGAAGGCTCCTGCTTACCGCCTGGTGGTCGCGGACTCCCGCACCCAGCGCGACGGCAAGCCCATTGAGGAGCTCGGGTACTACGACCCGACGGTGAACCCCGCCACCTTCAAGGTCCACGAAGAGAAGGCTCTTCTCTGGCTGGAACGCGGAGCAACGCCCACTCCTACGGCGAAGACGGTTCTGAACCGCGCGGGAGTGCTTGAGAAGTTCGCGGCAAAGAAGGCGAAGTAAAGGCCGAGAGGAGGAGACTCGTATGCTTCGGGACCTGGTTATATTCATCGTACAGTCCATTGTTGATGAACCCGATAAGGTCCAGGTTAGCCAAACCGAAGGCGAACGTGCAGTGGTCATCGAGGTCCGCTGCGCTCCCGAGGACATGGGCAAAATCATCGGCAAAAAAGGTCGCGTGATCCATGCGGTAAGGAGCCTCACGCAGGCTGCGGCCGCGAAGGAAGGAAAGCGCGCGACGGTAGAGATACTGGAGTAGCAGTTACGGAGGTAAAGTCGGTGCTCATCTCAAGGGCCGTGACCGTAAAGTCGAGGGTGACCCCGAATCTGCGTTCCCAGCTGGCCGCTGAAACTCAGAAGGCCATGAGGGAACTGGATGCGGAAGCCGCCAAGGCAGGCAGCGAGAAAGAGCGTTCCGACCTTATGGCGAGGAAAGACGACCTAGTCCGGCAGCTGAAGGAGATCGCGAAGCTGGAGGACGGTCAGGAGATCGTCCGCGGGCAGATCCAGGGGTTCTGGGAGCTCAGAGTCGGAGACATTTGGCCCCTGGTGCTATCCTCGGAGATCGTGGTTGAAGACGGCCGGGTCGTTGAGATCAGGGAAGGCCAGGCAGTTATGGCCTCCCTTGCTCAGGGAGCCGGAGGGTTCCAGAAGTGAAGTTCTACGTCGTAACCCTGTTCCCCGGCATGTTCGGGGGTGTCTTGGGCTCAAGCATAATGAAGCGGGCCCAGGCGGCGGGGCATCTTACGGTGGAACTGGTGGACCCGCGAGATTTCACGACTGATGCCCACCGTACTGTGGACGACTACCCTTACGGTGGAGGTCCGGGGATGGTGCTCCGGCCGGAACCTGTGTACGCGGCTCTTGACTGGGTGAGGGAGAAAGCCGGAAAACCTCCTTTCGTGGTGTTGCTCTCACCCCAAGGCAGGACCTTCGATTCGAGTCTCGCCAAGGACTTGGCCGGGCACGAGGAGATCTGTCTGGTGGCGGGCCACTACGAGGGGTTCGACGAGCGGATAAGGGCCGCCGCGGACTTGGAACTGTCCATCGGTGATTTCGTTCTAACAGGTGGGGAGATCGCGGCGATGGCCGTGATGGACGCAGTGTCCAGGTTCATACCCGGCGTACTGGGTGACGACGCGTCGGCTCACAGGGATTCGTTCTCGGACGGGCTCCTGGAAGGGCCCCAGTACACGAGACCGCCGGTCTTCCGGGACATGCCGGTTCCGGAAGCGCTCCTGGTAGGTGACCACGCGGCGGTGTACCGGTGGAGACGCAAAGAGGCGCTTCGGAGGACGTACAGGAGAAGGCCTGACCTGCTCCGGTCCGCGACGCTTACGTTTGAAGATAGGTTGGCTCTTCAGGAAGTAATGGATGAAGAGGCTACGTCGGTTAAGGAGTGATATATGTGGACGTTCTGAAGCTACTTGAGGAATCGCAGATGAAGAAGGACATTCCTGCCTTCGGACCCGGGGACCGCGTCAAGGTCTTCTACAAGGTCGTCGAGGGCGGGCGTGAGAGGATTCAGGTCTACGAGGGCACCGTGATAGGCCGCCAGAGGGGCGGAGCCAGGGAGACATTCACGGTGAGGCGCGTTTCGTACGGCATCGGCGTGGAGAGGACTTTCCCGGTTCATTCGCCGAGGATCGATCACATTGAGGTTGTGCGCAGAGGCCGCGTCCGTCGCGCGAAGCTGTTCTATCTTCGTGGGCTGTCAGGCAAGTCTGCTAGGATCGCCGAACAGAAGCGGTAGATCATGGACAGAACTGTCCGTGACATACTAGAGACGGTTGTCGCCGCTCTCGTAATCGCGGTGCTGGTCCGGGGGTTCATCATCGAGCCCTACGTGGTCAATGGACCCTCCATGGAGCCCACGCTTTGGACCGGTGAGCGGCTGTTCATCTCGAAACTGTCGTACAGGTTCGGCGAGCCGAAGCGCGGCGACATCGTCATGTTCAGGTACCCGCTCAACCCCGAAAAGGACTACGTTAAACGAGTGGTCGGCATAGCGGGCGACACCGTGGAAATGCGAATGGGACGCGTGTACATCAACGGGCAGCAAGTATCGGAGCCTTTCGTGCAGTTCCCGGGCCTCTATAACATGGGCCCGACGGTGGTGCCGGAGGGGACGGTATTCGTCATGGGCGACAACCGAGCCAACAGTGAGGACTCCCGTGAGTTCGGTCCGGTCAAACTGAGCCTAGTCCGCGGAAAGGCCGTGTTCCGGGTATGGCCTCTCAAAACCGCAGGGTTCCTAAAGTAAGGGGCCGCTCCAAGAGCGAGCAAAGACCCATCCACCCCGGTCTACCGAGTCGGAGGACTCTGGACCTGGTGGATGTGTTTCTTTTCTTGTGCGATTCACGGATACCCGCGACCTCGGTGAAGCTCGCAGGACCCTTCCTGACCAGAAGCAAGCGCGTATACATCCTAGCGAAACCGGATCTCGCTGATCCCGCGGTCACTGCAGCTTGGCTCGCGCACTTCCGAAAACGGGAGATGCCCGCGTTCGCGGTGGACTGCAGCACAGGTGACGGTGTCGAGCCACTTCTGGCGTTCCTCAGACGGCGGCGGGACGAGCTGAACGAGAGACGGCCGGAAGGCACATCTGAACGGCCCTTGCGCCTCATGCTGTTCGGGCCGCCCAACGTCGGAAAGTCGTCACTGGCAAATCGTCTTCTGGGTACGCAGAAAGCGCCCTTTGGAGCTAAGCCCGGGCTCACCCGCGGCAGCCACTGGCTGCGCGGCCGAGGCTTCCTGGAGGTGCTGGATACCCCCGGAGTGGTTGAGACGTCACAGGTGAAAGGCGAGGCGTGTCTGAAGCTGGCCGCGGTTTGGGCCGTGCCTGAGACGCGGTATGACGCGGGCGACCTCGCCATGTGGATCGCAGGCAGGTTACTGCAGGCACAGGGGAGCGAGGCGGAAGGCCAGGATGAGAATCCGCGACTTGCGCTCATCACGGAGCTTGGAAGGCAGCGAGGCTTTCTCCGGACCGGCGGGATCGTCGACATCGACCGGGCGTGTAAGGCGTTCATCCACGCATTCAGGGAAGGGAAGCTCGGCAGGATCAGCCTGGAGGAACCGCCGGCCCCGATGACGAAGGAAGACGCAAGCACTCCATGAAGAAAGAGGGTACATCGATGGCTACATATCTGAAAGAACTTGAGTGCCCCAGATGCAAGAAGAAGGCGGACCCGTCGAAACTGCACAATCTCTGCGAGTGCGGAACCCCGTATCTGGTCAGATACGACCTCGCGAAGATGGCCAAGGAAGTGGACCCCAAGGTCTTTTCGAAGAGGCCGGAGGGCCTGTGGCGCTATGAGGAACTCCTGCCTGTGGTCGACCCCAAGAACAGGATTACTCTTGGCGAGGGCGGCACTCCGGTCTATCAGGTGCCCAAGCTGGCTCAGGAATACGGGCTCAAGGAACTGTGGATAAAGGACGAAGGCTTCAACCCGACCGGTACGTTCAAGGCCCGTGGAGCGGCCGTCGGCGTCTCCAGGGCAAAGGAACTCGGAGTCAAGACCGTGGCGATGCCCACCAACGGCAACGCCGGGGCTGCATGGGCAGCTTATTGCACCCGGGTAGGGCTGAAGATGGTTGTGGCCATGCCGGAAGACGCTCCCGCGACTACCCAGGCCGAGTGCATGGCCTACGGCGCCGATACGTATCTGGTCAAGGGCCTTATCTCCGACGCGGGTCGCGTCATCAAGGAAGCCGCGGCAAAGAACGGCTGGTTCGAAGCGGCCACACTCAAAGAACCCTACCGCATTGAGGGCAAGAAGACGATGGGGCTCGAGATCTGGGAGCAGTTCTCTGGCAGAATGCCCGCCGCGATCATTTACCCGACCGGTGGCGGCGTAGGCCTCATCGGGATGTGGAAGGCGTTCAAGGAGCTGCAGGAGCTTGGCTGGCTGCCCGGCCCGCTTCCCAAGATGATCTGCGTGCAGGCGGAAGGCTGCGCTCCTATCGTCCGCGCTTACAACGAAGGCAAGGACAAGGCCGAGTTCTTCCAGGGCGCCCACACCGTCGCCGAGGGAATCAGGGTCCCGTCGGCTTTGGGTGACTTCCTCGTGCTTGAGGCAGTCCGCGAGTCGGGCGGCACCTGCGTGGCGGTGCCAGATGACGAGATACTGGCCACCTGGAAGCAGCTGTCCAAGACCGAGGGAGCGCTAATCTGCCCCGAGGGCGCTGCGGCTGTGCTCGGCGCCAAGAAGATTAAGGAGCAGGGCCTGGTCGGCGCCGGCGACTCGGTGCTGGTGCTCAACACCGGAGCAGGTATGAAGTACACCGAGCTCCTTACGGAAAAGGCAGTGAACCTGGGGACCGGCAGCCTGGCATAAGAATCATCGCCACCCTTCGATAATGGCCTCCTACCCATGAGGTGGGAGGCCATGGTCTTTTCGTACGCCGGCATCGCCGTGCGCCCCTGGCGAGCAGCCTCGCCTCCAAGACTGGCCATACTATCCCAGGGGGGACGAAGATGATAAGGGAACCGCTTCGCTTTTCGGCCAGGCACTGGTGGAATGTTGTCATGGTCCTGATCTTGGCGGGGGGCATCGGCCTTTGGGCTGCCGGCCTGTTGGATGGACGGGTGGCAACCGCGATTCCCTTGCTCTGGATCCTGGCAGGCTGGCTTCTCGCGCCGGAAATACTCTACGAACACTTGGGGTTCCTGGACCGGCACGTGTTCCACGATTACTCAAAGGCAAGGAGCAGGTACAGAAAAGTCGTAGACACAAAAAGGGCCACGGTTGACGGCATATGTGCGCTTGCCAGCCTCTCCTATGGAGAAGGAGACTACGAAGATGCCGCGCGACTCTTGGAGGAAGCCAGGTCAAAGCGGCCCCACGATCCTTTCATCTGGGCACTCCTCTCTAGAACGCTCACCCGGCTTGGCAGGCATGACGAAGCGGTGGCAGCGGCAACCCGTGCAGCGCAATCGGGGCCTCCTTCCGTGCGCCCGCTTGGCGATCTGGCCTTGGCCCAAGCGCTGAAGGCGAAGGGAGAGATGACCGCCGCTGCCTCAGCGTACCAGCGCGCGGCTGAACGGGTGCCTTCCTCACCCGAACCGCGGGTTGGGCTTGCCGAACTCTACCTGACTATGGGCGACAACGACGCCGCACACCGGGAGGCCCAGGCCGCTCTCAGATCCATTCCATCACACCCGGACGCGCTGTACTGGGCCGGGAGAGCCGCCGACGCCAAAGGCGATACTGCCGGGGCTAGCCGGTACTACCGCGCTGCCCTCGCAACGAGGCCCCTCGAGGATCGATCGCTCTCGGTACCCTACAAGGATATGGTGAAAGCCGTCAGCACGGTCTCAGAGAAAAGCCGGCCGTTACTTGGTCAAGACATACGCCAGCCCTGACGTATCAGGACCGTTCACGGTAAGGAGGACGCCCGAGCTCATCTCATGCGTCGGCGACCTCACGGTGAACAGCACAGGGTATTGAGCGGGCTCGATACCCCATGGAACACGCGATGTTGCCTTCCATACTCCGGCAGAAGCCTGCTCCATGACTAACGTGCTTCCGAAGAGAGTTACGGCTGCGCTTTCCACGGCGGCCGGGGCACTGCACCATAGGCTGAGTTGTTGTCCCCACGAAGCAGGGTTTGGATCCACCCACGGATCCAGCCACATCTCCTGCGCCCGCTGGAAGGAGAGGGAAGCAGAGCGACTGACGTCGCTCCACGTGGCGGCTACGAGCACTGTCTGCACACCTAGGGGCAGAGGAGGTCCCATAGTCATAGAGACCTGCCAGTGGGTCCTGCCGGCTGACGAGGACAAGCACC
>CAZRRG010000045.1:0-17640 GCA_964602455.1 uncultured Eubacteriales bacterium | reverse complement strand
TCGGGCTATCCATCCCGTACGGCAACTACGGGATCCACGGGACAAACGCCGACTGGAGCATCGGCGGGTATGTGTCCAACGGGTGCATCCGCATGCACAACTGGGATGTGGAGACCATCTACCCGTATGTCACCATCGGTACGCCGGTGACCATCTACGGAGCGTACCCTTCCTGGGCGCAGGTCCGTTACTAATGTAGAGGACGCCGCACCGGGCGGCGTCCTTGGCTGCTACCCTTCGCTATGTGATCCTGGGGCAACTAGAATATGGCCCGGAAAATCCCGCCGATCGCGGAGAGCACTCCGCCGATTATGGAGAACACGGCGTGGATGACTCCTCCCACGATCCCGAAGCCGATCCCCACAATGCCTCCCAGGAGTCCAAAGATGAGGAACAACCCGCCAACCGAGAGAAGAATGATCCCAAGGCATCCAAGCCTCATTTTCCTTCGCCCTCCGCTCAGTTACTCCTTACGTCACCCTATTACGCAGAAGGGGCGACTAAGTTTGAGGGTGGGGACCGAAGTTGAAAACTGTTCCCGGTTGCCACCTTGAGTCCAGGTAATCGCGGGGATTGGCGGACAGGAGGCGGACGATCTGGGCTCTGCCGTCCTTCATCTCGAGGACGAATGCCCTGCCGTCCATCTCAACAGTGAAGTACCGGGGCTCGGAGGTCTCTCCCTGCCCTAGCACAGTCTCGGGCGGGTATATGGAGTAGAGTACCAAAGATATCACTCCTCCGGAGGCTTAGCGGGGTCCTGGGAGATCTCTTGATCCGAAGGCGGCTTTGCCGTTTGCTGAGGGGCTTCGCTCCGGTCAGTCTGACCGCCGGTCTGGCAGTCATCCAGCCCTTCTTGCCTACACATCTCCCTTAGCTTGCCTACCGCTTGGGCGAGTCCTCCTACGCCGTCGATCAACCCTGCGTCTACCGCTTCCTTCCCCACGAGGACGGTGCCAATGTCCCGGGCCAGCTCTCCTGTCCTGAACATCAGCTCGCGAAAGCGCTCCTCGGTCACGGCGGAGTTTGCAGTCACGAACCTTATGACGCGGTCCTGCATCTTCTCGAGGTACTCGTAGGTCTGGGGGACTCCCAAGACGGTACCTGCCAGCCTGATAGGGTGGATCGTCATTGTGGCGGAGTCGGTGATGAAGGAGTGCCGCGCCGCCACCGCTATTGGTACGCCTATGCTGTGGCCGCCGCCCAGGACGAGGGATACCGTGGGCTTTGAGAGACTTTTTATCAGTTCGGCGATGGCCAGGCCCGCCTCCACGTCACCGCCTACGGTGTTTAAGAGAATGAGAAGAGCCGTGACCTCGGGGTTTTCCTCAACGGCCACCAACTGTGGGATGACGTGCTCGTACTTGGTGGTCTTGTTTTGGGAGGGCAGAACGATGTGGCCCTCTATCTGCCCGATGATCGGCAGGCAGAAGATGCTGCTCTTATGGTCCGGCACCTTCTGAACGCCGAGTTCCTTAAGGTTCTGAGACCTCTCTTGCCCGTCGCGGTCTGACACCAAGACCAGGCCTCCCTAGACGGCTCCGGCTTCCAGCCAAGAACTCCGGAGGTCGGACCCGGCAAAGATCCCGTCCGCCTCCTCAAGCCGTCCCAGGAGCACAGGATCGACGGCCCCCTCTTCCACCTGGGATAGCAGCTCGGAAAACCTGCCAATATGGTTCGTGAAGCGCGACTTCGCGTATTCGGGAACGCTGCCGGTCTTCATGATGAACGGCCAATCTGAGGCCTGGGCGAGCAGCAGCTCCCTGGCTGCCTGGTGGAGTGCCCGCAGCGAGAGGCCTAGAGCGTCGCGGTGCCTGGCCATGGCGTCTGCGAGCCTGTCCTGGCAGGCGTGGAGATGGCGGTAGACCCAGTCGTTTGAGCCCTCAAGCCAGACCTCGTTGTATCCCTTGTAACCCCAGCTGGACGTTGCCGGCTCCGCTACCTGGTTTACCGGATACAGAGCTAGGTAATCGGTAGGCGTTACGGTAGCGATGCTGCTGCCCGCCGCGGCGAACCTGAACAGGTTCTCCAAGAACACGGGGCCTTCGTACCACCAGTGGCCGAAGAGCTCGGCGTCGTAAGGAGCCACCATAATAGGGGGACGCCCGTTCAGAGCCCTGTAGTGCTCTGCCTCCCGTTCCCTCCAGAAAAGGAAGTTGGCCGCGTGCTCGGCTGCTTTCCCGCGGGCATCGGCAGGGTTGTAGATCTCCTTATACTCGCTGCGCCTGTCGGTAACCCTGTGATACTTGAACCCCGTGGGAGCTTTCTGCCCGGACGGTAGTGCCTTTCCGAGGTAAGCCGCAGGCAACTCGTAGCCGATGTCCCGGTAGAAATCGCGATACGCCCCGTCTCCGGGGTAACCCTCATCGGCGCTCCAAACCTGCTTGGAGCAGTCCGGGTCACGGCCGAAGGCTGCCAGCCTATGCGGCGTTACGATAGGGGCGTGGAAACCGAACTTAGGCCTGGGCCTCGCCAGCAGCACCCCGTGGGTCTCGAGAATGAAGTAGCTGACGCCCTCTTCCCGGAGGTATGGCTCCACCTCGGGGCAGTAGGCGCATTCGGGAAGCCAGAACCCTTTGGGATTCTCGCCGAAGTGGCGCCGGAACGCTGAGAGGCCGGTCCGGATCTGCGCTCCCACGGCCCTGTCGGAGAGGAGGAGGGGCAGGTATCCGTGGGTTGCCGCAGATGTAATAAGTTCTACCGCTCCGACCCTGGAGAGGTCTTCCCACGCGCCGGCTAGGTCTTCCTTGTAGACCTCGTTGTACAGGCGCTTGATCTCTGAAAGCTGTTCGGTGTAGTCCCGGGCCAGCCGGTTCACCGGGCCATCGGAAGCGGTCCGGCGCACTTCCTTTTCGCCAAGCTCAAGTAGCGTATCCAGGTACCGCTTGTATCGCCGCCTGAGCAGCGGGTCGGCGAGCATCTCCAGGAGAGGCGGCGAGAGGGAGACCGTGACCCGGAAGGGGATACGGTCCGCCACCAGCCGCCCAAACGCCGTAAGGAGCGGGATGTAACACTCGGTAAGAGCCTGGAAGAGCCACCGTTCCTGAAGAGAATCCTCCAGTTCCGGGTGCTTCACATAGGGCAGATGGGCGTGAAGGACTACCGCCAGAAAACCGTTCTTCTGCTTCACCTTAGCGCCCCCAAACTCCGGGGGAGCTCACTCCGACGGCGCCGGCGTACCGGCCGTACTTGCCCTCCCAGTCTACAGGCGCCCACTCTTCGGAGATCTCCATAGACGGCAGATCGGGAGGAAGCTGGACTTCGTTGGAGCGCAGCAGAGGGACGAAACCGTCGGGGAAGATCCTGCCGATCTCCGCGACGAAGCGGTGACGGGGTCTGTTCAGCCTCACGTACCAGTTCTCCGCGTCATCCTGGAGCTCGACGTCGACGACCCGGTGGACCGGCGACTCCTCCGAGAGATCGTAGAGCCTCAGGACGGGCCGGGAGAGGCCCCATTCATCCAGCCTGCGAGACCGGAGTTCCTGGTAGCGATCGCTGGCCATCTCCCAGTAGGCATAGAGCCACCGTGGGTCCCTGGCCATCAGGACGAGGCGGTCCATGCCGTATCTTTCGGGCAGGACGTAGTCTCGTTCCCTGGGGTCCCGGTAACGGGCATCGGCGCCAGGCTGGGTCTCTATGAGATCGGATGCTTCCCAGTCGAGCTCGACTTCCTTAGACAGGTTGTCCTTCCGCAGCTCCTTGCCGCGCAAGGATCCATCGTCCACGGCCTCGGGAGGCGCCCCGATCTCCGCAGACGCTTCTGTGAAAGTGCGCTCCCTTTCGCCCGCCTGGGGCCGGCTTCCAAGCCGCTCCCGGTAGAACCAGAAGGAGAGAGCCACCGCAGCGACAGTCAACGCATAGAACCAGAGCACGAGTAGGATTCCTCCCGAAGTCGCACATGATATGAGCAGTACCTCGTGGTCTATTCTGTTTTGGGGCGGTGCCGCCTATGCGGAGGGCATATCTTGGGAACGGGTCCTTGGCTTTGGGTTTCGACGGGGAAATGAGGCTCCGGGAGATGTTCTGGCCAAGGGTCGGCCTGCGAAACCACGTCCAGGAAGGCCGTGAGTGCAGGCTGCTGGTCTGGAGGCCAGGTACGCTCTTGGCTGTGGGCGGGCAGGGTTGGAGTGTGAGCGGCGCCTATGGCAGAGGCATGTCCTTTGACTGGCGGGCGGAGAACAGCGAGCATGGCATAACAGTGGCAGTGACCGACACCGTGGATCCCTTTGCGCCGGTATGGGCGCGGACTGTGGATGTGCGGTGCTCTCAGGACGAGGGGCCCATGTGCCTGTACTGGCTCTGGGCTCTTACGTTGGACGAGAACACGGTCGGGGATTGCGCCGCGTGGGATAGCAGGGCAGAGCGGCTCTATCACTACAAAGGCAGGTGCTGGATCGGTCTTCAGTTGCGTGGAGGCGCGGGTTCGCAGGACGAGCAACCAGCGACCGCTGTAGTGTCCAAGATCCGGGACGGCGGCGTCCGGGTGTGCCCGCATACAGGCGCAATCCACGGGAACTCTGTGGATCACGGCCTTATCGAGAGTGCGGTAGTGATCCGATCAGATGGGACATCGCGCCTGCGGGCTGAACTCCTGGTAGCCTTCGGTAACACCAGGGAGGAGGCGGACCGTTGCCTCGATGAGGCCGGTGGCCCGTCGCTGGTCCGGGAGAGGTCCGCTAGGCGCTGGAGCCGGCTGGGAGACGAACAGCGGGTGTCGGTGATGACGGTAGTCTCTCACGCCGACCGGGGAGGCGGCATAGTCGCGTCGTGCGACACCGATATCCAAGGGGACTACAGGGACCACTACAGGTATGTCTGGCACAGGGACGCCGCCATGTGCGCCGGGGCGCTGCTGCGGACCGGACTGCCTGGGTACGCGCGGCGATACTTGAGGTTCTGCGCGAGATCCATAGACCCCGGGGGGTTCTTCTGGCAACGCCACCGGGTGGACGGTACCCGGGGCTCGGGCTGGCACTCGTGGAACCATGAGGACGACAACCTGCCTGTGCAAGAGGACGAGGTCGCCCTGTCTGTGTTCCTCGCAGGCGACTACAGGTTTCACACAGGAGACGTTGATACTCTCGAGGCTGTGTACCGCCCGTTCCTGCGAAAGGCGGCCCGGTTCATCTCCTCCTACACAACCGCAGGGGGAAGGCTGGTCCGTCCTTCGTATGACCTGTGGGAAGAGAGGCGGGGCATATACTCCTTCACCCAGGCGGCCTGCGTCGGGGCGCTGCATGCGGCGGCCGAGATCGCCGGGGATCTATCCTTGAGCGACGACCGGGAGGAGTTTCTGTCCGCGGCTCGGCTCCTGCTGGAGGGACTGCTTGAGCACCTTTCCCGAGATGAAGACGGTTTTTGCCGGGGGCTCGCCGACGGGCTTGCAGGCGATGGCTGTCCAAAGGCCGACTGGACTCCGGATGCAAGCCTTTTCCTGATACCCCTTGTTGTGCCAGCGGAATTACTGGAGGGAGTGGGATCGGACCATCTGGCAGGTACGATGCTCCGTAGGTGTGTGATCACATGGAAGCGGGTCAGCGATGCTCTCGGAGTATTGCTTCCCGGGCGGAAGGTTCCCGGGTATGCCCGGTACGCAGGCGACTGGTACTGCCGGCCGGAAGAGGCCGGGAACGCGCCAGGCAACCCGTGGCCCGTCACGACGGCTTGGCGCGCGCTATGCGGCCGGAGGCTCGGCCAGCTTACGGACGAGGAGTTCTCTGAGCATATTGGCTGGTTCAAGGATGCGGCGGGAGAGAGCGGACTCTTGCCTGAGCAACTGGACTGTGTCTCGGGCGAGCCCAGGTCTGTGCTGCCTCTTGCCTGGTCGCACGCCATGTACCTGGAACTCCTTGCCGGAAGGAACGCATTCTGGAGCTACGCCCGATAGGGGCATGATGAGTCGTTCGACCCCCAACTTGGGACCTCCGGCGGTCTTTTTTGGACTTTATTGGGCGTGGGCTGGCATAAAAAGAGGAATTTTGGCAAATGGAGCGAATAACGGGTCTCGTGGGCGTAGGCAAAGAGAGAGCAGCATAAAGCCGAATGGCAAAATCTGTGAGGAGGGAGAAACATGGCGCTTCCCAGTTTGACTCCGGCTGAGAAGAAGAAGGCGCTCGAGAAGGCGCAGACCATGAGAAGGGCCCGTGCAGAGCTTCGGGCCAAACTCAAGAAGGGGAACGTGAAGTTCGCGGACCTCATCTCCGGACGCAAGGATCCTGTGGTTCAGCGCATGAAGGTGTCGTACCTTCTGAAGTCTCTGCCTAGAGTGGGGAAGGTCAAGGCTGAGAAGATTATGGAGGAAGTCGGCATCGACGAGTCCCGCAGAGTGCAGGGTCTCGGGAAGAGACAGAAAGAGGCCTTGCTGGCGAGGTTCCTCGAGAAGTAATCGGGAGGTTCCTGGTTGGGCATCCGCATGGTCTCGGTCGGTTTCGGGAATATCGTTTCGGCAGACCGCATTGTTGCCATGGTTTCGCCTGAAAGCGCACCGATCCGGAGGGTTGTTTCCGAGGCCCGCGACAGAGGGATGCTCATCGACGCCACTCATGGCCGGCGCACTCGCGCGGTGATAGTCACTGATTCGGGCCACGTCGTCTTGAGCGCCGTGAACCCGGAGACAGTCGTCTCACGACTTGACGAGAAATAGAGAGATCATGTCCAGAGGACTTCTGTTCGTCATAACTGCTCCGTCAGGGTGCGGGAAGGGGACCCTTCGCAGAGCCCTCCTGGCGGATAATAATGAGATCCGGTTTTGTCCCTCCGTCACCACTCGGGCTCCCAGACCTGGGGAAGTCGACGGAGTGGATTATTTCTTTGTGTCAAGGGAAGAATTTTCCCGCATGAAAGACTCGGGAGAGCTCTCTGAGTGGGCCGAGGTATACGGGAACTTCTACGGTACTCCCCGCAGGGACATCGAAGAGACCCTGGCGTCCGGCGTTGACGTCATCCTGGAAAAGGACGTACAAGGGGCGAGGACCTTGAGAGGGGTATATCCCGACGGGGTCTTTGTATTTGTGCTCCCGCCGTCGGTTGAGGAGCTCCGGCGTAGGATAAGCGGCAGAGGGACCGAAAGCGAGAAGGATATGGAGGTCCGCCTGCGTAGCGCCGAGGGCGAAATGTCGGATCTCTCGCCCTTCGATTATGTTATTATCAATGCTGACATTGGCAGGGCCCAAGCAAGGCTATCCGCCATTGTGGCGGGAGAGCGGGCTCGCCGGGCTACATAGTTGCGCTTTCCGCCGGAACGTCAAGGAGGACAGCAGATGATCAACCGGCAGCCGGAGAATCAGCCAGTTGTTGAATCCAAGTACAGTTTGGTCGTGGCGGTAGCAAAACGAGCACGACAGATCATAAGCCGCAGGGATCCTGGAGTGGTCCTTGCGCACAAGCCTGTCACAATCGCGCTCCAGGAGATCGAGAGCGGCGCCGTGAGGGTGGTCCCGAAGGCCCGCGAAGTCCTGTCGGACGTGCAGGCCCCGGTGGAACCTGGTCCGCAGGAGACTGAAGGTACGCCGGAGTCGGAAGAGCCGCATACAGAGCCGCAAGAGTAAAGCGGACGGCCGGGGACAATGACGATGTCCAGGCGGTTCGTCGACGTGATAGTAGATGTCCCAGCCCTCTTGGACCGGCAGTTCACATACGAGCTGCCGGACAATGTATTTGTTGCCCCTGGAGCTAAGGTAAGAGTGCCTTTCGGTTCCGGCGAGGCCGACGGCTTCGTTGTGGCAGTGAGCACTCAACAGCCTGAGATGCAGGTAAAGCCTGTCAAGTACGCTTACGATCTCGGCTTTTTGCCAGATCCCCAGCTCATGCGGCTCGCCCGTGTCCTGGCCGAACGGTGTTGCGTGCCGCTTTCCTCGAGCCTCTCGCTGCTTTGGCCGTCGTTCGTCCCCAGAGCGAAGGCCGTCGCGTCCCGGGGTAGCGAGGAGGAGCTGCCAGGCAGTGAATCAATAGGGGCGCAAGGCACTGCGCAGTGGGAAATTCCTGAAGATGACTCCGGCGCGTCCGGTGCGACCGCTCCGTCGCTTATCTGGGGCGACAGCGCCTACAGGTGGGAGCGGTACACTAGCCTTATCACCCAGGCCCGGTCAGAGGGGCGAGGGGCGATTGTCCTGGTTCCCGAGTTAAAGGTGCTGGAAGACGCCGCGTCGAGGCTCAGGGACGCGTTCGGCGCCGACGTCGAGCTGGTGCACTCGGAACTCACCGGCCTTCAAAGACGAGCCGCTCACCTTGCACTTCAGAAGGGCGAGAAGCACATAGCAGTTGGAACCAGAGCCGCAGTCTTCGCGCCTGTGCGCAGTCCCGGCGTCATTATTGTCGAAGAGGAGTCCTCGGAGTCCTATAAGTCCCCTGAGGCGCCTTCTTACGATGCCCGCGAGGTGGCCGTGTGGCGCGCCGGTATAGAGGGTTGCCTGGTTGCGCTTGGATCGAGCCACCCAACTGTGGCCTCTGTGGGACGGGCGGGCATGGGAACAATCATCGTTGAGGCTCAAAAGCCGGAGCCCACCTTGCCGCCGGTACACATAGTTGACCTTAGGAGTCAGAAGAGGGGCCGCAACGTTATGGCGGAGCCTTTGGTCTCGACTCTCAGAGAGACCTTCTCGTCCTCGGGGAGGGCAGTCCTGCTCATCAACCGCAAGGGCGACTTTACGCAGGTCACATGCCGCGATTGCGGCAACACTCTGCTGTGCGAAGCGTGCAGCCTACCTATGGCGTTTCACGCAAAGGACAACGTCTTGGTCTGCCATACGTGCGGCCGGCGGGTCCAGGCTCCTGACCTTTGCCCTAAATGCGGCGGAAGCGATTGGTACTTCGCAGGTTTCGGGATTGGCCGGGCAGAATCCGAGTTCCGGCGCCTCTTTCCGGATGTGCCCATCTACACGCTGGACAAGGAGTCAGCCAAGGAAGCTCACCCCAGGCAAGTTATTTCATCTTTCGGGGCCGCCTCGCCGTCCTGCCTTCTTGCCACCTCCGCTGTACTGAGGTGGACCGGAATGCCGAGCGTGACAACCGTGGGCGTGCTATCCACCGACACCATACTGAACCTTCCCGACTTCCGGGCTTCAGAGCAGGTGTACCACCTTCTCTGCTCGCTGCGGGAACTGGTCGATCCTGCTGTGTCGCGAGGCTCTCTGATCGTCCAGACCCTCAATCCCGAGAACTTGGGCGTGAGAGGTTCCGCAGATCCCCAGGCCTATTACCGGGAAGAACTCATGCAGAGAAAGGCGCTCGGATACCCGCCATTCGGGACTCTCGTGCGGGTCCAGTTTCACGGCAAGAAGCTGGAGCGGGTGCATGAAGCGGCTGAGTCCTACGCCGGTGCGGTCCGGTTGGCTGACCCCGGCGCGCAGGTGTTGGGCCCCAGCCCCTCGCCGAAGCCCAAGGCGCGCGGCGAGTACTGGTACCAGGTTGGGCTGCGTGGAAGGGACTCGCGGCAACTCTGCAACCTCCACAAGCAGGCTCAGAGCCGCGTTTCCAGCGGGGTAAAGGTATCGGTGCAGGTGGACTCCATTTGACACAAGCCCGCATAGACGTTTACCGTAGCCATGAAAGGTGATGCCCCTTGGATGTTTATGAGGTAGTCCGCTTCGGAGACCCTGTGCTCCGGAAGAAGGCCAAACCTGTGCAGCGCGTTAACGCGTCCATACGCAAGATCCTGGATAAGATGCTTCTTACGATGAGGGAAGAGTCGGGCGCCGGACTTGCCGCTCCCCAGGTGGGGATATCGAAGAGGATGGTAGTCGTGGATGTGGGCGAGGGCCCCTATTTCCTGGTGAACCCCGAGATCGTGTCCCGTTCCGCCGAATCCGAGCTGAACTGGGAAGGCTGCCTCAGCTGGCCGGGATACGTTGGCGAGGTTGAGCGCCCTTTGCGGGTGACGGTGAAGGCGCTGGACCGGGACGGCCACGATATCTGGGTCGAAGGAGAAGGCTTTCTTGCCAGAGCTCTCTGCCACGAGATCGACCACCTGGACGGGATCCTGTACATCGACCGCGCCGAGACGATCGCGGAAGTCCGCAAGGATGAGGAGCCGGTCGAGGGAGCGCCTGGCGAGGAAAAGCAGCCCACCGCCGTGTTCATGGGCAGCCCGGACTTTGCGGTGCCTGCCCTCGTGGAGCTCCTCCAGTCCGGTGTAAAGATCACACTCGTGGTATCCCAGCCGGACCGCCCGGTTGGCAGGAAACAGGTCATGACGCCGACGCCGGTGAAGGAGCGGGCGCTTGCGCTTGGGCTGCCCGTGGCCACCTATGAGGACATATCGGCTCCCGAAGCCATCGACGAGGTCCGCAGGATGGACCCCGACTTCATCGTGGTGGCCGCCTTTGGTCAGAAGCTGCCCAATGAGATCTTGCGCGCGGCCAAGAAGGCTACGCTCAACATACATCCGTCTCTGTTGCCCAAGTACAGGGGAGGCAACCCCGTGCAGCGGGCTGTGATGAACGGCGAGACCGTGACCGGAGTATCCATAATCCATCTCAGTGAGAAGATGGACGCAGGAGACATCGTGCTTCAGAAGTCCGTCGAGATAGGTCCCGATGAGACCTACGGGACTCTGGAGACCAGGCTCGCCAGCCTTGGCGCCCACGCTCTGGTGGAGGCCATAGGTATGATAAGAGCAGGCGACGCCCCGCGCGTGCCTCAGGACGAGAGTATGGCGACTTTGGCTCCGCACCTGCGGAGGGGTGAGGAGATTATAGGCTGGGGCAAGCCCGCCAAGGCTATCCACGATCTGGTGAGGGCGCTTTCTCCCAGGCCGGGTGCGGTTACTTGGCTGCGCGGCGAGCGTATTAAGGTATGGGAAACAAGGCTCCTGCCCCACGAGAAGCCCGCGAACGCGAAGCCCGGTTCCATTCTGAGACTCATGGGTGACTGGGCGGTAGCTGCGGCGGGCGATTCGGTCGTGGTCGTGTGCCAAGTGCAGCCGGAAGGCGGCAAGAAGATGACGGCCAGGGCCTTTCTCGCCGGAAGGCAGGACGTAGACCACAGATTCGGTAGTAACCAGGGGAGGGAAGATTGATGTTCTACTGGTATGACAGCGGTTACTTTCTTTTCGTCCTCCCGGCGTTCTTCTTCGCGTTGTGGGCTCAAGGCAAGGTAAGAGCGGCCTACCAGACGTACTCCAGGGTTTACGCCGCGAGTGGAAGGCCGGCGTATGAAGTAGCCGCCAACCTTCTCAGGCACGCCGGTCTCGGCGATGTCCGGATACAGAGGGTTCCCGGCGAGCTTCGCGACCACTACGATCCCAGGAACAGGACGCTTTCGCTGTCAGATGGGACCTACAACAGCACTTCGGTGGCCGCCCTGGCCATCGCGGCACACGAGGTTGGACACGCGGTGCAGCACCATGTGGGCTACGCGCCGCTCGCGCTGAGAAACAGCTTCGTCCCCATCGCCAACATCGGGTCAAACCTGGCTATCCCCCTGTTCTTCATGGGGATAGTGTTCAGCAACAGCCTGTTTATGGACCTTGGGCTACTGTTTTTCCTGGGGGCGGTAGTGTTCCAGGTAATAACGCTGCCGGTTGAGTACAACGCGTCCAAGAGGGCGCTGGATATGCTTGAGGTTTCGGGATACGTTGCGCCCAACGAGGTAGTGCCGGTAGGCAACATGCTGAACGCCGCGGCCCTGACTTACGTGGCCGCCACGGCGGTCGCGCTGGCACAGTTCCTACGGTTCCTCGCTATCCGCGGGAGGCGCGACTAGGTGCAGCAAGATCCCCGGGAGGCAGCTGTCCGCATCGTGAGTGAAACGGGCGATACCTCCCGGGCTTCTTATTACTCGGGCATCGGCGAGCCTCGCGACCGCGCTCTGGCGTATAGGCTTGCCGCCGGGACACTGAAGTGGCGGGGCCTTCTTGATCGCCATCTCGAGGCGTTCTCGTCCCGAAACCTGGCGTCTTTGGGACCTAGAGCGCTCGCGGCTTTGAGAGTCGGGGCCTTCCAACTCCTCTTCACCGATATCCCCGCCTATGCTGCCGTTGACTCCATTGTCAGGTTGCAGAAGGACCGGCGGGTGAGGGGGTACTGTAACGGCGTGCTGCGGGCCGTCGCCAGAGCGGCCGGCCATGTGGAGTTGCCTTCCCTTGACGAGGACCCCGTTCGTTACCTCGAGGCCAGGTACTCGCTGCCAAGGTTCATCGCTGAGCTGTTTGTGGAACGCTTCGGGGTTCCCGACGCGTTCAGGCTTGCACGCAGGAGCAACGAGCCTCCGCCCCTGTCGCTCAGGCTCGTCTCATCTCGCGCGTCCAGCCATGACTATATGGCTCTCCTGCGTCGTGAGGGCCTCGCTGCCGTAGAGGGAGCGACCTCTTCATTCGTCCACCTTCCTTCAGGATCCCCCGTCGCTATGTTGCCAGGGTTCAACGAGGGCTTGTTTACTGTGCAGGATGAGGGCGCCGCGGCTATATCTGCCGCCGTCGCTCCTGAGCCCGGAGACAGGGTCTGGGACGCCTGTGCCGCTCCCGGAGGAAAGACCGCTCACCTGGCCGAGATGCTAGGCGGAAACGGCGAAGTAGTGGCTACCGATATCGATGAAGAGCGCGTACGCATGATCGAGGACACTGTCGGGAGGCTAGGCCTGCGGGGCGTGTCTGCAGCGGCGCTTGACGCCACGGACGCTGATGCCACCTGCCGGCTGGGCACCTTTGACCGGGTTCTACTGGACGCGCCGTGTTCCGGATTGGGCGTACTGCGGCGCCACCCGGACCTGCGGTGGAATCGTAGGGGATCAGATATCCCGACCATGGCGCGACGGCAGGCGGCCCTTCTGCGGGCCGCGGCCCTTCGCCTGCGGCCGGGCGGTGTACTCGTCTACAGCACCTGTACTTTGACCTATGAAGAGAACGAGGGCGTCTGGCTTCCATTCCTCGAAGAGCACAAAGAGTTCCTCCCCCTGGATCCGAAGGAGCGGTCAGGAGACTTCGGCGTGCTATACTCGGACAACCTCGCTGGCAAAGGGTGCAGGTACATTTTGGCCGACATGCACGATACCGACTGCTTCTTTGTCGGATGTGCAGTAAGGGGGGCGTGAACCCATGCTTAACCTCACCGACATGGACCCGGGCCAACTCGCGGAGCACATCGCGAAGTACGGAGAGAAGCCCTACAGAGCAAGACAAATACTCTCGTGGGTCTATGGCAAGTACGCGGGTTCATGGGATGAGATGTCGGATCTCCCCGCGCCTCTTCGGAAATATCTGGCGGAAACCGCTAGAGTCCGGCAGTTGCAGCTACTGCGAAAGCAGGAGGGAGAAGGGGCTTGGGCGAAGAGGTTTCTCTGGGGTAAAGAGGGGAAACCCCTCTGCGAGTCCGTCTTGCTCACGTACAAGTACGGTCTGACAGGGTGCGTCTCCAGCCAAGCGGGATGCCCCGTCGGTTGCGCTTTTTGCGCGTCAGCGGTCCTGGGGTTCGAGCGCGACCTCTCCGCGGGCGAGATCATTGACGAGTTCCTGGGCATGTGCCAGGACCAAAGAGAACGGCTCGGACACATTGTGTTCATGGGCACGGGTGAGCCGTTCCTGAACTACGACAACGTGCTCCTCGCGATCGAGCGGCTGTGCGATCCCGCGCTCTACGGCCTCTCGCGAAGGAAGGTCACGGTGTCGACAGTTGGCGTTCCGCCGGCCATTGACAGGTACGCGAAGGACTGCAAGGGCGCCCGGCTGGCGCTGTCGCTTCACGCTACCGATAATGAGACGAGGGATCGGCTGATCCCGCTGAACAAGCGTTACCCGCTGGAGGCGGTGCTCGCGGCCCTTCAGCGGTTCTCGACTAATACGGGCCAGCGGGTTACGATTGAGTATATGCTGCTTAGAGACGTTAACGACCGGGCTGCCGACGCGGACAGGCTTTCTTCCATGGTGAAGGGCCTGGACTGCCTGGTGAACCTCATCCCGTGGAACGAGGTGCCCGGCATGAAGTGGAGGTCTCCCGAACCCGCGAGAGTGGCTCTGTTCCGGGAGACTCTGGAAGGGAACCGTGTGAAGGTAACGGTACGTCGTAGACTGGGAGCAAACATCGAGGCGGCATGCGGCCAACTCCGGAGGGAGTCGGGCGCACGTGCATACCCCAAGGATAGATAGACGGGGAGCGCTGTTGGGAGGGACCGGGATTGCAGTGGACCGCGCATACGTCCCGCGGGATGGTTCGTTCGGAGAACGAGGACTCCTGGACGGTTCAGTCGTTCCCTGACGGTCTTTGGCTTGCTATGGTGGCCGACGGCATGGGCGGCGTCAACGGGGGAGAAGTTGCGTCCTCACTTGCCGTCAAATACTGCACCGAGTATGTGGTGAACAACCGGGACGAAGAGACGCCCGATGAGCTTCTTCGCAACGCCATCGCGTACGGCAACTCCAAGGTCTACGAGGCGTCGTCCACGTCTGCCGGAGTGCAGGGCATGGGGACAACCCTTACGGCGGTACTCCATCGCGACGGTGAGAGCCGGGTCTACGTAGGCCATGTGGGGGACAGCAGGGCCTACGTGATCTCAAACGGCTCCATCCGCCAGGTGACCGACGACCAGTCCATCAGCGGTGAACTGGTGCGAAACGGCACCATCACGGAAGAAGACGCCATGAAGCACCCGGGAAGAAACGTCCTGACAGCCGCGCTGGGCACACAGCAGAGCATCTCCGTCTCGCTGTATCCAGTCGACATCGTCGAGGGAGATGTCATCGTGCTTTGCACCGATGGGCTTACAAGCCTTGTCAACTCCAAAGAAGTGCTCTCTATGCTCCACGGATCGCCGAAGGACCAGGTGGCCTCTGACCTTGTGACTGCCGCTAACATGCGCGGCGGCTACGATAATGTGACAGTAGTCATCCTCTGGCCCGAAGTCACCGCGTCATTCGGCGCCGGGAAGAGGTGGTGACGCTTCAATGCCGCAAGATATCGCGGGGAGAAAAGTTCTAAACCGCTATAAGATACTGGAAAAGATCGGCGGAGGCGGGATGAGCGTAGTCTGGAAAGCCTACGACTTGGTCCTGGACCGGAACGTCGCTCTCAAGATCCTAAGGCCCGAGATGAGCGAGGATGAAGACTTTATCCGCCGCTTCCGGCGTGAGGCTCAATCTGTAGCCTCACTCTCCCATCCCAACATCGTCAACATCTACGACGTAGGGGAAGACCAGGGCCTGTACTTTATTGTGATGGAGCTCATCGGCGAGGGTGAGACCCTGAGGGACTACATGAAATCCAAGGGCCGCCTCCCGGTGGGGAGGGCGTTGGAGATCGCTTCCGAGATATGCGAAGCTCTGGCCCACGCCCACGGGAAGCGGATTATCCACCGGGATATAAAACCCCAGAACATCCTGCTTACCGCCGAAGGCAGGGCGAAGGTGGCCGATTTCGGCATCGCCCGTGCCCTGGGCTCTCTGTCTACCACAACCAGGGACATGGTTGTCGGTTCCGCACCGTACATTTCTCCGGAGCAGGCCAGGAATGGCGTTGCTACGGCTAAGTCAGATCTGTACTCCCTCGGCGTGGTGCTGTACGAGATGCTGTCCGGCCGGCAGCCCTTTGCGGGCGACAGTCCAGTGGCCGTCGCGCTGCAGCACGTTGAAGCAGACGCGCCCTCCCTAAGGGAGAATGCTCCGTCGATCCCGCCCATCGTTGACGAGCTTGTCCGCAAGGCGATGGCCAAGGACCCGCTCGCGCGCTTCCAGACAGCTGAAGAGATGCTCTCGGCTATACGGAACGCGCAGGCTCGTCTCGCGGAGGGGCCATCACGGGAACCTGCTTCAAACGACTCGCCGTCAGGGAACCAAGGGGATGCTACGGTGGCCAAGACGAAAGGCAAGAGGAAGCCGCTTTCACTGGCGGTAAAGCTGTTCCTCGGGCTCATGGCTATCACGCTTGTGGCGGTAGCGTGGGCCGGGTTCCAGTTCATGGAGTGGTTCCAGAATCCGGAAGTGGAAGTGCCGGATGTGGTAGGCCGGTCCCAGGTGGAGGGCCAAAGGCTGCTGTCGAACGCCGGGTTGGTCCTTAAAGTGGCCGGGGAGAAGTACGACGACACGGCGCCCGCAGGCACCATCCTCTCCCAGAGTCCTCTGGGCGGGGAGCGGGCGAAATCCGGCAGGGACGTCTGGGTAACCATATCCAAAGGGCCGGACTACGCCAAGGTGCCGGATGTTAGAGGGAAGATCTTCCCGCTGGAAGTCGATGTTGAGTTCGAGAACGCGGGAGTGACCAGGGGGGATGTTGAGTTTGTCTACCATCCCAGCATCCCCAAGGACCGCGTGATCAGCCAGTCGGTGCCAGGCGGTCTGGACGTGGCAAAGGGCACAGTCATCGACCTCAGGGTCTCTCAGGGCGCCGAGCCGACCACGACTACGGTTCCCACGCTCACGGGCTTGAACGTCGACGTGGTTGAGGAGACTCTGTCTGAGGCCCTTCTGGACTTGGGTGTCGTATTGTACCAGGAGACGCCGGGAGTGCCCAAAGGTACCGTCATATCCCAGGATCCTCCTGCAGGCACCGAGGTACCCCTGCTCAGCAAGGTGAACGTCATCGCGGCAGGTGAGCCGCCCGTCGTGAAGCACACCTACACGAAGACGTTCCATCCCAAAGACATACTGTCAGGCAACACGCCGGTGCGGGTGATAATCTCGGTCACCGACTCCGTGCAAAGGGATATGGTAGTGTACGACAGGACGGTGCTGCCCACGGACGGACCCCAGACGGTAACCTTCCAGTGGCAGGGATCGATCGCCACCGTGAAAACAAACGTGGGCGGAAAGATATCGACCGAGACAATCAGGCCGTAACTCTGGGAAGGAAGGTGTCTTTGGGGTCTTTGGAGGCTCGAATACTAAAGGTCCACTCTGCATTCTGCGAGGCGGCGCTGGGCGCCGAGACGGTTACGTGTTCCTTCAGAGGCAGGCTTCGCAAGGATAGCGCCGATGTCCGCGCCGGAGATCTGGTCGTCCTCGAGGAGAAGGGCGGCGGCTTTGTCATAGAGCGGGTTCTACCCAGGAAGAACGCCATGGTGCGCCCGCCGGTCGCCAATGTGGACCAGGTCTTTGTGGTCACAGCTGTGACGCAGCCTCCTTTGGACCTGACCTATCTGGACCGGCTACTGGTGCACCTGGAGTCCTCGGAGATCGACGGCGCTGTCTGCGTCAACAAGGCGGACGTGGAGGACCCTGAGGAAGTGTCGCGTCTCCTTGACATCTACCGCAAAGCCGGGTATACCGCGGTTTCGACTTCAGCAGTCACGGGCCATGGACTCATGGAGCTTAAGAACGCGATGCAAGGCAAGACGGTGGTCCTCGCGGGCGCCAGCGGTGTGGGGAAGTCAAAGATCCTGTCGGCTCTTATAGGAACCGATCTGGAGACCGGAACGCTGTCCCGCGCCTCTCGCGGCAGGCATACCACCAAAGGAGTCACGCTGTACAGGATCGGCGAGTCCGGTTTCCTGGCCGATACCCCCGGTTTCTCGAGGCTCGACGTGATCGACTGCGAGCCGTCCAAGCTAGGCTACTACTACCGTGAGATGGTGGAACTCGTCCCCTTGTGTTACTATCCCCGTTGCCTCCACAAGACCGAGGATCCTTGCGAAGTGAGGAAGGCAGTGGAAGAGGGCAGGATCAGCGAGGAACGATACAGAACATACCTTAACCTACTTGAGGAGAGCCAGGATAAGGAGAGG
>CAZRRG010000044.1:0-18240 GCA_964602455.1 uncultured Eubacteriales bacterium | reverse complement strand
CGGTAACCGCGATGGCGAGCGCGTCGCACGTGTCATCGGGGCGCGGGATCTTCGAAAGCCCCAGTATCTGCTTCACCATGACGCCGACCTGCTCCTTGGTGGCGTTGCCGTAGCCGACAATCGCGGACTTGACCTGGAGAGGAGTCACTTCCTCTATGGGGATACCCCTCTTCCCGGAGAGGTAGAGACACACTCCCCGGGAGTGGCCGACGTCTATGGCTGACTTGGCGTTCTTGGCGAAAAAGATCTTCTCGACGGCTACCACGTCAACCTGGTGCCGGTCGAGTATCTGGTCCAGCGCGGCTGCGATGGCAACGAGCCTCTGGGGAAGATCGTCGGTCTTCGGGGTCATTATGCAACCGTAATCAACCGCGGCAAAGCTGCGGGACTTGGAGTCAACGACCCCCCAACCGGTCCTCTCGATGCCGGGATCAATCCCAAGAACGCGCAAAACATCGCCTCCGCAGGGGGTTTTCTACGCGGCGGCGAGGTATACCTCTAGCGTCCTTCGCCTATGCCCTGCAGGTAAGCGTCGGCTTTCTCATCGAGATCGAGGTCAAGGGGGTCGCCATCTTCGCGGGTGATCAGGATGCCCGCCCGCAGGCGTTCTCTTTCCTGGGGGTACAGCACGTCTTCGGTGAGGTCGCGCCTTTCCCTGGTTATGAAAGCGGGGTCTATCTTCTGGCCCCGGAACACGCACACGTGGAGTCTCTCAGCGGGACTTCCCCTAAAGAGCGCGATCAGTCGAAAATCCTCGTGCACCGGGCAGTACCCGCTTGTCTCCCTCTCAACCCGGACACGGTCCTCCGTGGACTCCACCACGATCCACGTCCCCGCCAGGGTTGCCACCACGCCCTGCAGATCTGTCTGGGGCAGCTCGGTCACGCTTGTAACCGCGTCTTTGCAGCCGGAATACCTCATCGAGTATGTCAGGGTCGCCGTGCCCGTTTCCTTGGGCCTCATGCTGAATGACCACGGCCACCCGCTGCCGGAGCCTTCGTTGCGGACTCCCTCCAACACCAGCGCGGCGGCGACCACGGTCAGGACCGACAGAACGGCCAGCGTGACCCTAAGCCCGTTTCGGCGGCGTCCATCCATAAGCCCTCACTCCAGGAAAGATATTCTTTCCAGGAAGTGAGGGCTTATGCAGCAGTGCTCTTATCCGCCAGAGTCCTCTACTCTTCCGGACCCTCGTAGTTGGTGTGAACCCGGGAGACGTCATCCTGATCCTCAAGAGCCTCCAGGAGCCGGATGATCTTCTCTTCCTCTTCCGCAGTAAGGGTGACTGTGGTCTTGGGGACCATGGTGAGGTCCGACGACGCAATCTTCACGCCGGCTGCCTCGATCTTGTTCCTCACTGCCTCCAATTCCGCCGGAGCGGTGTAGATCTCATAGACCTCATCCTCGGTCTCGACGTCCTCGGCCCCGGCGTCAATGGCCAACGCGAAAGCATCGTCTTCAGAGAGGCCCTCTTTGTCCAGCTCGATGACGCCCTTCTGCTCGAACATCCAGCTTACCGAACCGAGCTCCGCCAGGCGCCCGCCGTGCTTGGAGAAAATGTACCGGATCTCAGAAGCGGTGCGGTTGCGGTTGTCTGTGGCCGCTTGGACAAGGATTGCCGCGCCGCCCGGACCGTAGGCCTCGTAGGTGAGTTCTTCCATCGGGCCGGCGTCGCCCTCGCCGATACCCCGCTTTATGGCGCGAGTGATGCTGTCGGAGGACACATTGTTGTCGCGGGCGCGTTCGATAGCTATCTTGAGCCGGAAGTTTGCGTCGGGGTTCCCGCCGCCCGCCCGGGCGGCCAGCATGATATCGCGCAGGCACTTGGAAGTAATGCCGGATTTCGCGGCATCGGTCTTGGCCTTCTTGAGCCTAATGTTGTGCCACTTTGAATGTCCAGACACTGTAAGTTCCTCCTAATCCATTTGTGGGATGGGAGGCGTCCTTCTCTTGTGTTCTGAGGCCCGGTGCCTTCGCTCGATCTTGAGCCTTACTTCCTCCGGAACCTCTTGTCCCAGAAGGTACGCGTCTATGTCCCTGTAGGTAATCCCCATCTCTTCCTCATCGGTCTGTCCTTCCCAGAGGCCTGCCGATGGAGGTTTCCCCACAATCCGAGGAGGAACTCCGAGGTACCTGGCCATTTCACGGACTTCTCCCTTGGTCAGGGCCCCCAGCGGCTGTATATCGACGCCGCCGTCGCCGTATTTGGTGGAATAGCCGACGTAGATCTCGTCCCTGTTGCCTGTGCCTACCACCATGTAGTTGAGCAGATTCGCGTGGTAGTAGAGTGTGAGCATTCGCAGCCTGGGCTTTAGGTTTGCTCGAGCCAACCGGAGGCAATCCCCGGGACCTTCGCCCGGCAGCGAACGGAGAAGCGCCTCATAGGTCTCTGTCAGGTCCACGATCCGGTAGGGGCACTCGTACTGCTTGAGGACATCCACAGCGTCGTCCATGTCCTGGGGGAGTGAGTGGCACGGCATGACAAGACCGAGGCAGTTCTGGGGCCAGGCCCGTTTGGCCAAAGCGAGCACAAGCGCGGAATCAATGCCGCCCGAGACGCCAAAGACCGCGCCCTTTGCCCCGGCTTCCGCGCCCCTCTCTTGCATCCATTCAACTAGAGACTGAACCTTGCGCTCCATCGCTTCGTCCAACGCGGCCACCCCCTGTACACCTGCACTATTATAACAGTACACGGTGGCAGGAATGGAAGCTAGTATTGCGGAGCCTTTGGGATAGACAAGTAGGTCGGCGGGACCTTGCCAGGGATCAGCACCGTGGTCAGGGGGACGTCGGTGGTGAACTCGGTCCTCGCCGAGATTAGCGGGATGACTACCCGGACCATGCAGGTTACGGTCAACCAGACTTCAAATTTGGTCTGGTTTATCCCCGTGACCTCGTAGGAGTCGTTGACGTTCACCTCCACGCTGCCGTAGGGGTAGAGCGTGATAGGTATGCGCGGGCCTGAGGGCGCGAATATGCTGGACCCCAACGCCTGCCCAAGCGGCACGTATACCTTGAACCCCTCCAGTTCGCTGAAGGACTCCTGCAATACCGCGAGAGCTTCGGACTGTATCCTGTTGAGGTTGGCCGCGTTGACTTGCACGTATAGGAGCTCGCCGTCCTGATTGACGTGGAAGTCTAGAAGGTTCTTGCCGTTCAGGATTTGTGCGACGTGCGCGTTCAGGGCATCCACCATGGCCTGGTTGGCCACCCGCATGACCTCTGTCTCCGAGACCGCTATGAGCGTAGGGACGATGGCTCGCTCAAAAAGCACGAGGAGCCAGATGATAAACGCGGCTAAGGCCCCGAGCCAGAGTGCAGGCCGGAAGCCCCTGCGGATAGCCAGCGAGCGTTTCCTACGGAAAATGAGAAGCCCCTCCCCCGAGAAGCTTCTCATTATATGCAGGCGGAAGACGGGTGTTTCCCGGTCCTGCCTCAAAGACTACCGTTCGTTGCCCTGTACTCTGACCCGGCAGAAGCGCCTCTTGCCGACCTGAAGCAGCATCCCGTCGAAGAGGTCGCAGGACGCCGATTCCTCCATGATCTTGACCCCGTTGACCTTCACTGCCCCGCTGCGGATGAGCCTCCTGGCCTCTCCCGATGACGCGGCAAGACCTGTAAGGGCGACGAGGCGGGCAAGCCCAATGGTGTCGCCGGCCTTGGCGTCCTCGACCCGGTACTCCGATACCTCATCGGGCACTTCCTTCTCACGGAAGACGTGCAGGAACTCCTTCTCGGCCTCCGTAGCGGCCCCGGGATCGTGGAACTCCGTAACGATAGCCCGCGCGAGCGCCATCTTGGCATCCATCGGGTGAAGCTTGCCTGACGCAAGATCGTTCTCGAAGGCCTTAACCCATTCAGCTGACTTCACGATCACGTACCTGTAGTAGATGCTCATCAGGGAGTCGGGTATGGACATGACCTTCCCGTACATGTCCTTGGCGGTGTCCTTCACCGCGATGTAGTTCCCCAGGCTCTTGGACATCTTGACCTTTCCGTCCAAACCAACAAGGAGCGGCATCGTGAGCACGATCTGGGACTCCTGGCCGTACTCTTTCTGAATGGTGCGCCCCACCAGGAGGTTGAAGGTCTGATCGGTGCCGCCCATCTCGATGTCAGCGTTAATGGCCACCGAGTCGTAAGCTTGGGCCAAAGGATAGAGGAACTCATGGACAGCTATTGGCTGCCCCGCAGCGTAGCGCTTCTGGAAGTCGTCTCGCTCCAGCATGCGTGCAACGGTGAAACGGGAACCCAGGCGCACCACATCGCTGAACGACATGGAACCCAGCCAGGACGAGTTGAAGACCGTATGGGTCTTCTCCGGATCCAGGATCATGGTCGCCTGGACACGGTAGGTCTCGGCGTTGGCCCGGACCTCCTCCATGGAGAGCTGGGGCCTCGTCTGAGACTTGCCGCTGGGGTCTCCAATCGTGGCTGTGAAGTCGCCGATGATGAAATAGATCTCGTGCCCCTGCTCCTGGAACTCGCGCAGTTTCTTCATCACAACCACGTGACCCAGATGCAGGTCAGGCGCGCTTGGGTCAACGCCCAGTTTGACTTTGAGAGGCTTCTTATTCACAAGGGAACGCTCGATCTTCAGTAGAAGCTCCTCTTCGCTGACCAGAGTCTCGGACCTGTCGCTCAGGACCTTGACCTGTCGCATGGCTTCTTCCTGGATCTGAGACTTGGCTTTCTTGACATCAAGATCGCTGTTCATCGGGGGTTCCTCCCGGCTGCGTCGCTTTTCGGGCAATTATACCACGGACCGGAGGTGGTATAATTGTGGGACCAGCTATCACGAAATCTACGTCTGTATCTCTGTGGGCTGAGCGCTGAAGAAGACAAGACACGTGTGGTAAAGATGCACGTTGGGGGTTTCGCGGATGGCAAGATCCAAGAAAGAAAAGACGAAGGAACGCGCGACCGGCCGGAAGCGAGTCAGCGTCCTTGATATGATCCTCTACTTCATGATCGTGTGCTTCCTGGTCGGAGGCGGCGCTGTGGCGTATGTGGTGGCGCAGGCCGTGAAAGACCTTCCGGTCATAACTGATCTGGACGTGGAAGTCGATGAGACGTCTTTCGTATACGATGGCGAGGGCAAGGTTTGGACGCAGCTGCACGCGACCGAGAACCGCGTTCCGGTGAAGATCGAGGAGCTGCCGGACCATGTGATTAAGGCGGTCCTGGCTGCGGAAGACCACCGGTTCTACTCCCACTGGGGCGTTGACCTGCGGGCCATCTTAAGAGCCCTATGGATCAACATAAGAAGCGGAGACTCCACAGGCCAGGGCGGAAGCACGATCACGCAGCAGCTGGCCAAGAAGCAGTTCCTCACGGACTCTAGAACCTGGACCCGGAAGATCCAGGACGCTCTTATGGCCATCAGGTACGAGCGCGAGTTCACCAAGGATGAGATCCTCGAGAAGTACTTAAACCAGATCCCGATTGGCCGTGGCGCGTACGGTATCGGCGCTGCGGCGGCTGCTTTCTTCGACAAAACCCCTCAAGAGCTAACCGTGGATGAAGCGGCTTTTCTGGCCGGCATGATCAAGGGACCATATCTCTATGACCCGGCCGACAACCCGGAAGGCGGTCTCAGGCGCCGCAACACGGTCCTCGGGCAGATGGCGGAGTATGGATTCATATCATCTGAAGAGGCCGAAGCCCTAAAGCAGAAACCTCTTGTGACTATCGAGCCTCGCAGCGGAGTTGTGTCTGAAGGCGCTTACTTCCTGGATTATGTGCTAAAGCAGCTTCTGGAGAAGTACCCGTCCGATCTGGTGTACGGCGGGGGCCTCCGGATCTACACGACCTACAACCCCGAAGCGCAGAGGGCGGTTGAGGCCGCTATAGCCAGCACCCTGGACACCGACTTCCCCTATGAGAACGCTGAAAGCATGCAGGCGGCGGCCGTTGTGATGGATGTCAAGACAGGCAACGTGCTCGCGATGGTAGGTGGCCGCAAGCACGAAGAGATGCTGGCTTGGAACAGGGCTGTCGATACCAAGAGACAGCCCGGATCGGCGTTTAAGCCGCTCTCGGTCTACGTCCCTGCCCTGGAGTCCGGGATCCTTCCCAACCTTGTAGTCAACGACTCGCCCATCACCTTCACAGATCCTGTGACAGGCGAAAAGTGGTCTCCGACCAACTACGACGGCTCTTTCAGCGGCCTGGTGACCATGAGAGAAGCTGTTCGCCGCTCGCTGAACGTGGTGGCGGCCAAGATACAGGATATGATCGGCACCAAGTTGAGCCTCGAGACCGCCGAGAAGATGGGCATAACCTCTCTGGTCAAGGAGTACACGTCGGAAGGCCTTAACGACTACACCAGATCCATATCGCTCGGCGGGCTTACCCACGGTGTCTCGACCCTGGACATGGCGGTGGCTTACGCCACCATCGCCAACAGGGGCATCAAGGTAGAACCCATTACCATCCTCCGTGTCGAGGATAAGAACGGCAATGTCCTAATGGAGAACAAGACCAAGCGCCAGCTGGTGATCTCCGAGGAAACCGCCTTCATGATGACCAGCATGCTGAAAGACGTCGTCGCTTCCGGCGGAACCGGGTCGGCCGCCAGCATCGGGCGTCCGGCCGCCGGCAAGACCGGTACCACCAGCGATTGGAAAGACGCTTGGTTCTGCGGTTACACACCGAACACGGTGGGCATTGTCTGGATGGGTTTTGACCAGAACAAGACCATGGCGCAGTGGAGGATCACCGGCGGCAGCTACCCTGCCCTCATCTGGGGCAGGATGATGAAACCGATCACGGCTAGCGAAGCTCCGAGCGATTTTCCGGTACCGTCCACCATAACCTCTGTGCAGATATGCAAGAAGACGGGAGAGCTTCCGAGCCCGGCGTGCCCTGAATCGGATGTGGTCACAGAGTACCTGCCCAAGGGCAAGGAGCCGACCACGCTGTGCACGTACCCTCACGGATGGGCTGAACTGCCGGAAGTTCTCGACCCTGACGCCGCCGCGGCGGCAGCAGAGCCGGAAGACAGGTAGACTAGACCTTCAGTTTGGCGACTGTGACTCCCGTGCCGCCCTCCCCGGTTTCGCCAAGCCGGGACTCGGCGACGCGGGGGTCTTTTCGCAGGTAATCGGTGACTGCCTTCCTTAGGGCGCCGGTACCCTTCCCGTGGATTATCCTTACTTGCGAAAGCGATGCCAGCATGGCGTCATCCAGGTACTTGTCGACGGCCTCCAGCGCCTCGTCGCCTGTCATGCCCCGGAGGTCAACCTCAAACGAGACCTCCTTGGCTTTCTCCATCGTCACGGTTTCCCGGCGTTCCGCCCTCTCGGGCTTCGCCTCAGCCGTCTTGACCAACCGCAGGTCGTCGATGCTTGTGCGCAGCGACAGCGAGCCTATCCTGACCACTACCCCGCTCGAGGAGTCCGGCCCTTCAAGAATGGTTCCACGGCCGGCAAAGCCAACCACGCCGACTTCCGTCCCCGGGATCGCCTGTTCGCGGGTCAGAGGAACACCGGTGTCGAGATCATCCCCGGGCTGGACCTCGTCCCGCACGGCCCGGATGGACTCCCTCATCCTTGACACCGAACTGGCAAAGCCCGCCCTGTCCTTGCGGTCCATGCCGCGGAACTCCTTAACCGCTTTCTCCAGCTCCACCCGTGCCCGGGTGATGATCTGGGAAGCTTCCCTCTTGGCCTCGTTCAGGATCTCCTTCCTGGCCGACTCGGCAGCCGCCGCCTTCCACTCTAACTCCTTGCGGAGATCCTCGGCCGCCTTCATGTCGCGCTCAGCAGCCGCGAGGGCCTCCCTGCTTCTCTGCGAGGCCTCCTCCATTTCCTGGATCACATCTTCCAGGTGAAGCATCTCCTCCCGCATGCTGGACCGGGCCTCGTCCAGGACGTCTTCCGGTAAGCCCAGCCTCCTGGCGACCAGGAACGCGTTGGAGCGCCCGGGCCTTCCCACCACAAGGCGGTAGGTGGGCCGCAAGTTGACCGCGTCCCATTCGACCGAAGCATTCTGCATGCCCGGATTCTGCTGCGCCGCGATCTTGAGCTCGCTGAAGTGGCTCGTGATGACCGATAGGGCTCCCGACGAGTTGAGCCGCTTCAGTATGGCCAAGGCCAGAGCGGCGCCTTCCTGGGGATCCGTGCCCGCTCCAAGCTCGTCGATGAGGATGAGCTTGCCGGGTCCCGCGTCCTCTAGTATCCGGACAACGTTGGATATGTGGGCCGAGAACGTCGAAAGGCTCTCCTCGATGGACTGCTCGTCGCCTATATCGCATAAGACGTCCTCTATCTCCCCCACTACGGTCCGGTCGCTGCAGGGACAGGGAAGTCCCGACAGCGCCATGGCTGTTAGGAGACCGCACGTCTTGAGCGCCACCGTCTTCCCGCCCATGTTGGGCCCGGTGATGACGACGGTGCGTGTGCCGTTCTCCTCGAGGGAGATGTCCATTGGCACCGGGTCTCCCTTGAGGAGAGGGTGCCAAGCTCGATGGAGCCTCAGCGCCCGCTCTTCGGTGAGCGCCGGGAACGATCCGTTCCAGCGAAACGCCAGCCTGGCTTTGGCCAGCGCCAGGTCTAAATCGGACAACGCCTGGACGCCGCCTTCGATAAGGCCGGCCGATTCTCCGACCAGACCCGAGATCTCGGCAAGTATGCGGTCGATCTCGTCCCTTTCCATAAGTTCGAGCCGGCGGAGGTTGTTGGCCATCTCAAGGAGTTCCTGGGGCTCGATGAATAGCGTCTGCCCCGAGGCCGATTGGTCGTGGACCAGGCCCGGGATCCTGGCCGCGTTCTCCTGCTTCACAGGCAGGACGTACCTGCCCCCGCGCATGGTGACGATTGGCTCCTGCAGGTACTGGGCAATGTCCTTCCTGCGCACGATCTCTTCCGCGCGCTTGCGGATGCGCTCCTGGTGGTCCCTGTACTGGCGGCGGATGGTGGCCAGCGCCGGACTGGCGCTGTCCTTCACAACGCCGCCCTCGTCGACGGTCTGGGCGAGCCGGGAACGCAACGAAGGAAGCCGCGGCAGCCGCTCCTGCACCCGTGACAGGCCCCGGTGAGGACCGGCGACTTCTTCCAACCACCTGCTCACCACTTCGGCGGCGGAAAGGACTCCCAGGACTCTCCACAAATCCTCAGCCGAAAGGGTCACGCCCTGGGACGCGGCTCGTATCTTGGGGCGCACATCAGTTACGCCAGCAAGCGACGGCGCCGACGTCCTGGCGAGTACGCTCATCATCTCTCTACCGAGTTCCTGCATCTCCCTGGCCGTGTAAACCGGTCCGGGGGCAGTCTCCAGAGCTCTCTCCCTGCCTAACGGCGAATCGGCCTCCCTGGCCAGCATATCCTGGATCTTGCGGAACTCCAGGCTCTCAAGAGTTTTCCGGTTCATACCTCTTCTCCAGGATCTTCCTTATCATCGATATGGTCTCATGGTAGAGCCCCTGCCGGTAAAGCTTGCGCAGGTCGCTCCTGGCCTGGTACATTGCCTTCTTCTGCTCCTCGGCCGAGAGTCCCTCAACCTTCTTGCGCGCGCTCTCCATGAAAGCGTGGGCGCCCGGCGGCCGTTCGATGAACCGCCCTATCTCCTCCCCAGCCTCGTCGAAGAACACGAAGACGGGTATGGTCCGCTTTCCAAGGGTGAGATACCTGTCCATAATATCGAGGTTCTCGTCCCTCGGGAAGATCCGGACCGAAAGGAACGGGTACAGCGACGCGAGTTTCGCCAGTACCGGTACATTTTCAGTGCAGTCGCCGCACCACGACTCGGAGAGCACCACGGCGGTTACGGCGCTTTTCGGCAGCCGTTCGTTTAGGCGCCTGAAGAAAGCGTCATCCTCCGGATTCACGGTGACGGCCTGGAAGTTCTCCCTCATTGTTGGCACGTTCATATCGGCGTGCTCAAGATACTCATCGAAGCTGAGACCTTTTGCCTGCCAGCTACTCATGGAGCGCTTCACCCCCGGGACACATTCTACACGATCTACAAAATCGTGCGTTTTCCCCGGAGGTAAGTCCTCTTGGCGCTTCCGTGGAGGTCCCTGTACCGGCCCTCAAGTCGCCGGCGAAGTTCTTGGTGGATGTCGTCCATGCGCGAGAGGGTCATGAGGTCCATGTCCCGTAGAGTGACGGGTTGGGCCTCTTTCTTAAGGAAGACCGAAAGGTCGCCGGTAGGCTCCAGCACGGCGAGCGCGACGTCCTCAACCCGCTCCACCCCTTGGTTTCTCAGCATAATGTGGAGGTCGGCGTCGGACACCCTCTCCTTATGCAGGTTGTCCCGGAGCACCTGGCCGTTCACAATGATAGGCCGGGACACGCCCTGGGTCACCTTTTCGAACCCCCGCCAATGCATGGAGATGACGCTGAGGAGCGTCTGCAGGAGGGCCAGCACGACTATCGGGACGATCCCGTGAAGTATGTGGATCTCCTCTTCCTCAAGCGGCAAGGCGGCTACAGATCCCATGATGATCACCACGGTGAGATCGAAAGGCGCCAATTCGGCGATGGACCGCTTGCCCATGATTCTCACCGCCCCAAGCGTCAGGAGAAACATGAGCACCGAGCGTCCGGTTATATTGAGGATGTCGTTGGCTATGTGCTGCCAGCCTTGCATCGAGGACCCCCAGGTGAGGCAGTGTTCCCGGCTGCTACGGCTTAGTATGCCTCGCGAGGGTCTCCCGGATGCCCTGGAAGGCCTCCTCGGCGGAGAGGCGACCGGACAGATAGTCCCCTATTACCTCACGCATCGCTTGGTCCTGCGCCACCCGCTCGCAGTATTCCGCGACAAAGGGAGCTGTGAGCCCCAGATTTGAGAAGGATCCGATCAGGGTTGCCCTCTGCGCGTAGTCAAGCCCGCTCTCGAGGTTGAACACAGATATGTCCTCGATGAGCGCGGGCATACACGACAACGCGCGGGCGGCCCACCGGCCCAAGTTAGCGGCAAGACGTTTGCCCAGTTCAGCAGCGCCGACTATGGTTTCGGGGTCCTCGGCAAGGACGACGTAGGCAGGCACCGTGTAGAAGTAATACTGGTCTCCGGCCGGCCCGTCAACGGGACCCATAGACACACCGGCTTCCCCTGCCGAAATCCGGCGGTACATGGAGGGTGTGAGGGGAAACAGGCTCCTAGCGGAGCCGTTCAGGTACGAGGCAAGGGGGTCAGACCGGGCTTCGCCCCACTCTGAGCGAACTGCCTGCAACAACTCCATCACATAGTCAGCGTCGCGCAGGGGCTTGGAAGAGCGGGACAGAGCGGCCATGAAGGCGGGAGAATCCCATATGTAAGACACTCCTGCCCCCTCCTCCCTATGGCCCGTCCCGGTCCAGTGAACGTAAGCGGGGATAGCTGCAAGCCCTGCTTCCGTCTCCCAGTACCGGGCCGCGATGTCGATGTAGGAGTCGGAGGACACGTACGGGGAGAGTGAAGCAGCCCCCTCCGGTATGAACGGCCACTCGCCGGTGCACACAAGGTCGGGCTTCTCCTCGGCGGACTCGCCGGTGAGGAGGTCCTCCACTTCCTGCCTGGATACGATCCTGACCTCAACCTCGATGCCATGCAGCTTCTCAAAGTCGGCGACTACCGCGCTGACCAGCTCGTAGTAATCCGGCGCGCCGTCTATCCTCGGTTCTGCCAGGTCCCATACCAGGAGCGCTGTGTCCGAGAAGTCGGCCCTGTGCGGGAGGTCTAGTTTACCCACGGTGCATGACCCGGCAAGGCAAGCCAGTACGACAACGATGAATGCGGATGCCGCTGCAAACCCTCGCTTCATGCCCCCATCTCCCCTACAGGAGGCCCAGTAAACGGAGGACGTCCCGGACCATATTCTTGCCCGTTGACAGGCCGTAGACAGTGGCGATGTCTCTCACCCTAGCGTCCGTAGCGGAGCCGTAGCGGCCATCACACCTTCCGGGATCGAAGCCTTCCTCCCGAAGCCTCTGCTGAAGCAGGACTACTTCCGGCGCGACGGATCCCAGGCCTATCTTCTGGGTAAAGTCCATCTTCGGGAGATAGCCCTTAACCGTAACCAGCGTGCCGGAGGGCACCAGGTCGAAGACTTCCTCAACATCCTCGTTGAACATCCGGACGCACCCGCTGCTGAAGTAGCCGCCTATGGTCCAAGGCATACTGGTGCCGTGTATTCCGTAGTTGCCCCAGGGAACGTCAAGAGCCATCCACCGGCTGCCGAAAGGGCCTCCGACCCTCTCTCCCTTGTCCACGATCCGCCACTCGCCCACGGGGGTCATCGTCTCCCACCGGCCGGCCGCTATCGGGTAGGTGCGCCACTCTTTCTCGTCGCAGAAGAGCGTCAGCGTGAGCTTTTCAGTATCTATCTCGATGCGGATCTCGCCCTCGGGCGGAGGGCCTGTGGCAGGCCGAGATGGCCTCATCACACCGTGAGCAAGCGCCCTCCAGGTGGGGATATCGACGGTGCCAGTGGCGTCCAGCCAGTATGCCTTCTGGAACCGCTTCACGGCGAGGACGGCGGCCTGGTCATAGTAATCGTCCAGTGGGCCCGTGTAGTAACCGAGTTGCTTGAGGCGGACTTTGAGGTCGTAGACGTCGTGTCTCCTGACAGGAGGTTCCTTAGGGTAGAGGGGCTCGCCGGGCTCATCTCGGGTCAAGAAAGCAGGCTCTTCGCCGGCAGCCGCCACATGCGCCTCTCCGGCGAACGCAACTGTCATGAGGAAGGTAAGAAACAGGACTGCGGCACGGCGAAATCCCACGAGAACTCCCCTTCCAGGGCAATTCCTTCGTAGGATATGAGGCAGGTCAACTGTTTATGAGCGCCGGGAGTAGGGAGCGGTGTTGACTACCTTATCTCTGGGTATGGCCGCCCTCCGGCAGACTGCCAGGACGCCAAGCCTCATGGAGTCCAGCGATCCTGTACTGTGAGCGTCGGTGCAAACCGCTAACCGGGCCCCATTCGACACGGCTTCCTCCGCCAGGTACTCGGGCAAGTCAAGCCGCTCGGGAGACGCGTTCACTTCAATGGCGACTCCTTTCCTGGCGGCAGCTTCGAATACCTTGGCCAGGCTATCGGAAGCGCCGGGCCTGCGGCCGATTACCCTGCCGGTCACGTGACCCAGTATGTCGATGTTGGGGTTCTCGAGGACCTTCATGAGACGGCTCACCAGTTCGCCGCGGGAATCACTGACATCCTGGTGGACCGATGCCACCACGACATCGAGTTTGGATAAGGCCTCGTCAGAGAGGTAGAGCCGGCCATCCCTAAGGATGTCGACTTCGACTCCGGTCAGGATCTGGATGTCGGGGTACTTGAGCCGTAGCCCTTCGATCTCTGCTATCTGCGCGGATAGCCTCTCTTCCGTAAGGCCGTGTATCATCTTTATCTCTGTGGCGTGGTCGGTTATGGCGATGTAGTCGTATCCCCTGCTCCTGGCTGACACGACCATCTCCTCGATGCTCGAGACCCCGTCAGACCAGGTTGTGTGCACGTGAAGGTCGCCCTTTATGTCATGGGGCGAGACGATCTCGGCGAGGCGCTCGGAAACACCGGAGTCGCCGGAGAGCACAAGGTCGACGAGGCCGCTCCGGTGACGCAACTCAGGAGGCAAGTACACCGCCCCTAAGGCCTCAAAGAGCATGTGATCCCACGGAGCGCCATCCCCGCGATCCTCCCCGCCAAGGGCGCTGCCGGCGTCAAGACCTTTCGCCTTGCACGCTCGCAGAAGCGCATCCACGAATGAGGCAGGTCCTGTGAGTTCGGCGAACCGGAGGCCCAAGCCCTGATCCTGGCAGAAACAGATCCTGAGGGGGACCCCAAAGGACGTCGCGAGAGTGAATCGCCGGGCGGACGCGTCCCAAAACTCGCGTATGGAGTCCGGACTCACGGACCCCATGATCCCCGTTCTGTGCAGGACGTCCCAGGGCTCCTCCCCGTGCTTCTCCCGGACCAGGAGGTCCAAAGAGGCCGCAGCCTCCTCGTACCTCCTGGTCTCACCGGTTATCCGGCATTCGACTCCCATATCGGAAAGGGTGGCTACCAGGTCTTCCATGACGGGAAGAGCTACTCCGATCGAAAGGCGGCCGGCGTACTTCTTGATCTCGTTGAGGCCCTTCCGCATGAGGTCCTCGCGCTTTCGGCCCACGCCCGGGAGACCCTGCACTTGGTGTTCCGAGAGGGCGCGGTCCAGGTCGTCCAGGCCTGACACACCCAACTCCGAGTGAAGCAGCCTTGCGGTCTTGGGCCCTATCCCAGGTACCCGGAGCAGGTCAAGTATTCCCTCAGGGATCTCCTGGACAAGCCGCTCAAGGAACGGAGACCTTCCGGTCAACACGAGGTCCCTTACCTTGGGTTCCAGGTTCTTGCCGATCCCGGGGATTTCGGTGAGCCTGCCCTCTTCGGCCATGGCCCGAAGGTCGTAGTCGGCCGCCTCCAAGCTGTCGGCCGCTTTCTCGTACGACCTCACCTTGAAGCTGTCTTCGCCCTTCACCTGGAGGAGCGCTCCCATGGTCCGGAGCGCGTGCGCTACTTCACGCTTGTTCACGGGATCTACAACCTCTGCTTGGCGCCAAAGTCTCTCTCGAGCCGCGCGACTATCTTTGCCCTATCGGCCGACAGATCCTCTTCTGTGAGCGTGCGCTCCGTCGGCTGGTATATGAGCCGCATAGCCAGGCTCTTGTGCCCTTCCGGCACCGGAGGTTTCTGGTACACGTCAAACAGGGTGACTGAGGACAATCCGTTGGCCGTCTCCCTCACCGCCGAAAGCACGTCTCCGGCAGGCGTTGAGAGCGGAACCACCACCGCCAGATCGCGCTCGACAGGCATGAACTTGGGTACCGGCTCGGAGCTCACAGACTTCGAAACCGTGAGCAGCGCGTCAAGCGAGAACGCTGCCAGGAAGCATGGCTCAGCCATATCCAGCGCCCTCTGGCACATGGGATGGATCTCTCCCATCTCACCCAACGTCGACCCGTCCACCACGACCCGGGCCGACCTGCCGGGATGGAAAGGCATGCCCGCCTTCGGGATGAAGGTAGCGTTGCGGATGCCGCACAGGTCAAGCATCGCCTCCACGATGCCCTTGAGTTCGTAGAAGGATGACTTCCTGTCGGGCTGCATCCAGGCCGCCGGCTCGAGAGAACCGTACATGGCTATCGCCAGCTGCCGGGCTTCTTTCGGCAGTTCGTCCGGGGAGGCAAAGAAAACGGTCCCCGCCTCCCAGAACCAGCCCCCGGGAGCCCTGACATTCTGATTGGCCTTCAGCATCTTGCACAGCCCCGGCAAAAGCCCGGTGCGCAAGTAGGCCTCATCCGATGACAGCGGGTTCTGCAGCGGGACAGGCCTGCCCCTGGGGTCATCCTCATCCCATCCCAACGCCCGGATGTCGCGGATGTCCAGAAGCGAGGTCGTGACCATCTCAAGCCCTCCGAGCCTCACCAGAAGATCTCGCAGCAGATCCATGCGTACAAACTCCGCGTTTGGCGGACCGCCCGGCACCGCGACCGACAGAGGCTGGGCCTCGAACTTGTCGTACCCGTATCTCCTGGCCACCTCTTCAACCAGGTCTATACTGCCTTCCACGTCGACTCTCCGCGGTGGGACGGTCACGTCCAGAGTCTCCTCTGCGGCGTCCTTAACAGGCTCGCAATGGAAGCGGAGAGACTCCAGGATCTTGGAGCACTCATCTCCTGACATGGGAAGGCCCAGCGTGCGCCGGAAGTCCCTGCCCGTAATGCGGATATGCTTGGCCTTTACCTGCAAGAGGTCGCAGTCGGTGCGTCCTATCTCGGCTTGGCCACCCGCGTGGGCAACGATCACTTCAGCCAGGCGCTCCACGACAGAGGCTTGGGCCGTGGGGTCAACGCCCTTCTCGAACCTCACCGCGGCCTCGGTCCGCAGCCGGAGCTTCTGGGACACGCGGCGAACCGGTAGCGGAGCGAAGTAGGCGCTCTCGAGCAGCAGGTTCTTGGTGGCGGCGGTTACTTCGGTCTGGCCGCCTCCCATTACGCCTGCTACAGCCACCGGGCCTTCCGCGTCGGCTATGACCAGCGTGCCTTCCTCGAGGTCGTGCCGCTCGCCGTCAAGCGTGACAATGGACTCGCCTGCCCGCGACCTCCTGGCGCAGATCACGCCTCCTTTGAGGGTATCGAGGTCGAACGCGTGCAGCGGCTGCCCGGTCTCAAGCATCACGTAGTTGGTCGCGTCGACCACGGCCGAGATTGGCCGCATTCCGGCCAACATGAGCCTGCGCTCAACCTCCAGTGGCGAGTAGCGGAGCGAGACTCCGCGTACGACCTTGGCGACGTACCTCGGACAAAGGTCTTTGTCGGGAAGTTCAACCTTGAACATCCCCGCCTGCGCCGCGTCACCGGCAGGCGGCCTGCTCCCCCAAGCTCCAGCCCAATCCCAGGCCTTGAGGATGCTGGGCAGGCGTAGCGGGGCTCCCGCCATCGCGCTCACTTCCAGCGCTACCCCGAGGATAGACAGGCAGTGGGAGAAGTTCACGGTAAGCTCCAGCTCGATGACATGATCGTCTAGGTACAGGACGTCCTGAGCCGGGACTCCGAGGGGTGTCCCGGGGGGCAAGAGCAGAATGTCTTCATCCTGCCTGTGCTCCGCCCCGTACAGTATCTCGTTGGAGCAGACCACCATTCCCTGCGAAGGGACGCCCGCAAGCTCTCTGGACTCAATCTTTATGCCTCCCGGCAACCTGGAGCCGGGTTTGGCCAAGAGCACGATGTTGCCGGCGACCATACCCGGCGCGCCGCTCACGACCGAAAAGCGCTCCTTGCCTGTATCAAGGAGCCCGACGTTGAGTCCCTGCTTTCCGGGATGGGGCGAGACCTCGACCACCCTGGCCGTTACGACGTTGGAGATCTCAGCCTTCTCGTAGGAGACGCCCTCCACTTTCACACCGGCCAAAGTCAGCCTCTTGGCGGCTTCCTCGGCGTCCCAGGGAAGGTCCACGTATTCTGCAAGCCACTTCCACGGCACTTTCACGGATGACGCCCCCTTATAGACCCCTGAACTGGGTCAGGAATCTGTGATCGTTTGCAAGGAGATCCCGCATATCGCCTATGCCGTACTTCAGCATCGTCATGCGGTCGATCCCCATGCCGAACGCAAATCCGGTCACTTCGTCGGGATCGTAGCCGCCGTTGGCTATTACCCGGGGATGCACCATGCCCGCGCCGGCAACCTCAAGCCAACCGGAGCCCCCGCAGACAGAACAACCCTTTCCCTTGCAGAACACGCAGCTGACGTCGACCTCCGCCGATGGTTCCGTGAAGGGGAAGTAGCTGGGACGGAGCCGCACATCGGCGTGGGGGCCGAAGAAACCTCTGGCGAACTCCAGGAGGCACCACTTCAGGTTCCTGAAGGTCACGTCAGTATCGATCACGAGCCCTTCGATCTGGTGGAACACAGGCGAGTGGGACGCGTCCGCCGGATCGCGCCGGTATGCACGACCCGGGACAACGAACCGGACCGGCAGTTTCCCGTTCATGGAGAGCATGCCCCTTATTTGACCCGGCGAGGTGTGGGTCCGGAGCAGCACGCTCTCTGTCAGGTAGAACGTCGCCTGCATATCGCGGGCGGGATGTCCTGGAGCCAGGTTCAGCTTCACGAAGTTCATCTCATCAGTCTCGGTCTCGCGGCTCTCGAACACCGTGAACCCCATGCCGTAGAACACGTCCAGGATCTCCCGGAGCCCCCTGGTGAGGGGGTGAAGCCCTCCGGTGTTCCGGATCACGCCTGGAAGAGTGACGTCGATGGTCTCGCGTTCAACCCTCTCCTTGATCGACGCGAGCTCCATGACCTCCTTACGCTCTCCCAGGAGGCGCTCGATCTCCTGCCTGGCCACGTTCACCGCCGCGCCGAACGCCGGACGCTCCGCGGGCGGCATGGTCCCGACAGACTTGAGAAGAGCGGTTACCTCGCCTTTCTTGCCCAGGTACTTGAGCCGCAGCGACTCCAACTCTTCTTCACTGCGGGCGCCTTGGATTTCGGCGCTAGCTCGAGCCCTCATTTCTTCTACCTGGCTTTGCATCTCGTCTCGCCCCTTTCTTGCGCCAAACAAAAAAGCCTTCGTCCCATGGACGAAAGCTTACGCTTCCGCGGTACCACCACTGTTGACCGGTATCACCGGCCCTCTCTACCCCCTTATCGCGAGGGTCACGTCAGGCCTACGATGGTTTCAGCCCAAAGGCTCCGGAGCGAATACCGGCAGCGCTTGCGCAGGGAATTCTCAGCAAGTCTTCCCCTCTCTGTGCGGTCGCAACTGCCCACGTTCTCCT
>CAZRRG010000043.1:2705-18551 GCA_964602455.1 uncultured Eubacteriales bacterium | reverse complement strand
ACCGAGTGAATGAGACCCCTTACAGTCACAGGCATTGTCCCCATGGCCAGGGGTCGCGGACCCGCGGCATCCACAACCGCAGGCACTTCGACAATCTTGTTGTCGGGCAGTTCCGGTAGGGCTCCGCGGTTGGGGACGTTGACAATGTAGATCTCCCTGGAGTCATTGGCGATGGCGCCAAGCAGGCCTACCATCATGTCGGCTTGCCACTTGCCTCGACGGGACTTCTCCAGTTTCTTCTTGCCGGATGTCACGCGGTTGTACTCGGCAAGAAGATTCTTCTCGATCTCCATGGCGTACTCGGCGTGGGTCCTGCCGCTCTCGCGCTGGTGCTCGATGATCTCTCTGGTGAAGTAGTAGTACTGGAGATACGGCGACGGGAGTATGCCGGTCTCTCCGAATATGCGCAGCGTGTTGGCCAGTTCCTGCTGCGCCTTCGGGTCCTTCATGACTTCGTCGCCAAACACCGCCAGGACTCGTTCCGGGGCCATCATCTGCAGTTTCTGGCGGAGGGCGGGAAGGATGTCTGTGCCGCGGTAGAGTACTTTGCGGGCGAAACCCAGGTGATTGAGGCCGAAGTAATCCATGAAGAGCCTTCCCGGTGTCGTGCCGACCAGAGCCGCCAGCGCTTCCTGCATGATCATGGGCTCGTCGCAGATAGCCACGTGCTTTACTGACGAGGTGCGCCTCACGGCTTCGGCAACCAGTCCTGTCGGATTGGTGTAGTTGATGAGCCATGCCGAGGGGTTCACAGTCTCGATCTCCTTGGCGATCTCGACCATGACCGGTATTGTCCGCAGGGCCATGGAGAACCCGCCCGGGCCGGTCGTCTCCTCTCCGACGAGACCCATGCCGGCGGCGATGGACTCGTCCAGGTGGCATGCCGCCAGCCCGCCGACCCTTATCTGGCACACTATGAAGTCAGCGTTGCTGAGGGCTTCCCTCCTGTCCTCCGTCAGGACAACCTCGGTGCCGGGCATCGCGGCGTCGACCATGGCTCTTACAAGACCGCCCACGCTCTGCAGTTTCGCTCCGTCGATGTCCATTAGGACCAGGCGCTCCAGAGGGATCTTGCTCTTCTGCCTGATAAACCCCTCGATCAACCCGGGGGTTTGGGCGGACCCGCCGCCCAGAATGGATACCCTCAACCCGCTGTCCATCGACGCACGACCTCCCGGCTTCGCCTTCCATCCAGTTTGGTTATCGCCAAACCCGACCCACAAGTTGACACCGCAGCCGGGACATACCTACCATGTGTCAAAGGGAGGCCAGAACCATGCGCGCCAGCGTCGCCGTCGCAATGTCCGGAGGAGTCGACAGCTCCGTGGCTTGCCTCCTGCTAAAGCGCAAGGGTTTCGACCTCGTCGGACTTACCATGAAACTTCTTCCGGACGGCGCCGTCCCAGACGGGGCCAACCGCGCGCCCTGCTGCACTCTTGAGATGGCTGAAGACGCCCGGCGGATCTGCTCCGAAATGGGCATTCCCCACTACACCGTGAACCTCGTGGAAGAGTTTGAGCAGGCTGTCGTCGAGCCCTTTACCGCCGCCTACTCGGCGGGACGCACACCCAATCCCTGCCTTGCCTGCAACAAGGCTATGAAGTTCGGGTACCTGTTGCAGAGAGCCAGGGAGATCGGGGCGTCATATGTAGCCACAGGCCACTACGCCCGGGCGGGCAAGATGGTCGAGGGCGAGTGGACCGACAACTGTGACCTGGCCAAGGCCCAAGACCCTGCCGCCTTGCCGGGCCGGGCTCTGCTGCTTCGCGGCGTAGACTCCTCCAAAGACCAGAGCTACGCCCTTTACTCCCTTACTCAGGATGAACTGTCCCACGCGATGTTCCCCTTGGGGGGCCTCACGAAGAAGGAAGTCCGGAGGATTGCGGCGGAGGCCGGGCTCGTCACGGCCGAGAAGCCTGAGAGCCAGGAGATATGCTTCATCCCCGGCAGTTACCGGGAATTCCTTGAGAGCCGCGGGATCGAGAACCGGCCGGGAGCCATCGTAGATACATCCGGCAAGGTAGTCGGACGGCACCTGGGCATAGCGTTCTACACCGTCGGGCAGAGGAGAGGGCTGGGCCTGGCCGGCGGGAAGCCCCTTTACGTTGTGGATCTGGATGTGGCCAATAACTTGGTTGTGGTGGGAACGAAGCAAGAGGCGCATTCCTCAGGATGCTTCGTCGAAGAGCTCAACCTTATCGCCGTCCCTTCATTGGATGAACCCGTTACCGGGACGTGCATGGTCCGCTACAGGGGGAAGGAGTCGCTCTCGATAATGAGTAGAGATCGGGGAGACTCGGCCGGCGAAGTGGCAAACGTCGGAGATTCGCCCAGCGGAACAGCAAGCGTCGGAGATTCGACCGGCGGAACGGCAAGGATCGACTTCCAGAGTCCTCAGTTCGCTGTGACTCCGGGCCAGGCCGCGGTGTTCTACCAGGGTGAGCAGGTCTTCGGCGGAGGCGTCATCGCGTCTCGGCTCCCGTGAAGGAGTTTTCCGCTCGGTAAAAGAAAACCAGTCTCTGGACTGGAGGAAGAAACATGTTTGTTAAGGACATCATGACTCGCAATCCGGTGTCGATTAAGCCCGACGCCACGCTGCGTGAACTCATAAGCCTCATGTCAGATAAGACCTTCGAGGCTATACCTGTTCGCTCCAACGGCAAGCTGCTTGGCATGGTCACCGACTGGGATGTCGTGACCAACTCGCCCAAGGCAAAGGATCCCTCTTACCTGGACACTACAAAGGTAAAGGACATCATGTCCAAGAACGTGCAGACGGTCTCTGAAGACGAGATAATCGAGGCCGCTGCCGCCCACATGTTTTTCCACGACCTTGACGCCCTTCCGGTAGTGGATAGCCAGGGCCAACTGGTCGCCATCGTCACCCAGAACGACGTGTTCCGCACCCTGGTCTCTCTCATGGGCCTCCGGGCCAAAGGGACCCGGATCACACTCGATGTTCCTGACAATGTCGGCGTCATGGCCGACATCGCGGGGACAGTCGCGAAGATGGGTATCAACATATCCAGCGTGTCGACCAACATCCCTCCGGGCAGCGAGAACGGGCTTGTCATCCTCCGGGTGAGGACGGGCGACGTTCAGGAGTTGGTTAAGAAGCTCTCGAAGAAGTACAAGGTAGTGCACGTATCCCAGACCTGGGAGTAGGAGACGCAGGGAGGGAGCAGGCCACCCCTTGCCGACGCTTCTCGATAAACTTGACCCCCGACGAGCCCTCGGGCCTGCTCCCGAGAGATCCTTATTCTGCTGTGCTTGGCCCATATTCAGTTTGGATGTATTTGGCACTGCCAAGCCCTTGATTGTAGCTGCAAGCGAAGGAAATGAGCAGACTCACGCCGGAGAGGAGTCTTGATACAGATGAAAGCCAGCGCCCCAGCGCCGGAAGCGGTACGAAGATACGTTAGGCAGACCAAGGTCACAGATCCCGGCCCGGTGGAATCGCTGTACAAAGGGCTGCCCACTGATGTGGCGGGACTGGTGCAGGTAGTTCAGAACGTCTTCCTACATATCTTCTGGGCTCAGCGATACGGAGTCACCCCGGCGGAAGAGCAACAGAAGCACGTGCAGGCGAGGTTGGTCTCACGTACCTTGGAGAAGGTCATCGAGATCGACCCATCGCCTCTCACAGTGTCCCGTCCCCTGGAAAAGAGGTTCTTCGGGAATTGCCGTGACCACTCGACCTTGCTGGCATCGATGCTGCGTCACCAGGGAGTGCCTGCAAGGGCCAGGTGCGGGTTCGGAGCGTACTTCGTGCCCGACCATTACGAGGACCACTGGGTCTGCGAGTACTGGAACGGCCAGCGCTGGGTTTCGGTCGACGCACAGCTGGATGGCCTGCAGCGGGAGAAGCTGAAGATTGACTTCGACACCCTGGATATGCCTGCCGGCAAGTTCGTGAACGCTTCCGAGGCCTGGCTCATGTGCAGGGAGGGCAAGGAAGACCCCGACAAGTTCGGGATCTTCGATATGCACGGACTGTGGTTTATTCGGGGGAACCTCGTGAGGGAGTTGGCCGCGCTCGTGGAGGCCGAGATGCTGCCTTGGGATGTCTGGGGCCTCATGGACGTCGAGGACGCTTCGATGACGGCAGCCCAGTATGACCTGCTGGATGCCGTAGCCCGGGCGCTCGTGGCCGACGATCAGGCTGAGATGGAGCGGCTCTACATGTCCTCGGAGGAACTGCGTGTCCCGCAGGAGATGATTGTCGCCGGGATCTAGCTGACCAGCGGGATCGCCACGTAGAAGGTGGAGCCCTGGCCGACTGCGCTCTCCGCCCAAACCGCCCCGTTGTGCTGCTCGGCGATTAGCCTTGCGATAGATAGTCCCAGGCCTGCTCCCGACTTGGTCCGGGAGCGGGCTTTGTCCGCTCTGTAGAAGCGCTCGAAGATCCGCTTGATGTCCTCCTCCGAGATCCCCGGCCCCTGGTCGGAAATCGCGATCACGGCGCGAGGAGGAGCGACTGACGCGAGGACAGGCGGAGCCGCCCCAGACACGGTATCCGCTGTCTCCCTCTTTACGGTTACCGTGACCTTGCCCCCGTGCGGCGAGTACTTCACGGCGTTGTCCACCAGGTTCAGGATGGCGCGGGTGAGCCGGTCCGCCGATCCCATGGCCTTGAGCAGGCCCTTTGACTCCGCTTCTTCGTCAATGGACAGCTTCACGTCCAGTTCCTTCTCCATTGTGATGGGGAGGATGGTATCGACTGTGCTCTTCACAACCGCGCCCAGATCTACTTCTTTCATGGTCATGGGAGCCTCTCCGGCTTCCAGGCGGGCCAGGTAAAATAGGTCGTCCACCATCCTGGAGAGGCGCTCCGACTCCTCGTGGATGATGTTCAGGGCCCGCTGCCTCTCCGCGTCGTCGGTGATGACGCCGTCGCGCAGCGCCTCCACGAATCCACGGATCGACGTCACCGGGGTGCGCAGGTCGTGGGAGATATCCGACATCATGGTAGTCCGGGCGTCAATGAGCTCCTGCAGTTTCTCCTTCTCCTGCGTCAGGCTTTGGACCAGCACGGAGATCTCGCCCGACATCGAGTTCATCGCGTCGGCCAGCTGGCCGAGTTCGTCCTCGGTACGAACCTCAACCTTCTCGGAGAAGTTTCCCTTGGAAATGGAGCGGGCAGCCTGCGCCATTCTCTTGAGGGGTCCGGTTATGGACGTGGACATGATGAAGGCGGCGCCCAAAGCGACCGCAAATGCCAGGAGAGCGGCGCGGAACACGTACTTGCTGACCTCGAGCGCCGTCTGACGGGCTGTCGTCCGCACAGATCTTACCACGAGGACCGCGCCGACCAGCCGGCCCAGGGAGACCCAGGGGACGGAGACCGCCATGGCGTCGGTGCCCGCCGTCGGGTAGTCGAATGTCTGCATCCTTCCTTGCAGCAGCGTCCGGCCAATGAGGCTATCCGGCACTACCTTGCCCACCAGAGATTGCCCGTCGGTTCCCGTGTCGACAATGATAGTGCCGGTAGTGTCCGTCACAAGAATGCGGGACTGAGTCGTCCCGGCCACCAGGTTGGCCACTTGTCGCGCGACCATGACGGTTGCCGGTGCGCCGAACTGCTCAAACCAGCCCTGGACGCTGGGCCCAAGTCTGGTCTGCAGCTGTTCCGCGGCGGACTGCCTAAAGAAGAGCTCAAGCAGCCTGAAGTTGTAGATCCCCATGGTCACGGCAACCAGCACTATTATTACTACGAACATGGCCAAGAGCCTGGCGTGCAATGACACGAGGACAACTACCTCCTAATCGGGGTGGTACTCAAACTTGTAGCCGACACCCCAGGCCGTCCTTATGTAGGTGGGGTTGTCGGGATCCTTCTCGATCTTCTGGCGCAGGCGCCTCACGTGAACGTCCACCGTGCGGATGTCGCCGAAGTAGGTGTACTCCCACACAGTCTCCAGTAGATACTCCCTGGTGAAGACCCTGTTCGGGTTGGACGCCAGGAGCCACAAGAGGTCGAACTCCTTGGGCGGCAGGCTAAGGATCTGGTCACCCACGTGAACTTCTCTGGCTGCCTTGTCTATGTGGAGGCCCGGGTACGAGACTGACTCGCCCGGATGCGTTGAAGCGGCGGGTCCGCCGGGCGCCCTCGCCGGGGATGCGTCATCTCCTTCGGCCCGGTAGACCGCTCCCGCGGCGTTGTCGTACCTGCGAAGTACCGCCTTAACCCTCGAGACCAGTTCCCTGGGGCTGAAGGGCTTGGTCACGTAGTCGTCGGCGCCCAGTTCCAGGCCGAGCACCTTGTCGACTTCGGCGTCCTTTGCCGTGAGCATGATCACCGGTGTGTTCTTCTGCCTGCGGATCTGCTTCAGGACTTCCCATCCGTCCATCTCCGGCATCATTATGTCGAGGATCACCATATCCGGATTGTCCTTCTGCCACGAGTCCAGGGCTTCTTTGCCCGTCTTGGCCTCCAACACGGTGAACCCGTCGTTAGCGAGGTACAACCTTATCAGTTGCCTGATGTGGTCTTCGTCATCTGCCACCAGGACTGTCCTTGAAGGCACCGCCATCACCCCCAACCGTCATCGATATCCGGATGACGGGCAGAGATATCCCGCCAATGATTACGATTTCCTCCTCGTTCTCGACAAAGCCTACCTTCCTGTAGAAGGAGCGGGCCTTCGGGTTGTCGCGTTCGACATGGGCGACGAGGGGAAGCACAGTGTTGGGAGGCAGTCTGTCCAGAACTTGGGCTACCGCTTCTCGAAGCATACGTCTACCTAGCCCAAGACGCTGGTACTCTGGAAGGACGTACAGGCGATGCAGGTTAGCCTGGCGACCGTCATAGTCAACATCAACGTATCCAGCAAGGCTGCTGCCGGTACGAGGATCTCCGCTATCAACTTCAGCAACCAGGAACGCTTGCCCGCTGCCGATGGATACCGTCAACGACTCTCCGGAGTAGGCGCGATCAAGCACCGCAGCCTGAGCATCCTCGGGGACGATGCCCCGATAGGTATCAGCCCAGGTCCTACGAGCAATATCCTGTATGAAGGGGATGTCGGACAAGGCCGCGGCCCTGACGCGTATCCTGCAGTCCGCTGTCGAATCCATCTCGCTCACCTATTCCCCCCAGTGACCGCATTATAGCATTGAGGCGCGCCGGATGGACTCCAGCGCGCCTTCGTAAACCCAGGGTTAAAGGAAAGGTAACATCTCTACTCGTACTTCACCCTGGCGAGCCCCAGGGCCAGGAACACGAGGCCGAGACCCAGCATCCAGAGCACAGGGGTACCTACGCTGGCGAAACCTGCCCCTTCCGCCATCACCGTGTTCAGGCCGCGGGCTGCCCATCCCTGGGGCGATACCCTGGAGACCGCCTCCATGACCGCGTTGCCCTCAGCAGGGAAGAACACGCCGCCCAGCATGGTTCCCACCACCGAGATCCCCGTGGCAACCGCCGGCGCCTGTTGTTGCGTGCGCAGCACCGTAGCCAGGAGGACTCCCAAGCCGGCCATCGCGAGGATGTAGGACCCGAGCACAGCGAAGGCCGCGGGAGTCAGGTGCGACCACGGGGCTTTGAACAGGTATCTTGCTGAAAGGAACAGCACCGCGGACTGGACCCAGGCGACGGCGAACAGTTTGATCAGGTAGCCGCCCATTATCTCAGGCCCTGTCACGGGGGAGGACAGCAGCCGGCCCCAGGTCCCCAATTGCCGCTCCTCGATGATTGACGTTGCCGACATGACTATGTTCAGTCCAAGGAACATCACGATCACTCCGCTGCTGGCGAGCCCCGCCATCTCTCTGGGCAGGAAACTCATTATCCAGGTCATCATGACCGGCATCCCGATGTACATAACCATGAACAGGGGATCTCCTACCATCTGCGCGATCCCTGTACGCGCTATGGATATGGCTTTCCTCACGTTCAGCACTTCCTTTCGTACTGCTCTGCAAGCCTACCGGCATCCTTCAGACGGGCTACTCGCTTGCGCGCTCTGTCCGCTCTACCTGCTCTACCCGCTCTAGCTGCTCTACCTGCACTGACTCTTGCGCGCCTAGTCCCGCAGGCTCTTGCCGGTCAGTTTGATAAACAGGACTTCCAGGTTCGGCTTGTGGATCTGAATGCTTGACACCTTGGTTCCGGCGCCGACGAAGCATCCGAAGGCCAGGGCCAGCGCCTTTTCGGCATCGTCTGTGATGAGCTTAACTGCCTGTTCCTCCTGCCTTACCCGTTCGACCACCGGGATGGACTCCAGGCGGCACAGGAGGTCGCCGGTGATCCCGGGGCACCCGATCTCTACCTCCTGGTGCTCCGATGCTTGCCTGAGCAGGTCGGCGACTGTGCCGGAGGCGACCAGGGCGCCTTGATCCATGATTGCCACGCGGCCGCACAGGAGCTCGACCTCCTCCATGTAGTGGCTTGTGTAGATCACCGTCGTCCCGTCTGCAGCCTGAGACTTGACCAGGTCGAAGATGCGGCTGCGGGATTGTGGGTCGACTCCCACCGTGGGTTCGTCCAGGATCAGCACTCTGGGTCGGGACATGAGACCTGCGGCCAGGTTGACCCGCCGCTTCATGCCCCCCGAGTACTTGATGATGGGCTCATTTGCGCGGGAGCTGAGCCCTACCAGTTCGAGTACCTCGTCCACCCTGGTGCTCAGCGCCCGGCCGTAGAGCCCGTGCATTTCGCCCCAGAACCGGAGGTTTGCGCGAGCCGACAGCCGCGGGTAGAGCGCCAGCTCCTGTGGGACTACCCCCAGCCGGCGCTTCACACTCATCGGATCCGTTCTGACCGAGTGCCCGTCCACCATGACGTCTCCTGCTGTCGGCTCGAGCAGGCCGGAGATGACCGAGAGCGTGGTCGATTTGCCGGCCCCGTTGGGGCCGAGGAGTCCGAAGACCTCTCCCTCTTCGATCTCGAAACTGAGGTCCTTAACTGCCACGGTCTTCCCGTAGCGCTTGGTCAAGTTTCTGACTTCCACTAAGGCCATGTTGCGCGCCCCCTTGCTTGTGGCCCGGGACATTGGTCCGGGCCTATCCATGGCTTATGTTATGGGGGCGACGAAACCGGCAAATCGGTCAAAAGGATGGTTTTCGGGTATCAGCGGGTGGGCCAAAAGGAGTAGCAAACGATGCGGTGATGGTAGTACCCTTGCCGGGCGCGGAATCCACCTTGAGTGTGCCGCCGTTGCGGATAGACCGTGACTCCATGTTTCGCAGGCCGAGGCCGGCTGTCGAAGTCTCCGGCGCGAACCCTGCCCCATTGTCCGACACTCTGAGTTCCACGGAGCCGTCACGCTCGGTTAGGGATACCGTCACCTGAGTGGCGCCCGAGTGCTTCTGTACGTTGGCCAGAGCCTCCTGGACTATGCGGTAGATGGCCACCTGTTGTTCGGGAGAGAGCGGGGAAGCGTAGTCAACCTTGAGGTCCGCCGGAATCGATTGCCGTTGAGCGAAGAGCTCGCAGTGCAGCCGTAGGGCTTCCTCCAGCCCCTTTTCATCGATGAGGGATGGCTTAAGCTCAAGGATCATGGCGCGAAGCTCGTCCTGGGTAGATTGGGCTGTCTTCTCTATCAGATCGAGCAGCGCCAGGACCCTGGCGGATTGGCCTTCCGCCGGTATGGTCTCTCTCAGCGAGTGCGCGGCGTAGGCAATGCCGTGTATTCCCGAGGAGATGGAGTCGTGGAGGTCCCGGGCCATGCGGGCGCGTTCTTCTGCCAGAACAAGGTTTTCGGTAGCCTCGGTCAACTGGTTGTCCTTCTCCGCAATCTCAGAAAGGTACTTGTTCTCAAGCTCAAGGGTCAGCATCCTCTGTCGGACCTGCCATAGCCTGTATTCGATAAACGTCACCACAGAACCGAAACCCAGCCCGGCGAGCATGCCCCAGGCCACGCTCCCCTGCCACGCCAGTCTGGCGCGCACCGCTGCAAGGGCTGTAAGCGAGAAAGTGGCGACTACTATGATCACGAAGGATATGAGCCGCCTTGAGGACGGCTTTGCCACACCACGTTTGGTCATATAATCGTCCAGGTATGCGCCTGCTGCCCCGGCTGCGCCCGACAGCATGGCCGTGAAGACAGGGACTACCAACAGAACCGAGCCCTTTGGCGCATCCGGAGATGGGCTGAACAGCATGAACGCTGAGAAGGCGATGCCGAACAGGAGGCCGGTCCCTCCGGAGAAGAGGATGGCTTTGCGAACGCTTTCCCCCAATCGTTCCTGCATAGTAAGACCCCTTCTCATACCAACCCGCGCTGCAACGCGTAAAGCGCCGCTTGGGTCCGGCTTTTCACGTCTAGTTTTTGAAGGATGCTGGCAACGTGGGTTTTGACTGTCTTCTCGCTCAGGTAGAGTCTCGCGGCGATCTCTTTGTTATCCAGGCCACGGGCCAACTCCTTGAGGACGTCCAGCTCCCTGGGGGTGAGGGTTGACACGAGGCCTGCATCCTGCGGCGCAAGCTCCTTCCCGGACGGTCCCGTCAGGCTATCCAGGAGTCTGGACGCTACCTCTTCATCCAGATAACGGCCGCCTGCCGCTACCGCCCTAATGCCGGCAAGCAGTTCCGGCGGGGGCGCGTCCTTCAGAATGTAGCCGGAGGCTCCGGCTTTGAGGGCGGGGTAGATCATATCCCAGCTGTTGAAGCTGGTGAGGACCAGGATGCGCGTGTCGGGCCACCTGTCCTTGATGTCCTTGGCCACATCGATGCCGCTCTTGCCGGGCATCTGGAGGTCAAGGAGGACGCATCCCACAGGGTTCTTTTCGAGAAACGCGATGGCCGAGGCGCCATCGCCCGCCTCACCCGCAACAGTAATGCCGGGCTGGGACTCGAGGAACAGGCGGACGCCCTGCCTGAACAGCGGATGGTCATCCACTATGAGCAAGCTGACGCTTTCGGCCGGCTCGTCCATTTTGCTCGATCACCGCCTGGACTTGGTGGTTATAGGTTACCATGACAGACTGCACTGACGAGTTCAAGGCGCGCTGCCGTGTGACCTTCATTACGGGATCCGGCAGGAAGGGAATTGCCTCCCCACGGAGAATATTCCTCTACTTGGAAGAGGCTGGCAAACAATAATCCCTGCACAGCGAGAGAAGTGATCGGTGTGAGGCAACAAACGACGGATTTCGGTCTGTCCTGCCTTGGGCACGTGCCATGGGGAACCCACGTATGTCACTTCTATGACGACTCCGCCGAGGCACTGGAAGTCGCGGTGCCCTACGTGAGTTCGGGATTGAGCCAGCAAGAGGCATGCATGTGGATCTGTGCTTCCCCTGAGGACTCCGATGCCGTCTTCCACGCCTTGGAGACGGTCGTGCCGGATCTTCCACGCAGGCTAGAGACGGCCCAGCTTCGTGTTGTGACCTACGACCAGTGGTACGTCGATGAGACCGGGAGATTCGACTATGATCGCGTCCTCCGGAAGTGGGGCGAATGCCTGACTAACGCGTTGTCCGCGGGTTATCGCGGCCTTCGCGTGGTTGGCGATGTTTCCTGGCTCGATGAGACCCAATGGCCGCTGTTCAGCGAGTACGAGGCGAGGCTGTACGGGGCGGTGGGTCACGATCCTATGGTGGCCCTGTGCCAGTACCCGCGGTACGGGGCGTGGATGCCTGACCCGGTCGAGGTGGCCAAGAGCCACCAGTATGCCCTCGTCCGGCGCGATCCCTCGATCCTGGCCATAGAGTGCGGCAAGCACTGGGACACCATGTGGATTTCAGTGCTGGAGGGCTTGTCCGACGGCCTGTTGGTCGTCGATGACGATGGCGTCATCCGGGCTGCCAGTTCAGGGCTTCTGGACATGTTCGCCGCAAGGTCTCTCCGCGAACTGGGCACAGACCTGGCTCAGTTCTCTCGAAGGTACGGCTTTGTCAGGGACACGGGACCCTATTCAGCGGACCTATCGGTGATCCTGACCAACACCAGGCAGAACCAGTCCTGGAGAGCTACCTCGCCTATGACGGGTAGCGACATCTACCTGTCGGTCCGCGCGAGACAGATGCCGTCATCGCTCCTCGTGTCCCGCCGTACGGCGCTGGTCTTCGAGGACGTGACCGAAGCGCGAAAGATCGAGTTACAGAAGTACCGGTTGGCTCACCTGATGAGCCATGAGTTCCGGAATCCGCTGCAGGTCATGAAGACGCTGATGACGCTGCTTGAGGACGCGCACCGTACCGGCGGGAGCGCTGACCGCTATCTGAGCCTCCTTAGGGGCCAGATAGACCATATGTCGTCGCTCGTCGACAATGCCCTCACTGTAGGCCGGATTGAGGAGGGAAGGATGGTCGGCCATATGGCCGAAGCCGACCTCGTAAGGCTAGTGAGCGACTGGCTCGACTCGTGCACCCCGTTATCCGAGCACCAGTTGATTGAGATGTTTTCGAGGTCCGCACGCGTCCCGGTGCGGGTGGACGCGCTGTGGGTGCGCCAGATCCTGTCCAACGTTCTGGGGAACGCCGTGAAGTACACGCCTCCCGGCGGGCGGATCTTCGTCGGCATAATCAGGAGCGCCGATGAAGTTATCGTGAGCGTTGAGGATGAGGGGATCGGCATTCCTGCGGGCGAGACCACTATGGTGTTCGAGCCGTTCTACAGGGCATCCAATTCTGGCGGGGTAGCCAGTGGGGGAGGTCTGGGCCTCTACATCAGCCGCGAACTGGCCCGTTTGCAGGGCGGAGACATGTGGGTTTCCCCCCGACCGGAACGAGGCACCATCGTAAACCTGCGTTTGCCGCTCATCTAGATCAACATCTTATGGTCCAATCGATCTGGCTTCTGCCGTTCCAGAGCGACACATACCTTGTTTCTCACCAAGCGGCGCAGGGGAGGCTTGCAGACCAGCGTAAGGCCACTCTGCTGTCACTGGCAGCGTCCGCTGTTACGGTTGTGGCTGTTCTTGTGTCTATCCCCTACTGGCGGTACTTGGGGCTGCTGCCGAGGTAGCGGTCCGTGGTCGCTAGGCTCTAGCGGCGGGTCCCTCGCATTAGGGCGACGGGCCAACCGGGAGCGCGCGGACTCCTGGCAAGGAGCGAAGTGGCAGGGTGGTACAATACCGGGGAGGCTGGCTCGGACTCGGAGCCTGGGATTTCGACTAGTTCGGGGTGGAGGAACGGAGATGCGTATTCGGATCATCCTGGTCGGCAAGGTTCGGGAGAAGTACCTGCGTGACGGCGTCGCCGAGTACCTCAAGCGGCTCGGTCCCTATGCCCATGTCGAACTGGTCGAACTGCAGGATGAGCCGGTGCCGGAGACTTCCTCTGACAAACAACTGGCCGCTGCAAGGCAGCTTGAGGCAGAGCGCGTCCTCCGCACTCTCCGGGACAATGAGTATGTGGTTGCCCTGGACATCCGGGGCACGGAGATGTCCTCTGAAGACTTCAGTAGGTGGATTCAGGAACGTGCGTTGGCCGGTGATCCCAACCTGGCTTTCGTTATCGGTGGGACCACAGGATTAGCCCCCGAGATACTAGATCGTGCCCGCCTTCGCCTATCGATGGGCCCCATGACCTTCCCTCACCAGTTCATGCCCATGCTCCTCGCGGAGCAGTTGTACAGGGCGTTCAGGATAGGGAAGGGTGAGCCGTATCATCGGTGAGGCGAGTTCTTCACTCACGCATCTCCTGATGCAAGCTTGACCAGGTCCTCCAGTATCACATCCTGCAAGCTAATGTGTTCGAGATCATGCCACAACACATCTGCTTTCTCGTTTTGCCTAGCGATCGCAGACAGGAAATCCTCCTCTGTACTGGCCTGACCGTCGACGAAATACGAGACCGTCTGCTCTTGGGTTGAACTGTAAGATGATTCGCAGTACGTGGCTCTGTGGACTATGTAGCCACTGTCCGTGAACTCCAGCGTGCCGAACCCGCTATCCGCGGCACCGCTCGAGAACGAAAACGTCCCATCGGCCTTGAGGTTCATTAGGGCTCTGTACGGGAAAGCGTATCCGTACACCACTCCGTCTTGATAATGCAGGACCTCGAATCCGAAATCCTCGTTGTCGTTCACGGCAAGCCCCAGGACAACTTCCAGCGTCTCATCGCTATCGAGATCAACCACGGCCAGTTTTGTGACCCTGGCTTCGACGCTTCCGTCGGCGCTCAACGCCTGACCTAGTTGGCTAATGTGCAGGTCTTGTGCTGCGTCGACGCAGAAAAACGGCATCTTGCCCTGAAGCACGGACTCATACGCACTAAGTGGCGATAGAGCCGGCGGGGGAGAGTTGCTCGCTGTCCTGGACGCGCAACCTGATACCAGGGTAAAGACCGGGATCATAACAAGCCATGTGAAGAGCGCACGTCTTTGTGTCGCAGGCTTTCGGGCGGGAATCATTTTGGCCAGATGCTCCTTCGAGTCTTGTTCAAAGTGGCTTCTGAGTTGCCTCATCTTCATCATGTAGACGATCACGCGAGCATCTCGTTCCCTGACACGCCGGCCCCTAGTGGCTTACGCGCCTAGGTTTCCTCGTAGCTAGTGCGATACGAAGAGCCGTGTCATAGGTGAGGCGAGGCCACCCAGTTGAAGAGCCTCTAGTATCCACACGGGACACAGGCCTTAAGTTTCTCTTTGCACAGTTGTATAAACTTCGTCGTCGCTTCAGAACAGGTCTCGGCATCATACATGGCCACGAACCTGAGCACCAAAGATGGGTCTAGCACGTCCTTCATGATCACGTCCTCGGGCATGCTGGGTTTCAGGAAAGATGGGAGCAGTGCGATCCCCATGTTTGCCCTGAGCATCAGGAGCTGCGAGGCGTAGGTGTTGCTGTGGGTGAATGCTACTTGATCTAGCCGGTTGTTTATGCAATATGGGCGTACCGGCTCATACTCGTTGCTAATGGTGGTTATAACCAGCTGGCCTTCCAGCCTTCTCTGTTGGTCCGCATCAAGGTCCCAGAAAGGACTATCTTTATGAGCAGCCACCATCCACTTGGTCGAAAGTAGTACCACAGATGCCTTTGACCTGAACTTCTTCGCACAGAGTTCGGTGCCGATCGCGACATCCAGCGTGCCGCTCGCCCAGAAGGAGACTAGATTCGAGTAGGCATAATGCATACAGTTAACTTCTACCTCAGGATATCTTTCGGCGTAGATCTTCAGCGGTTCCAGGATAAGATCGGCCTCGTACTGGCCTACACCGACTGTGATACTGTCGGTACGAGCCATCATCAGCCTACGTACGCTTGCGTTAATCGCTCTATACTGGTTTGCGTAGGCATCAGCGTTCGCCAGGAGCCTCCTTCCGGCAGGGGTGAGTTGGATGCCCTTGTTCTGGCGATGGAACAGCTTCACTCCGAGTTCGTCCTCTAGGGCGGCGATCTGCTTGCTTATCGTCGACTGGACCACGTTGCAGGCCTTTGCGGCTCTCGTGAAGCTGAGATGGCGGCAGACCGAGCGGAAGTAGTAAAGCTTGAGCTCATCCATTTGTGATGCCCCCCGCAGAGATAAGAGCCATTCCAAAATGGAATGGGAACATGCGGAACCATCGCTCTACGGCTCTTGGGATGATGCTATCATAAAACCTAGAGACGTACATATACCACGCTGGCCCTTAGCTTCCTCATCCGTTTCTACACTACAAATTGGGGGTGTTAGCTTGCGTAAAAGGCCACTGCTCGCCGTTCTCCTCATTCTGGCGTGCGTTTTTGTCGGGTGCAGTTCTCCGGCTGCCCAACCGGAGGGCGAACCCAAGAAGCCTGCGGTTTATGGAACTCTCTACACTTACGTCGGCACTGTCTCGACTCTCAACCCTTTCCAAAGCTCGGAGTCTGCGGGTACCACGATTCTCGACATGTGTTCGCTCGGACTGTACGAGTACTTCCCCAATGCCACCCGCGATGGGTTCTCCCTGGAGGGGCAGCTTGCTGAGGGGGATCCGGT
>CAZRRG010000043.1:0-2695 GCA_964602455.1 uncultured Eubacteriales bacterium | reverse complement strand
TCTCTGGGAAATCAAGATCCGTAAGAACGCCAAGTGGGCAAATGGTGACCCAATCACGGTTGACGATGTCATCTACTCACTCCAGCAGGTTATGGATCCGGTTCTCCTCACCAGACGCGCCTCACAAGTTGCCAGCGAGTTCATAACGATTAAGGGCGCGGTTGATTACTACCAGCAGGGAAACACAAACTCGGTGCCGTGGGACAGCGTTGGCATTAAGAAGGTCGACGACTACACTCTCCGCATAGAGACCACCGGCTTCGCTACCGTGCAGGATGTAAAAACCCAGTTCTCTACCAAGTACACACACCTCGTGCACAAACCCACCTGGGAGGCCTGCTTCTCTCAGGACCGCGCCACCAACTCTTACGGGACTCCCAACGGAGGTTTTATGAGCTGTGGACCGTTCATCCTGAAGGAATGGATCGAAGGGTCCCAGTTCGTGTTTGAGCGTAACGCCGACTATGTTCTAGCCGATCAGATCAGCCTCGAAAAAGCGATCTTCTATCAGATTACGGACAGTAATACGGCCTTGGAGATGTTCTTGACGGGCAAGCTCGACTATGTGTCGGTGGGAGCCGCGGCGATAGAACAGTATGAGGACGATCCTAGGCTTGTAACCACACTCCCTGAGTCCGTGACCTCGATCTGTGTTAACATCGGCAACAGCAAGAACAACAACGCACTGGGCAATCAGAACTTCCGTAAGGCTCTCTTCTATGCCACAGATCGGGAATCCATCGCTAAGCTGGTGAAAGGCGAGCCGGCCACCTGGATAGTCGCCTCTGCGATCCTTTCTAGTGTAGAGACCGGTGTTCCGTTCCGGCAGCTTCCCGAGGCTCAGGCTTACTTGCCCGCTAACAACGGTTTCGATCCCGAGCTTGCGAGGCAGTACTTCCAGGAGGCCTTGGATGAACTGGGACTCGACAAGGTCACGGTAACGATGATCTACTCGGAGACTTCCTCTAACACCAAAGCCGTGACAGAGTTCCTGCACAAGAGCTGGCCCGAGGTCCTCGGCCCCAAGTTCGAGCTCAAGATAGAGGCCGTGTCCAGCTCCATGGCGTCGACACTGCGGAAAGGGTGGAAGGATAACCCCGATTCGTACGAGCTTGCCTGGGGAGGCTGGGAAGTCAGTCTCACCGACGTTGCCAACGGGTTCAAGGTGTATGCCAGCTGGTTCAACAACAAGAATGAACCCTACTTCAACGAGTATTACGATGACCTATGGCAGAAGGCGAATCAGTCTGAGAGAGGGAAGACGGATAACGACTATCGTCTCGACCTGTGCTTCGAGATGGAGCAGATCTTGATAGATGAAGCACTAACCATCCCCGTTTACGAGACTCCCGGGCGCGCTATGGTTAGCGATCGCATCGAGTTGCCTCTTGGGAGCTACAGAGCCGGATTCGGCTGGGGATGGATGTGGGCCAAGGTAGTTGAGTAGTCCTAAGAGGTCAGTCTGATAACCGTCCGGTGCCTGAAGGCGTAAGAAGCATCTTTCGGGCACCGGACTCACCTCGCAACCGTCGTGTGGGAAAGGCTACCGTTCTTGTCGGGAGGGGACTCCTTCGCTTAAGTATGTACTCCAACGCCTAGTGGCCATGGTAATCACGCTGTTCATCATCATAACCATTGGGTTCATGGTGATACGACTGATGCCGGGCAGTATGTATGCAGACGATGCTGATATGACCGCTGCTCAATTGGAAATCCTTCGAGCGAAGTATCACCTGGATAAGCCCATTCCGGTGCAGTACGGGATCTTCCTGCGTGACCTGGTGCTCAAGGGTGACTGGGGCACGTCGATCAAGATGTACATTGGTGTCCCTGTGTTTGACGTCCTCAAGATGAAGATCCCTGTCTCCATGTACAACAACCTCTTGTCTTTGTTGATCTCTCTTCCCATCGGAGTTCTGCTCGGCATCATTGCCGCGGTGCGCAAGAATTCTATCGTGGACTACACGACCTCTTTCATGGTAGTGATCTTCATCTCGGTTCCGTCGTTCATCTTCGCGACGCTACTGCAGTATTACGCCGCATTCAGATCGGGTTGGTTTCCCATCATTTACGAGGCCTCGGCGAGCGGCTTTGCAAAGCTGCACAGCCTGACACTACCGATCATAGCCCTGTCACTTGGCCCCATAGCGAGGGTCACCCGGTATCTTAGGGCAGAGCTGGCAGAAACGATAAACTCCGACTTCATGCTTCTCGCCAGGACAAAGGGGTTGACCGAAGCCCAGGCCATTCTGCGGCACGGCATACGGAACTCATTGGTGCCTCTCGCAAACGTAGTTATCCCGATGTTTACGCACATCATGAGCGGAAGCATGGTTATCGAACGCATCTTTTCCATTCCCGGAATGGGCGGCCTCATGGTTAATTCGATCAATAACACTGACTACCCACTCACTCTCGCGGTCCTCATCTTCTACTCCGTTGTAACGCTGGTTACAGTCCTTGTCGTCGACCTTGCCTACGGGATCATTGACCCGAGGATCCGGATAGGAGGGAGACACGTTGAGTAAGGTCTACTCTCCTACAGAACCCCGATTTGCTCATCTAGGACCCGAGAAGTTCGTGCTCAGGCAGACCGATGCGGTGCTTCTTGATGCGAAATTCGAGACGAAGCCCATCGGCTTCTTCAGAGACGCTGCCATACGGTTTGCCAAGAGCAAGATCTCTATCGTTGCGC
>CAZRRG010000042.1:0-19079 GCA_964602455.1 uncultured Eubacteriales bacterium | reverse complement strand
CCGCCACAAACGGCTTGCGGCCTTTGACCTTGAACTCGACCCTGAGGTTCTCGATGTCTACTAGTACTTCCCTGGCGATGTTGGTCATTTGGAGTACCCCTCGTACTTCGCTTGCATGGCTTTGATCGCTTCCGGCGGTTCAATGGGGGTTGCCCTCGGATCAAGGAGCCACGTGCGAGCGTAATGCGTTGGCGTCACCTGAAAGTAGGGGGGACGCTTTAGGAAGTCGATCTTGAGCGCGTGCGGGTTTCTGGGCGCAAACGCGTCGCCCCTAATCTCGGCGAAGAGGTTGGGCGGGGTGCCCGCGATAGAGTAGAGCGGCTGACCCTTGATGCCCAGCTGCGGAAGGGACGACAGGAGAGCCCAAGTGTACGGGTGCTTCGGATCGTAAAACACTTCTTCCGCGGTCCCATACTCAATGATGTCTCCGGCGTACATAACCGCCACCGTGTCCGCAACATTCGCCACAACGCCAAGGTCGTGGGTGATATAGATGATGGTGAGCCCCAACTGCGTCTGCAGCCTCTTAATCAGATCCAGGATCTGGGCCTGGATGGTCACGTCCAGGGCGGTGGTAGGCTCATCGCAGATCAGTATCCTTGGGTTGCAGGCCACCGCGATAGCTATGACGACCCTCTGCCGCATGCCTCCCGAAAGCTCGTGGGGGTACTGGCTGTACCTCAGCGCCGGCTCGGATATGCCAACCTGATCCAGTATCTCGATGGCCCTCGCCTTGGCTGCGTCGCCCTTGAGCCCCTGGTGCAGCTCCAGAACCTCCTGTATCTGCATACCGACGGTCCGGAGAGGGTTAAGCGCAGTCATGGGATCCTGGAAGACCATGGCGATCTTCTTACCCCTGATCTTGAGCCACTCGGCCTCAGTCTTGAACTTGGCGAGGTCCTGGCCCTCGAACATGATGGAGCCGGAATCGATCCAGCCGTTGGCGTCGAGCATGCCCAAGAACGTCTTGGTGAATACGCTCTTGCCTGCGCCGGATTCGCCTACTATGGCAAGGGTTTCGCCAACCCTTAGTTCCAGAGACACCCCGCGGAGCGCCGTGAGCACTTGTCCACGAAGGCCGAACTTGACTACTAGGTTCTCAACGGTGAGGACCTTGTCTGCTCTTTCGTAGGAAGACAAATGTTCATCACTCCTATCGACGATGGTTACGGGGATCCGACGCGTCCGCGAACGCGTTGCCCAGCGCGTAGAATGAGACGGTGATGGCTGAAACCACGATGATCGGGAAGAACAGCTGATACCGGAGTTCAGGCACCAGCATCACCATACGACCCTCGTTGATGAGGTTGCCGAGGGAAGGTATCGAGACCGGAAGTCCGAGTCCGATATAGGTCAAGAACACCTCGGAACCGATAGCGTCGGGTATGCACAGCGCGGTCTGGAGCATGATGACCGACACCAATTGCGGCATGATGTTCCTAGTTATTATCCGCAGGCTTGGCGTGCCAAGGCACCTGGATGCCAGATTGTACTCGCGGTCTCTGTAGATCAGGATCTGGTTCCTGATGTACTTGGCCATCCTGATCCACCCGGTTAGGCACATCACAAAGATCATGGTAGACAGGCTGGGACGCAGGATGTACGTAATCAGCATCCTGAGCACGGTGTACGGGATGTTGTCGAACAGGTTGTAGAGCTCCGTGAACAGCTTATCCCACTTGCGTGCGTATCCCCAGATCGCGCCCGCCGTAATCCCAACAACATTGTTGACCAGCGCTACGCACAAACCGATGAAGAGGGAGGTGCGGGCGCCCGTCCATATGCGGCTCCACAGGTCCTGGCCAATGGAGTTGGTACCGAACCAGAACTTGTCGTTGGGAGGAACGTTCCTGTACTGGATACCCGTGTCTGGGTTGATGTAGATGGTCGTCGGGCTGAGCTGATTGGGCAGGTAAGGCTGGATAAACGTGAACAACAGGAGCGCCGCCAGGAACACAAGCAGGAAAACAGCGAGCTTGTTCTGGAGGAACAACCTCAGGGTGCTGCCCCAGTAGGAGTAGTTCGAGTACCCCGATAACTCTGCCGCTCTTGAGTCCTGTTCAGCCCTCGAGAAGAGCTCATCTTCGTTCTCCAGCTCCTCCGAGGCTGCCGCAGCAGCCTGCAAGGCGGCGTCCTGCTCCTTGGCGAGGGCCAGGAAACCGTCGGAAAGCTCGTCGTACTTCGTGCGCTTGGACCGGGCCATCAGCGGACACCCCCTTGCTTGGTCAACTTGATCCTCGGGTCTACCACTATCATGAGGAGGTCGCCCAGCAGCATGCCGAGGACGCTCATAGCCGAGTACAAAAGCACCATGGCCTGCACCAGGGTGTTGTCCTGCCGCTGGATGGCCGTGATGAGCAACCCGCCCATGCCGGGGATCGAGTACAGAGCCTCAATGTAGAGGGAGCCGGAAATCGTGAACAGGATGGAGGTCGGGAGCGACTGGGACATAGGAATGAAGGCGTTTCGAAGGATGTGCTTAAAGGCAACTTGGGTGCTGCTCATGCCTTTAGCCTTTGCCAATCGAATGTAGTCCTGGTTCAGCTGGTCCACCATGTAACGGCGCATCCACATGGCGTTCGACGCTATACCGCCCAGCGACATCGACAGAGTAGGAAGGATCCAGGTCTTGGGATCGCTTGGATGGTACAACATCGGGATCTTGAGCAAACTGGTTAGTCCGAGCTGAATGGTCAAATAGTAGACCGCAGCCGGCAAAGCGTTTATGAGGAGTATGTACCCGTTGCCGATGCTGTCGATTGTCTTTCCCTTGTAGGTCGCCATCAGCACTCCGAGCGTGAGGCCCACCACAAGGCTGATGATGAGCGAAGCCATGCCGAACCTAAAGGAGTACATGGCTTTCGGCAGTATGATGTCGATATTGTTGACGCCCTTGCGGTACACGATGGACTTGCCCAGGTCACCCTTGAGCAGGCTCTTCCAGAAGTTCCACAGCTGGACGTGAATCGGGTCAAGAAGCCCCAATGACTCTAGGATTTGCTTTTTGACCGCGTCGCTCATTGTGTCGGACCGCCCGCCGAAGTACGTTTCCACCGGCAGGAGCCTCATTAGCATAAAGACGATTGAGAGGACCACAACCATGGTTATCAGGGCTCGCCCCAACCGCCCGAGAACGTATCTGGCCACGTCGATATCACCTTCTTGCGAGAGACTGGGTCCAAGCCATCATCGCTTCCGGAGTTCGTCACATGCGGCTCACGGCTTGGATCTTCGGGGGACCCCGGAAGGAACCGGGGTCCCCCGAGACGACTCGCTTTAGACTAGCAGGGTACTAGTAGTCCTTGCCTTCAGCCTGAGCCTTAGCGATACGCGCGTTGCGCTCGGCTTCCCAGGTAACGGCCCTCTCCATGAACTCCTCGGTGCTCATGGGGGTTGCCCTTACCTTCTGGTACTTATAGCGGGAGCTCGACGCACCGAACGGGGCGTACTGCGACTCATACGGATCCATGAGGGAGGACACGTAGTACGTGGCACCCAGGCGGCCGAGCGGCACCACGAAGGCCTGGTCGATCAGCCACGCCTCGCAGTTGGCGAGGTCGGTGTACCGCTTATCAAGGTCGACGACCTCTTTGGCCGCCTCGTTAACCATGGTGTCATACTTCACGTTCTTCCAGAATCCGCCATCAAAGCCCTTGCGTGCGTCGGGATCGTCCGGCGACGCCTTCTCGCCGTAGCCTTCAGCCATGTAGCAGTAACCGTACTTCTGGCCGATGGCGAAGGGATCGGTGAAGGTCTCGGGGTCGGCGTAGTCGGGACCCCAATACGACATCATGAAGCAGTAGTTGCCTGCGCGACGGGTCACGTTGAGGAAGTCGGTATTGGGGTAACCCTCAATCGTGATCTCGATGTAGTCGGTCCCGAGGTCGCGCTCCAGCTGCTGCTCAGTTACCTGAGCAAGCTGGATCTGGCTGCTGGACCCGGTGTTGTAGGGCATGTAGATCTGAACGGGGAACTTGCATCCCTTTGCGGTAAGTTCCTCGATCGCCTGGGCCTTGTACTCCAGAGCCTTGGCCAGGTCATGCTGGTCGGTGTTGCTGATCGCGGCCAGGTTGCCCAGCTGGGTGAAGTCCTTACCACCGGCAGCCACAAACTGGGTCGGGGTGATCGTGCGCATCAGGAAGTTCTCGGGAGTGTATGGGTCATAGCAGCTGATGCCCGCGATCCTGTCGAGCGCGTAGTAGATCGACTTGCGGAACGCCAGGTTGTTGACGGCGATCATCCAGTTCTCCCGGTCGTACTTCTCGGGGAAGTTCGGCCAGAAGTTGAACAGGTAGAAGTAGCTGTAGGAGGATCCGCGCTGCGGGCGGATGAGCTTCGCCTTCTCGGGATCATTCATCCACTCATCTAGCTGGGAAGACGGAATGTCGGCGTAGGTTACCTCTCCACGGAGCAGGAGCTCGGGAGCCAGCGTCGCCGCCTCGGCGTTGTACCTGCGCTCGATGCGCTGCACGTACATGTTCTTCTTATCCCAGTAGGTCGGGTTGGGAGTGTCTATGCGCATGGACTCGGGCTCGTACTCGGAGCAAAGGAACGCGCCGCAGTACAGAATGTGCTTGGGATCCATGCCGAAGTTTTCGCCCTGTTCGGCCAGGTACTTGGCGTTGGTCGGGTAGCCCCAGTTGTAGGTCAGCATCGAAAGGAAGTAGGGAAGGGGCTTCGTCAGTGTGAACTCGAGCGTGTAGTCGTCGACCGCCTTGATGCCAACCTTGCTCCAGTCAGGGGTGACACCTTCACGAGTCGTCTCATCGTAGTAAGCCTCAGCGCCAACGAACACGAACATGAGGTCCGCGCTGCGGGCTGCGTTGCTGGAGTCCAGAATCCACTTGGCGGTGGTGACCCAGTCGTGGGCGGTGACGTCCTCACCGTACTCCTTGCCGTCCCAGGTCATCCATTTCACACCCTTGCGGATGTTGAAGGTCCACGTAAGCCCGTCTTCCGACTTCGTCCAGCTCTCAGCCAAGCAGGGCTGGCACATACCGTAGTTGTCGTACTCCACCAGAGTGTCAAGATAGTTGGCGTAGTCTCCGGCGGCGGACGGCAACAGCGGGTTCCACTCACTAATCTCGGAAGAATAGAGCAGTTTCACAACTTGATTCTCGTTAACGTTGGCAGCCGGCTTCGCGGGCTCAGGCTCCTTGGGCGTGCATCCGGCGACCATGGCCATGAGCATGAAGGCGGCTAGCAACATCGCTATCGATTTCTTCACGTTTTCACTCCTTAAGAATGGACAGTTTGCCAACTTCGTCGAATGCTAGGTGGGCGGAAACCACAGGTCAGGCCTTACTTGGCAATCACCTCCGTTCCGTTGTCTCAAAAGCTGCAAAGAATCGCAGGAAACAGGCTACGTACGGCTCTCTTGCTTCGGCTCCGGCTTCAGTCTCTGTCAAGACATCGCTTGCATGTATGTACAGTGATACCAAGGCCAGAAACTGTGGGACGGACCGACCAAAGTGAACACCAACCAACACGGAACACACAACACGGAACACGGGCCACCGAACGGATAACACTCCGAGACTAGCGACTTATTCCACGGACCACTTGAAACTTCCTTCACAAGGAGCCCAAAACCCGACAAAACTCGCAGATAGACAGGCTATTCCTCACGATAAGCCCAGTAAGAGAGGTGTTAATGACTTCTTCATCACTGAGGAGTAGCCCAAGCAGGAGAGACGGCAAGAGGACCGATCGATGGTTCCGGAGACCCATGGGCGGTCGCACACACCTTTTACGTCCTATAATAGTTATTATGTAAACTAGGTTATTTACTAAGAGTGGAGCCTCAGCGCGTACTCGGAGCCCCTATCCCTCGGCTCGCCGTAGCTGTTGATGTAGTGTCCTGTGGTAACCCGCGCGAAACCGAGTTTCCCAGAACCACCTCGTTCAGGATACCCAGATGCTCGCCCGCAAGTGTCCTGCTAACATCATTACGAGTTCAGGCCGATGTGAGAATGGATGACCCGATGTAAGTAGCCTTAGGGTAGGGCCAGGGAGAGGCAGATCGCCGACCTGGCCCTACCCTGATCTGACCAAAGAGCCGCATGCAGAACCTACCTGCTCCCCCGTTTCGCCATACTTTTTACTTCCCGCCCCTGGCCTGGGACCAGGCGTGGGGGTCGCGGAGGAACTCCCGCACCATGGCGGCGGCGGCCTTGCCGAAGTAGCCGCACTTCTCACCCACATCGATGATGGTCGGCCAGTCGGTGACCGCATGGGCGCGCACACCGATGCTTCCCAGGCTCTTCTCGTACTCGTCGGTGAGGCCGTACGAAGCAACCACGAACACGTGGCTAACGCGCAGCCCGGCTTTCCGGAGGCCATCCACGAAGTTCAGCTTGCTGCCGCCATCGAACATAAGGTCCTCTACCAGGACGCCCTGGGCGCCGTCGATGACGTTGCCCTCGACCTGGGCATTGCGGCCGAAGCCTTTTGCCTGCTTACGGACGTAAAGCATGGGCAACCGCATCTTGGCGGACACGAAGGCGGCATAGGGTATCCCGGCGGTCTCGCCGCCGGCAACGTACTCGATGGGCTCCTTCACGGACTCAGAGATGAGCGAAGAGAGCATCTCTATAGTCTCTTCCCTCTCGCTGACGTAGGAGATGAGGCGGCGCACGTCTATGTACACAGGACTGCGTGTTCCCGACGTAAAGGTGAACGGTTCGTCGGGCCTGGCCCCCACCGCGCCGATGTCGATGAGGATCTTGGCCATCCGCTCTTTGCGGGCTTGGTCGTTTACTGGATCCATGTGGGCAGTTCCTCCTTGTAGCGTCTCTTCAGAGTCTCCAAAGCGTTCCTGAAGTCCTCGGGCAAAGGAGCCGAGAACTCGATAAACTCCCCATCGCCGGGACGATACAGTCCAAGCCTCCACGCATGGAGGGCTTGTCCAGCCATCCCAAGTTCGCCATTTCCCCTGCTATAGACAGGATCGGCGGCCACCGGATGGCCCAGGTAACCCATGTGGACCCGTATCTGGTGGGTCCGGCCCGTCCTCAGTTTGGCCAAGACCAGCGTGTATTCCTGCCCGAAGCGGGCGATCACCTCGTAGTCGGTCACCGCCGGGCGGCCGCTCTTAGTAACCACCATCTTCTTGCGGTGGACCGGATGGCGTCCTATGGGAGCGTCCACGGTACCGGCGTCCGGCCCAACGCGGCCCTTCACCAGCGCAATGTACTGCCTCTTGACCTTTCGCGCCTTTATCTGCTCCTGGAGGTCCTTCATGGACTTCTCATCCTTGGCCACGACTAATAGTCCAGTGGTGTCCTTGTCGAGCCGATGGACGATGCCGGGGCGGACCTCCCCTCCTATCCCCGCCAGGTCGGGACACCGGCTTAGAATGGCATTGGCCAGCGTACCCGACCAGTGCCCCGCAGCCGGGTGGACGACCATCCCGCGGGGCTTGTTGATTATCAGGATATGCCCGTCCTCGTAGACGACGTCAGGGGGAATGTCTTCGGCTTGCAGGTCCCACTCCCTAGGAGGCGGGATGGTGACATCTATGGCGTCTCCCGCCTTGAGCCTCGCCGAAGCCTTGGGGCGGGAGCCGTTGAGCAACACGTTGCCCTCGTCTATGAGGGATTGGACCCGCGATCTCGATAGGTCCATTCCTGACAGGGCAAGCGGCAGGTAGGCGTCCAGCCGCGCGCCGGCTGACTCGGGAGGAACCACGACCCTTGACGTTGTGGGATTCCGGTCGCTCAATGCTCGATGCTTCCTCCAGGAGTGAAGAGCACGAAGATGCCCATCAGTATGGAGCCGGTCACGATAGCGATATCCGCGACGTTGAAGATCGGGGAAAAGAGGCTAAGGCTTATAAAGTCGGTGACGCCGCCAAACTTCACCCTGTCGATCAGGTTTCCCAGCGCCCCGCCGGCCACCAGTCCGAGAGCCACCAGCACCCACGGGCCGTGGCCTTTCATTTTAGGGGCGATGAACACGGCCAGCAGCACGCAGCCAACGCTGACAAGCGCCAGGTACGGTGTTGCTCCCTGCAGCATCCCGAAGGCGGCGCCCGAGTTGTGCCAGTAGCTGAAACGCAGGAACTGGCCCAGGATCTCCCGGGACTCACCCAGGGCGTAGTTGGCCCGTATCCAGTTCTTGCTGAAATAGTCGGCTGCTACTGAGACCAGCATCGTAAGCCAAAAGACCAATCGGCGGCACCTCTCCACAAAGGATACCCGAGGGGGCTCCGCAAAGGCAACAAAACCGCTCTGCTATCTCACCGGACGGTGGCTCCCCTTGGGTCGGGAGTCGGTGCCGGGTTTGGAGCGGTCATCGCCTTCCGGGTTCACGTCGTCGGCCAAAAGCTCAAAGCCACGGTAGACTCCCAGCCTCGGAGTATCCTCTTCGACAGGCCGGTGGCTGGCGGGCGCAACCTCCTGCTCCCTCTGGCAGTGGATGCACAGTTCCGCCTCGGGGACCGCCTGCAACCGCCCCTCGGGGATCGGGTTGCCGCAACGCAGGCAGTTGCCGTAGGTGCCTTTGTCGATGCGCTCCAGAGCGAGGGCGATCTTGGCATTGTCGATCTCGAGGCCGTCCTTTAGTCCCAGATCCTTTTCTCTCTCGAAAGTCTCGGCAGCCAGGTCTGCCGAGTGCTGGTCATAGGTGGAGTCCTCGCCGGTCCGTTCCTTGAGGCTCTCACTGAACGTGCTGTCCTTTATGCCCTGCAGACCTTTCAGAACCTGGGCTTGCTTCTCAAGGAGCAACGCCCTGTAGCGTTCGGTGTTGATATCTGTGCGCATTCATCCGTCCCCCTACGATTTGCCCTTCAGGTACTGCTGGATTATCCACACCAGCTCGCCGAGGAAGTCGCCTACAATTGGCAGGCTGGATATGAAACTGCGGGTAAGAACGTAGATCACGAGGGCGCCGAGGATGGTGAAGCCCACAGCCATACCCATGCCCCTGAAAAGCCCTCCGAGCAGGTTCAGGTAGATGAGGCGCCCTGGGCGGCTCATGAGCTCCACGTACTCCCCGAGTTTGGCGCGCTCCAGAGAGTCCGCAACCTTTTGCACTGTGTCCTGAAGGCTTCGCCCTCCGTGCGGCGCAGCATCCTGAGAGCTACTCTTGCCGCCATCCCGGGCGGCCGCGCCGGAGTCCTTGCCGCCGCCTCTGCCGCGCTTTCCCAAGTCGCAGTATCCCCCCCACAGCACCTGTCAGACCCTTATCTCTCATCAGTGTTTCTTATATGTCCTGCTATATGCTCTCTCCAGACCGGGCCCTGGCCTGTTTGTGCAAGAAGGATCAAAGGGGTCATAGGAGAATAGGTTCACGTGTGGTTCTTCATCAACATAAATGCATTTCAGGAGGTAGAGGAATCGTGCCCGATGCCTATACTGTCGCCCGCAAAGAGGTCCTCACCCTGTCCCCGTACATACCCGGAAAGCCGGCGGACGAGGTCAAGAGGGAGTTGGGACTTGAGCGGGTCGTGAAGCTGGCATCTAACGAGAACCCTCTTGGCCCTTCTCCCAAAGCTGTGGAACGCGTAAAGGAAATGGCGCTTCAATCACATATCTACCCCGATGCGGCGGGTTTCCGCTTGAAGTCCAAGCTCGCGGAGAAGTACGGAGTCACGCTCGACCAGATTGTGCTGGGTAACGGGTCCGACGAGATCATCATGCTGATCGGAGAGACGTTTGTGGGGCCCGACGACGAGGTCGTGATGCCCCATCCCTCCTTCCCCGTCTACAAGACCGCAACGCTGCTCATGGGCGGGACTCCGGTGGTGATCGGCACCACGGATGAAGGGTACATCGATGTGCGGGAGATGGTCAGCAGGATAAGCCCCCGCACCAAGGTGTTTGTGCTGTGCAACCCGAATAACCCGACCGGCGCCATGGTAAGCAAGGCCGACATCTCCTACGTGATGGACAGCATTCCACCCAATGTGCTCGTCGTGGTCGATGAAGCCTACGCCGAGTATGTCGAGGACCCCGAGTACGGGGAGATGCTTCCCTACCTCATGCAAGGTAGGAACGTGGTTGTCCTCCATACCTTCTCCAAGATCTACGGCCTGGCCGGCCTTCGAGTGGGGTTCGCGCTGACGACTACAGAAACCGCGGCGATGCTGAACCGCGTGAGGCTCTCGTTCAATCAGAATGCAATCGGACAGGAGGCTGCCGTAGCAGCTCTGGATGACTCGGAGCACCTCGCAAGAAGCCTGGAGGTCAACCGGGCCGGCAAAGGCCTGCTCACGAGAGAGTTCTCGTCAATGGGCCTCAAGGTCTACCCCACCTGGGGCAACTTCATCATGGTCGACACCGGACGGGATGCCCAGGTCCTGTTCAACGCCCTCCTGAAGCGCGGAGTCATAGTGCGGCCCACCACCGCCTGGGGCGTGAAAACCGGACTCAGGATCACCATCGGCACCGCGGAGGAGAACCACATTCTGCTGGAGGCGCTTAAGGCCGTCTTGTAGATCTCCATGGGCAACACGAGAAGAGCATCATCCGTCGATGATGCTCTTCAAAGCCCTCTGTGAGCGCGCCAGAGGCCGTCTAGGCCGTTCCTGCGCCCTCCCCCGTCCCGAGGGCCGCCTGGCCGTGAACCTCCTCTGCGTAGCCCAGAATGCGCTGTAGCGTCTTCTCGCGCAGCCGGCCGATCCCGGCGAAGTCCATGTTGGGTACGTAGAACCTCTCCAGCGCGTCGTGGTACTGCTTCGCCTGGCCGATGTAGAAGATGGCCAGGCTGAAGAGCCGCTCAAACTCCTCTCGGGCCCGCTCTATCTGGGGCTGGTGGGCCTTGAGGATCGCCTCATCCCTGCAAGCGTTCATGTTGATGATGACGTCGTTGGGTCCCGGCACGTAGGTGTGAGGGGCGATGGACTTGGTTAGGGCCAAGCCGAGTTTCTCGATCACCACATGCTCCACCTTATCAGGGTGCAGCGGGCAGTAGTACGCCTCGGTGAAGAACCCTCTCTCGAGAGCCGCTCGCTTTACCTTCTCCAGCAGCATCGACTTCCCGGTCCCGGGATCCCCCTCGATCACATACCTCTTCGAGCACGGGGCAAGTATGGTGTTGAGGTAGTTCACCATGCCGTCCGGAGTGATGGCGCTGGCGAACAGCTTCCTCTCGGTGCCGGGAGTCCTGGACACGGGGATGGCCGCCAGGTTCTCGGCGATGATCCTGTCGGCCAGGATGTTGGCCTGCCCGAAGTCGAGGGCCTCGACGTTGGAGGCCTCCCAGTCCTCATAGACGACCTGGGCCGCCGCAAGGAAACGGTATGCGCGCTTGAAGACCGACTCCAGTCCCTTTTGGGCCTCAAGGATCCCTTTCTTCTCGGCCCTCACGGCGTCTTCGTTCCAGTACTCACCCAGCCAGATTATCTCGTCGACCGCGCCCGGTATCTTGGGGTCGACGACATGGGGCCAGGTCCCGTCGAGAACCCCCACGCCGATGGCCGGGAAAACGACCCCGTCGATGGAGTCGTTGTCGGCTGAGCAGTGGTGGATCTCGGCGTCGTAGCCGCGGTCAACCATGTCTTTGGCGATGGTCTCCATGAAAGTGGACTTCCCTACCCCGGGACCGCCTTTGATCACGAATATACGGGTCGCGTCCTTCGGGAGGATGTGGTCGTAGTACGAGAAGAATCCCCGAGGGGTGTTGTTGCCCGGGAAAACTCGTTTGATGTAACCTCTTTCTTGCAAAGGCTCTCCCCCTATTCGCAGCCATGATGTGTGCCACAAGGGCATACTATGTGACCTGCAGAAACGGTGTGAAACGCCGGACCGGAGTGATAACGTGAACCGGGGCTTTCTGCGACTAGCAGTGTGGCTTATGGCGGCAAGCATGATCATGCTCGGGATACTGCTTCCCATCCACCTCGTCGGGTTCAACCTGGGGTTTTACCGCTCCCAGTGGGAGAAGCTCGACGTGCCGGCCGACACCGGCATGACCATGGAGGACCTCGAGCGGTCGGCGTCCACCCTACTCTCCTACTTCACCGGCAAGGTGGATTCACCTCAGCTCACGGTCACGATATACGGCCGGGAAAGGCCCCTCTACAACTCTAAGGAGATAAGCCACCTTAAGGATGTGAAGGGACTGTTCAGCGCCGGCCTAGTGCTTGAGCAGGTGCTTGCGGCCGAGATACTGGGGCTGGGCCTGTTCTTGTGGAAGGCGTGGGAGAAGCGGGCGCTTTCGAGGAGTCTCACTCTTTCGGGAGGCATACTGCTGGGAGGGCTACTGGCGCTAGCGGCAGCCGCGCGCGCTGACTTCACGGAGTTCTGGACCAACTTCCACCTTCTTACATTCACAAACGACCTGTGGCTCTTGGACCCCGCGACCGACTGGCTGGTAAACATATACCCGGAGGGATTCTTCCTCGCCGCCGTGGAGCGGGTCGGAGTCATCGCCTCCGGGCTCGCGATACTCTACCTGGTATCAGGCTTTCTGGTACGCCAGTTCGCCGCCGACAACCGTCATTAGGACCTCGATGTCCTTGATGTCGTCAGGAGCTACCCTGAACAGGTCCTGGGAAAGCACAACGAAGTCGGCCAGCTTGCCGCATTCCAGAGTGCCCTTCTTGTCTTCGTTGAACTCGGCGTAGGCCCCGCCCTCTGTGAACAGCCGCAGAGCCTCTTCGGTGGTAATCCGCTCGTTGGGGTAGTAGGACCCGGACGGGTGGCCGTCCATGTCCTTGCGGGTAACGGCCGCGTAGATGCCCCACAACGGATCTGACGGCTCGACCGGGCAATCGGAACCGCCTGCAAGCGGAATGCCGGCCTTCAGCATGGTGTGCCAAGCATAGGACGACCGCATCCTCTGGGCCCCCACCCTCTCATGCGCCCATCGCATGTCGGTGGTGAGGAACTTGGGCTGCACGTCAGCGACGACGCGCACCCGTCGCATCTCTGTTATGAGGGCAGGCGACAGGATCTGCGTGTGCACCAGCCTGTGCCGAAGCGACTTCCTGGGTAGCCTGGACTGGGCGTTGTCGATGGCCGAAAGGCTGACCCTGGTTGCGCGGTCGCCGATGCAGTGCACCGCCACCTGCATGCCCAGGGAATGGGCCCAGTACACATCCTTGCGGAGGTCGTCTTCCGAGGTCACCAGGATGCCGGAGTTGCCCGGCTCATCCGAGTACGACTCCTCCAGCGCCGCCGTCCTACCGCCAAGGCTGCCATCGGCGAACATCTTGGCCGCGCCGATCCGCAGGTAATCGTCTCCATCGCCGGTCCGAAGGGGCGTTTCCGCCAACTCCGCGAGCATGGAGACCGGCAGATCCCAGTAAACCCGGAGAGGCAAGCCGCTCTCGTGGGCCTTCCTGTAGACGTCCATTGTCTCCCGGACGCTCTCCAGCCCGTCGTTGGGATGGATGCTGGTGATACCCCTCTCAAGCATGTACTTCATGCCTTCCTTGGTGCACTCCAGCATGGTGTCAGCCGTGGGCTCAGGGATCCTGTCCCTGGCGAGTCCCTGCGCTGTCTCGCGAAGGACTCCGGTCGGCTCCCCATACATATCGCGGTCGATGGCGCCTCCGGGCGGATCCGGCGTCTCCTTGCCTATGCCTGCTAGTTCAAGGGCTTTGCTTGAGAGCACCGCCAGGTGGCCGCAAGCCCTGGTGAGGTACACGGGCCTTCCGCCCGACGTCTCGTCCAGGTCTCTCCTTGTGGGGTATCGCTTCTCCGCGAACGAATCCTGGTCCCAACCGCGGCCCAAAATCCATTCATCGGGCGCGGCTGTCTTGGCCCTTTCGGCGACGACCTTCTTGAGCTCCGCTATGGAGTGCACACCGCCCAGCTGCAAGTTCCGGAGCGCCAAACCCAGGTTCATGAGGTGCATGTGGCTATCGATAAAGCCGGGTAGCACGGATTTCCCCTGGAGATCAACCACATCGGGTATCACGCCTCTGGGGAACGAGTTCTTGGCAACGTCCCTATCGCCGACGTAGAGAATCCTGCCCTCAAGCACAGCCAGGGCCTCTTTCTCTCTTCCGTGGGCATAGGGTCGTATTCTGCCGTTTACGAACAGCCTGGCTCTCGGGGGCATATGACTCCCTACCTTCCTTTGCGCATTACTCCGCTTCATTAGCCCAAAGACGGTATTGCGGTCGGCATGCTAGGCGAGCGCCTCCCGGACGCAAGCTTCAGCCAAAATCTGGGTAGCATCTATCACCGGGACAGGCAGGTCGCCTTCGTGCAGCACAAGGGGTATCTCTGTGCAGCCGGCGATAACCGCCTCCGCCCCCATCGCCACGAGCTTCTTGCCGGCCGCCAGCGCCAGCTTCCGGCCCGTCTCGAGATCCCCGGCCTTCACGGTGTAGATCGAGTTCATGACCTCGTCCTGATCCGCGCCTGCGGGCGTAAGGGCAACGATCCCGGCCTCAGTGAGGCTATCCTCGTACAGGCGAGTATGAAGGGTGCCGGATGACGCGAGGATCCCGGCCTTCTTAACCTTACCCTTCAGGCGCGCGGCCACCTCTCGCATGATGTGGAGGACCGGGACCTTTACCGCCGCCTGGATATCCCCGTGGAAGAAATGGGCTGTGTTGCAGGGGATGCAGAGGAACGACGCCCCCATCCTCTCGACGTTTTTGGCTGTTTCGATCAAAAGCGGCTTGGGATCAGGCCCTTTGCCCAAGATGAAGGCGGTTCTATCGGGTATCTCGGGGTTATTGTCGATGACGATGCGCGGGTGATCCTGGTCTTTTGCCGCGGGAGTGCTCTTTACGATCTTCATAAACAGGTCGGCGGTGGCCAAGGGCCCCATTCCGCCTATCACTCCGATTACTTTCTTCTCCGACACGTCTACCATCTCCCACCGATATTATCGCAGATTGTGCCCCGGTAGCGGTAGGGTAACGGAGCAAACCGCCCCCTTGCATGGGGGCGGCGTATTCTCTTTATTCGCGCTCTTGGAGCCTCAAATGTGGATCATCCGAGAGTTCCTCAGGCGGCTCATCCATCTTGGAGAGCAGCCTGTCGGTCCCCGAATCCACCATATCGAGGGTCCCCTTCAGGAAGTTCCTGAGCTCCACCCGGAAGCGCATGAGCCTGTTTCGCTGTTTTTCAACATCCTCGAGGCTCTTCCGGAGCGCCTGGTTTGCTTCGTCCCGTATCCTGTCGGCGTCGGCCATGGCCTGACGCCTAATGGCATCGGCTTCCCTCACCGCGGCTTCCTTGATCTCATCCGAGGTCTTCTGGGCGAGCACGATCGCGTTCTTCAGGGTCTCTTCCAGCCCCTTGTAGTGCTCTATCCTGGACTCCAGTCCGGATACCGTGGCTCCGAGTTCTTCGTTTATGCGGATCAGCTTCTCAAACTCAGCGACGACCAGATCCAGGAACTCGTCGACTTCATCTTCGCTGTAACCTCGGAATACTTTGCTGAATTCCTTGTTGTGAATGTCCAGGGGCGTCAGCCTGTGGACGGAGACGCCTTCTTCGCCGGAAGACCCCATGCCGGACCCCCCTCTGGGAGACTTTGGTTGATTCTAGTTCAACGACTCTGAGCGTGAGACCTTCTTTATCGCGCCTTCCGGGGACCGAATAACGCGGTCCCGATGCGGACTATTGTCGAACCTTCCGATATGGCGATCTCGTAATCGCCCGACATGCCCATCGAGAGCTCACGCAATGAGTCTGCGGGGATGCCGGCGTCACGGAGCTCATCCCGCGCCTGCCGCAGCCGGCGGAATGCGGAACGGGCCAGCTCCGCGTCTCCGTACCCCGGCGCAACCGTCATGAGTCCCCGCAGAGCAAGCCCGGGCATCTCCATCACGGCGAAGGCCAGCTCTTTGACCGAGCCCGGGAGGACCCCGAACTTGGCGGGGTCTTCGCCTGCGTTGACCTCAATTAGGACCGGCAGGGGCGCCGTGCGATAACGAGACGAGGCCTTGTTCAGGGCATCCGCTATGCGGAGCGAGTCGACGGAGTGAACCTCGTCGAACAGCCGGGCTGCCAGCGACGCCTTGTTGGATTGCAGGTGGCCGATGAGGCACAAGGTCGATCCCTCATAGGCTCCCTGGTTCGCCTTTTCCCGGGCTTCCTGCACACGGTTTTCGCCGAACAGAGAAACGCCGAGATCCGCTGCCTGCCTGATGGCAGGAGTGGGCACCTGTTTGGTCACGGCGAGGAGCCTAACCGACTTCGGATCTCTGCCGGCCTTAACGCACGCTGCTTCTATGGATGCTGCGACTCTTGCTACGTCCGGTACCGTCATCTCACGCGCTTCCCTTCTAGGAACTTGAGGGCTCGAGTCACAATTTCATCGCCGGGGGAAATCCCGCCCCGGACCACGGCGCGGTCCCCCTGAGTCATGAGGACCTCGACGGCAACGAAGCGGGCATAGGTTTTCTGAACTGCCAGCACCCCTGTCTTTCCGTCCTTCTCGATGAGGGCGCTCCTGGGAACTATGATCCCGGAGCGAGACCTCACGAGGAGACTCACTTCCGCGGAGCGGACAAGGCTGTCCAGAGCAACCCTCGGCATTTCGCCGACGATTACCGAGTATCCGGGAGGTTTTCCATCTTCCACGGATGTGATAACGCCGGACTCTTTCTGTCCGGAAGAGGCGAAGGTCACTTCCACTTCCCTGCCGCTGCTTAGGTCCGGTCTGTTCTCAGTCTTTATGGGCAGGTAAAACACCACGTTCTGTCCGGTCTGCACCTTACCGAGGGGATCTCCGGCGTTCACCGCCCGTCCGTCCTTCACTTTCTCACTTCGTGCATCTCGGGCTTGGCGCGACAGCGCTAGAAGCTGGGAGGCATCCTTCTTGGCGAGCTCCTCCCGGGCAAACTGGGCGTCAATCGAGGATACCTCGGCGACAAAGGTGCCGGATGCCGGGGCAAGCACCTGGACCGTGGACGCTTTCTGCGCAATAACGATGTTTTGGATGTTAGCGAGGAGCCGCGCCCTCTCGGCCTCTATCTGGAGGAGCCTTTCCCTGTCGGCGGATATGTCCGATCCAGCCCCAAACAGCGCCTCTTCGGCTTCCCTTCCGCCCTTCGCATCTCCTAGGGCGTAGCCCTCCTGCATCTCGAAGAACAGCTTGACCGCCTTCTCGTAGGTCGGCTGCACCCGCGACATAAGCAGGCGGAACTCGTCTTCAGTTTCTCGCTCGTAGCTTGTGAGCTGCTCTTTGGCAAAGGCCAGGCTGTCTTCGAACGCCGCGGTGGTGGCAGGCGCTCCCACCTCGGCGATAACTTGTCCCATCCTCACCGATTGGCCGCTCTCAACCAGGAACCTGACCGTGCCTGCGGCCGGCGCCGTCACTGTGACGCCGCCGCCGGCAAACAGCGCCTCTCCCGAGACCGTGTCGGACAGGGTCCCTGTCTCTCCACGGGAAACCCGGATAAGCGCGGTGAGTATCCCCGTCCTCACGTAGTTCCACGTAAATAGAAGAGCCACCGATAGGATGATGGCGGTGATCAGGACCTTACGGGCATATGAGCGATACTTTGCGGTCTTGTTCTTAGGGCGTCGTCTCAATGTTTCCCTTCTCCTGGAAGGCAAACCCCTTCTGTGGAGCACATTCACAGAAAGAGTATTGCAGGAGCGAAGGGTAAGTCAAGGTCGACAGAGCCCTAGCGGGCGGTCCTCCTGAGGTACCTCTCCGATAGTTCCACCAGTATGACATCCTCGCCGATCTTCTTGATGTTCTCCCAGGGAACCACGTAGTCGTCGGACTTGCCGAAGACGCCCATCACCCGGGCCTGCCCCGGCACGATGACGGCCACGATCTTGCCGGTATCGAGGTCGAGTTCAACGTCTACGATGTTCCCTAAGCGCCGCCCGTCGATCGTGTTCACCACGTCACGGGTCGAGAGGTCCGAAGCCCTGATCATGAGACCACCCCCTTGCATGCTATTCAGGGGATGGTCTCGAATTGATAGGAACCTGGACGGGGCGTCTCGTCAGCGTGGGTTGCCGGCGCCTATCGCCCCGGTCTTCGTCTTGTTCCAGTACCCAGCCAGCTTGCGGATGCCGGAGCGGATGCTGTCAAGCAGGAGCGATCTCACCTGGACCGGCACTTCCTTTGTGCTGAGCTCGTCGACGATAAGCGCAACTTCCTTTGTTGCGTTGAGCGCTTCTTCCTGGCTTCCACCGTACCTCACAACAGTCCGTTGCACCAGATCGAAGTAGCACAGCGGAGGATACATCACGCACCACCAGTTGTCGCCCTCGCCGCTGCCCAGTTCCACAACAAGTGCGCGGTACTCGCCGGCGGGCAGGTACACCCTGGACCCCGAAGCGGTCTCGTAGTAGCGGTCCGGGAAGTAAGCCATCTTCAGAGCCGCTTTGGCGCCGTAGCTGAAGCCGTTATCGCGGAGGCAATCGACCGACACTCGCTCTATATCGTCGAGAGAAGCGGCGATCTCTCTCTCAGCTTCGTCCCTGCTGGCGCCCTGGCCGGCCAGGGCCATGAGGGTCTCCCCGAAGCGGGACACCAGCGCGTCTCTTACCTCGAGCTTCACTTCCTGATCATCTTCGGAGTTCGAGTTGCCCTTCACGTGCAACCGCAGGACCTTGTCGGCAGGCACAGCCGCTACCGCCTTGTCCGCCGGAACCGCGTCGTGGCTGAGGCGCGACAGGTTGTTCGGCGTGTAGGCTTTGACCGCCCTGGTCTCCTGTGAGACTCCCCACCCGGCGAACAGGATGAGGCCGGCGGCGAACGTCAGCGTCACAGCTTGTGCAAGACCGCTCTTTCTTCCTCGCTTCGTCTGACCCACCTCCCTTCGCGGCGCTAGACGCTCATGTCTCGCCTCATGTGCCGGAGAGCGGCCTTTTCGAGTCGGGACACTTGCGCCTGAGATATGCCGATTTCCTGAGCGACCTCCATTTGAGTCTTTCCTTCGAAGAATCTCATTTGTATTATTGCCTGCTCACGTTCTGTTAATTTGCCCATCGCTTCGCTTATTGTGATGTCCTGTTCCCAGGTGGTGTCTTCGCCCTTTTCGTCTCTCACCTGATCCATCACGTAGATTGGGTCGCCGCCGTCGTGGTACACCGGTTCGAATAAACTGATGGGTTCCTGGATAGCGTCCAGCGCGTATACGACCTCTTCCTCAGGGGTCTTCAGCTCTTTGGAGATTTCCTTGACGCTGGGTTCCCGTCCCAGGC
>CAZRRG010000041.1:18879-19362 GCA_964602455.1 uncultured Eubacteriales bacterium | reverse complement strand
GTCTTGCGACCGTCAATGGACGAGTACCTGGCGATCATGGAAGACGTCGAGAGGCCCGAGGTACTTGAGCAGGTCAGCAATTGGAGTTGGCCTGAGATGCAGTACGCGACTGCCCGCTGGTCGGGTCAGTGGAAGAACGTGGACCTTCGCTTTGCGTCCTTCAGCGGCTATCCGTCCCCCAGAGTAGTCTTCGGGATCCACTTCGCCGGACTGAAACCCTGGTCCATCAAAAAGAAGGCGGCGCTGGAACGGTGGAGCCGGTACGAAGACTTCCAACTGTGGTACAGGGAGTACCAAAGCCTCATGGCAGCGCACCCGGAGCTCCGGGCCGTTGGCAGGCTGAGAAGGCTTCTCGAGGAGATGCCTGCCCCGCGCCCTGACCGCGGCAAGGACGCGCAAGGCAGCAAGAAGGGCTCTTATGGCCGGCGAAGCCGCTAAGAGCCCTAAGGATGTCATCTCGCAAAGTGCGGCATGCTCGCACAC
>CAZRRG010000041.1:0-18779 GCA_964602455.1 uncultured Eubacteriales bacterium | reverse complement strand
CTCGCATGACCGCCGCACTTTGCTTGCGACGCCGCAGAACCTCCGCTATCGCTCTAGTTCTGCGTGCTACACCTCTGCCTGAACAATCGGAAGCAGGATGTCATCTCGCAAAGTGCGGCATGCTCGCACACCTCGCATGACCGCCGCACTTTGCTTGCGACGCCGCAGAACCTCCGCTATCGCTCTGGTTCTGCGTTACTCGCTCCTCAGCGCGTCCGCGGGGGCTAGCCTGGACGCCCGGTAGGCGGGATACACGCCAAACAGGAATCCCACCAGTACCGCAAAGCCGAAGGCTATGAGGGCCGACATGGGTGCGACGTAGGTCTTGGTCCCAAACCTGGCTACCAACCGCGATACTCCGATCCCGCTGGCGACGCCAACCAGCCCTCCCATCGAGCACAGGGTGGCGGACTCCCAGAGGAACTGGAACAAGACCTGGTGCCGCTTGGCCCCGAGGGCCATTCGCAAGCCGATCTCCCTGGTCCTCTCCGCCACAGCGACCAGCATGATGTTCATAACTCCGATTCCGCCGACCAGTAGCGACACGCCGGCGATGGCGCCGAGCATGAGAGTCATGGTGCGGGTCGACGCCTGCATCTGGTCCAGCATCGCCTGCTGAGTCCAGACGTACACGGCGTTCTCGCCGTACCGGGACTCAAATATGCGCTCCACGCTCACCTGGACTATGGGAACGGTATCCTTGCTGCGCGCCTTCATATAGACGGTGTCGATCCTGGTGGTGCCATAGCCACGCTGCGCCACGGATATGGGCACGAACATGTTTCTGTCGACGCCCTCACCCATGTTCTCGCCCTTTTCCTCAAGAACGCCGATTATCTCGAAAGGCTGCTGGTTCAGGGTTATTATCTTTCCGACAGGGTTCCTACCGGCAAATAGATCCTGCATAACCTGCCATCCGATGACCACGACGCGGCGAGCAATCTCGTTTTCCACGTCGGTGAAGAACCTTCCGGCGTAGAGATCGTGATCCCTCATCTCCGGGAACACCGATGTCACGCCCATTACTCCGTAATAGCGGCGCTTTCCCTCGTACACGACTTCGGTGTACCAACCGAGTTCCGGCATCACCATCTCCATGTCGGGGACCCGCTCTTTCAGTTCCTCGACCTGGTCCAACGTCAGGCGGATATCCCACCTGTTCACGTAGCAGCGAAGAATGTTGGTGCCGATGGATTCAAAGTTCTCTATGACGTCCCGTCTGGCTCCCTCGCCGATTGATACCAGCGCGATGACCGAAGCAACGCCGATGATAACGCCCAGCATTGTGAGGGCGGACCGCATCTTGTTGCTCGTAAGGCCGCGAAGTGAGACGGACACAAGGTCACCGATGTGCATCTTGGTACCGCCTCCTACCTCATGACTTTGACTGCGCCACTCATCGTCACGCCAGACCCGTCTTGTTGCTTGGTCATGCCGACAACCACTTCCTGGCCCTCTTCAAGCCCGCTCAGGATCTCGGCGTAGGTATCGTTCATGGATCCAACCTCGACCTCAACCGCGACGCGCTTGTCCTTGGCTTCCAACACGTCGACAAGCCACTTGTTGTCTTCCTTGTACAAGGCTTCGATTGGGCAAAGGATGACGTTCTCTTTCCTGGATACATAGATCTGGGCCTCAGCGCCCATGCCCGGGCGAAGGAATCCGGGGTTTTGGATCGAGATCGTAATGTTGAAGGAGGCAAGCCCGTCCCTCGGATCCCCGGTGGCGCCCAGCTGAGATACTTCTCCCATAATCTGCTGCTGGCCCGAAGCCCCCCACACCGTCACCTGCGCCTGTTGGCCAGGCTGGATCTTGGGAACGTCCATCTCGTCAACGCGGAGCATCAGGTTCATGGACGTGAAGTTCGATATCCGCGTAATGTTGGTGCCTTTCCCTACCTGCGTCCCAACCCCGATGTTCATGGTGGTGACGACGCCGTCAATAGGCGCAACGATGGAAAGGCTGGAGAGCTGCGAGCGCAGGTCATCTACCTCGGCGATAAGGGAGCGCAGCTCCAGCTGACTCGTCATTGCTTCCAGCATAGCCTGTCCCTGCTCGAACTCGAGAATGGGGTCACCCGCCTTCACCACTGTGCCTTCCCTGGCCAAGATGGTCTTGACCCTTCCGCCCACAGCGGACATCACGGTCTCCTCGGTTGCAAAACTAGTGATACTGGTGTTCTGCTGGAACTCTCCGCCCGGAGCTCTGAAGATCAAGATGCCCGTGTCGCCGACCTTCAGGAGGCCCGGGTTCGGGATCTCCACAGCGACATCGTAGTAGTAAGCCGCATCACCTTTGATGGGGGTCGGATCGAGCTTTGTCACGATGCCGTCTGTCCCGCCTTCGAACCGGTCGGCGCGAAATGTGACCGGAGTTCCAAGAGACAGAAGATCGAAAAGGGGTTTTGGCAGCTGCAGCCTTATCAGGAGGCGGCTGTCGTCAACGATGCTGCAAATCTTACCCTTTGAGACTGTGGAACCGGATGCAAGGGCCAGACCGGTGACCCTGCCCGATATCGGAGCTCTGACAATAAGGGCTACGGATGGGTCGACCGTGGCAACCTGGTCAAGAGGAACCCCGAAACTCGAGGCGAGTTCCACCTTCTTGGCGTCCATTTGGAGTTCCTTCTGCCGCAACTTGATGGAGAGGGTACCCGGATCGACCATGGCGAGGACCTGTCCCTTGGTAACGCTCTGGCCAACCTGGAAGTAGACCTCCTTGATTATACCTTCGGCGCCGGACACAACATCCTGTTCCTGCGTGGCCTGGAGTTGTCCCCAGCCTCGCACAGTAACTTCGATATCTCCCCTGGTTACGGGTTTTAGAGCCATCACCAGGTTGCCGTCACTCCCGCCCTTGGACAGGTAAGTGACGCCCCAGTATCCCAGGCCCGCAATAGCTAGAACGACTACGGCGACAACCGCCCATCTAACAGGGAATTTCTGCATGCGTGTTCTCCTCCCGCGGGGTCTCGCTGCAGCGGATCAGAGGGACCCGCCGCCCCACAGATGCCATAGACGAAGTAGGTTGGGTTTTGTTCCAGAGATTTCTCTGGGCAGAAGGCCGCTACCTCCAGCCAGTCCGGGGGATCCGCCGGACAGTAACGAGACGGTAACGAGATAGGACCCGGCCAGGCGCCGGGTCCTATCGATCTTGCTCGTCTTAGCGCACCCAGTATTGGTTGCGCGGTCCCGCCTTTGGGGACTAGTAGTCCATATCCGGGCTCGGCGGGTAGGCCGGAGCCTTTTCCTTCTCGGGCTTCTCGGCAATGAGGCAGTCCGTGGTGAGCACCATGGAGGCGACCGAAGCCGCGTTCTCCAGGGCGGAACGTACCACCTTCAGCGGGTCGACGACGCCGGACTTGGCCAGGTCGATGAACTCGCCGGAGACAACCTCGAGACCCCATCCGGGCTTCCCGTGGGCCTTGACCTTCTCAACGATAACCGAACCCTCGAGACCCGCGTTGTAAGCGATCTGGCGGAGCGGCTCCTCAAGAGCTCTCTTCACGATCTGGACGCCGACCTTCTCGTCGCCCTCAACCTTCAGTTCATCCAGGCACGGGGCGACGTTGATGAAGATGGTGCCGCCGCCGGGGATCATGCCTTCCTCGACTCCAGCGCGGGTAGCGGCCAGGGCGTCCTCGAAGCGGTGCTTCTTCTCCTTGAGCTCGGTCTCGGAAGCGGCGCCGACCTTAATGACGGCAACTCCGCCGGCGAGCTTGGCGAGACGCTCCTGGAGTTTCTCGCGATCGTAATCGGAATCGGTCTCCTCGAGCTCGCGCCTGATCTGGGCGATCCTGGCCTCGATGTCCTTCTTGTCGCCCTTGCCTTCGACGATGGTGGTCTTCTCCTTGGAGACGCGGACCCTGGCGCACTGTCCGAGCATGCTGAGGTCGACGTTCTCGAGCTTCACGCCGATGTCCTCGGAGATGAACTTGCCGCCGGTGAGAGCAGCGATGTCGCCGAGCATGGCCTTACGCCTGTCGCCGAATCCGGGGGCCTTCACCGCGCACACGCTGAGGGTGCCGCGGATCTTGTTGAGAACCAGAGTCGGAAGGGCTTCGCCCTCGAGGTCCTCGGAGATGATGAGTAGGGGCTTGCCGGTGCGGGCGACCTTCTCCAGCAGCGGGAGAATGTCGGCCACGACCGAGATCTTCTTCTCGTAGATGAGGATGAAGGGATCCTCGAGCTCGGCCTCCATGGTCTCGGTGTTGGTCACGAAGTACGCCGAGTTGTAGCCGCGGTCGAACTCCATTCCCTCAACCACTTCCACGGTGGTCGCGGTTCCCTTGGATTCCTCAACGGTGATGACGCCGTCCTTGCCGACCTTGTCCATTGCCTCGGAGATGAGCCTTCCGATCTCCTTGTCGTTGCCGGCGTTAGCGGCGATGTTGGCGATATCGTCCTTGCCCTCCACGGGGGTGGTGAGCTTCTTCATCTCTTCAACAGCACGGGCAACAGCCTTGTCGATACCCCTCTTGATGAAGATGGGGTTGGCGCCTGCGGCCACGTTCTTCATGCCTTCGCGAACAATGGCCTGCGCAAGAACGGTGGCTGTGGTGGTACCGTCGCCGGCGACGTCGTTGGTCTTGGAGGCGACTTCCCTGCAGAGCTGCGCGCCCATGTTCTCGTATGGGTCGGTGAGCTCGATTTCCTTGGCGACGGTGACACCGTCCTTGGTGATGACGGGTGATCCAAACTTGCGGTCCAGCACTACGTTGCGGCCCTTGGGGCCAAGCGTAACCTTGACGGCGTTGGCGACTGCATTGACGCCCGCTTCCAGGGCTTTGCGCGCCTCGACGTCGTACGCGATCATCTTGCCTGCCACTTTGCGTTTTCCCTCCTGTAGAAGTCCCGCTTAACTACTGCTTAACGGCGAGGATGTCGCTTTCGCGGACGATGAGGTACTCTTCTCCCTCGATCTTGACTTCGCTGCCGCTGTACTTGGAATAGATCACGCGGTCCCCGACCTTGACCTCAGGAGCCAGCTTCGTCCCGTTGTCCAGAACGCGGCCCGGACCTACTGCGATTACTTCTCCCTCTTGCGGTTTGTCCTTGGCGGTATCCGGAAGAACAATCCCGCCCTTGGTCTTCTCTTCAGCCTGAATGGGCTTAACCACTACGCGGTCGGCTAGCGGCCTCAACACCGAGAAAAACCCCCTTCTGCAGATATGTAATTCCGTTGTTAGCACTCACGGGCAGTGAGTGCTAACCGAGGGATATTATAGTTAGCCCGGATCAGCAATGTCAACAATACATGGGCGTCATCTAATCGACTGTAACCAGAGACGCCAGCTTCTCGAAGGTCTTAGCGCCGATACCGCTAATGTCTTGGAGCTCCTCGGTGCGCCGGAACGGGCCGACTTCCTCGCGCCTGGCGATGATCGCCCGTGCCAGGACGGGGCCGATGCCCGGTAAAAGCTCCAACTCGGCTTGGGTTGCCGTGTTGATGTTGATCGGGAACTGGACGGTAGACTGCCCAGAGCCCTGGGTTCCTCCCGATCCGCCGTATCCGCCGGCGGAGGCGCTTCCCCCGCTCGCGGGCAGCGGGTCTTCCCCGATAGTCGGGACGTACACCTTTTGGGAGTCTCTCAACACCGAAGCCAGGTTGAGCCCGCTAGTATCAGCATCTTCCGTAAGCCCCACCAGTTCTAAGGCCTTATAGAGCCTCTCCCCTTCAGGCAGCTCGTACACCCCTGGCTTTTGCACAGCTCCTGCTATGTGGACGAAGATGGTCTTCACCTGGGTATCCGTCGAAGCCCCCGTATCCGGCGTCTTTGGATCGCTTCCTTGAGAACTGTCTACTTTCTCCGTAACGCCGACCGGCTGCAGCACAGCCATCGGGGCAGGCCGGACACCCTGCCACCAGACGACGGCTGTCCCTACCAGCAGGAGAGCCGAGACGGCATAGACGGCAAGCTCGGTTCGACGACTCATGCCTATATTCTAGATGGTCTCCCAATATATTACAATCAATGCCCCGGTCGAAATGTCCCGCCGATGATCCTGCGCATCCTATAGAGGGGTGAGATTGCATGCAGGACTGGGCGACACTAGATTCCCTAGGCAGGACTCTGGGGTTCTTCGGCCTCTATAGGGAAGAGGCACGCAGGTGCGGAGAAGCCGGAGCCCATCTTGCGGGGTGCGTGCTCCTTGGCTCGGCGCTGGAGGCCGCGTTGTTGGCGATGGCCCAGTGCTGTGCTGACGAGGTGGCCCGGCTGATCGAGCGCAAGAAGTCCAAAGAACTCAGCCGTCCGCCCTCTGAGTGGAGCCTGTCGCAACTCCTGCTCCTTGCCCGTGATCTCGGCTGGCTGCCTAGCGCGGGCGTCCGCAAGGACCTCCTCAATCCCAAGATAGCTCAGGTAGGTGACTACGCGGAGGTGGTCAGAGCTATCCGCAACCTGCTCCATCCATCGATCTACCTAAGAGAATGCCCCGAAAAGGCCATCAACGAGAAGCATCTCCAGTTCTCCTTCGAAGTGCTGGATTCAGCGTGCTCCTGTCTGGCAGATGCTCTTGCCGCCAGGGGAAATACTACAGTCAACAACTTGCGGGAGGAGTCTTCTTGACCATGCGAGCAGCCGCACTGGGGGCCTTTTCCGGACTCGCCGCAGGCCTCGTCGCGGGCACGATCCTTCATATTCTGTGGGTACTGCCCGCCCTTTCCTTGCTCATCGCACGGCCACCGTCACCTATGGCCGGGTGGACCGTTCACGCGCTCATATCGGTTCTGGTGGGTGCGCTGTTCGGACTTGTCGTTGAGTCCATGGAACACAAATCCAGATCCCGTCTTATCGTAGCCGGGCTTATTGCGGGAGCGGCCGTGTTTGTCCTGGGGCCCTTGGTGCTTGTGCCCATGGCGATCGGTCTGGGACCTCAGTTCCCCTTCATCATGAAGTGGCTTCCTACCGGAGCAGCATACCTGGTGTTTGGGGCGCTCATGGGCGTGATTCACTACGCGGCCATAGGCAGGCCGGCGGAAAGGCGGGTCTAGTTTGAAACTCAGGACCTTTCTTATACTGCTTCTGGGTATCTTCGTCGTTGTCTCGGCAACCACGATAGCCATAAGCCCGCTAAGAGCAGAGCAGGTAACGACAGTCCTACTTCCCAACGGCTACCGGATGGATCAGGTGCTCACGGGCCTTACCTTCCCAACTTCCATCGCGTGGGACGAGCAGGGCAGGATGTACATAGCCGAGGCAGGGTACGCCTATGGGCCCAAAGAGGTCGGTCCCGGGCGGATCATCCGCGTCGAGGACGCGATGATGCCTGTGACCAGCGCGCGGACGGTGGTTGTCGACAACCTTAACTCTCCCACAACCGACGTGAAGGTGAGGGACGGAGAGGTGTACGTCGCCCACCGGAGCGCTCTATCGGTCGTGCGCAACGGGGTTAGGCAAGACCTCATTACTGGACTGCCGTCAGGGGACCACTTCACCGGGGAGATAGCCTTCGACAACGAGTGGGTCTACGTTGGGAATGGAACGGTGACCAACTCCGGCGTGGTCGGCGACGACAACTTCAGATACGGTTGGGCCGCGGAATATCCTGACCTTCACGATGTACCTGCAGTGGATGTGACCCTGTCGGGCCGCAACTTCCCGTCCCTCGATCTACGGACGCCGAACCCTACTGACACCACATCTACCGGCGCTTTCGTTCCCTTTGGCACAACGACGTCTCCCGGCCAGGTCATCCCGGGAAGCGATCGCCCAGGCGGAGCGGTCTACAGGGTCCGCCCCGACGGAACGGAAGCCGGCGTGTATGCTTGGGGGCTCCGAAACCCCTTCGGGCTGGGGTTTGATCCCTCTGGACGGCTTATCGCAACGGACCAGGGCTACGATGACCGCGGAGTCCGCCCTGTCGCCAACGCGCCCGACGTCGTGTTCGCCATCGAGGAAGGCCGCTGGTACGGCTGGCCTGACTACTCCGCCGGGATTCCATTGACCGATCCCACCTTCGCGCCCGGCTCCGAGAGAGGACCTCTTTCGCTTCTCTTGCAGGGGATGCCCGAACCGGAGAAGCCGCTTGCCACTCTGGAACCTCACGTAGCAGCTATGAAGTTCGACTTCGCTCCCCCAGCCTTTGAGGAAGGCGGCAGGATGTTCATAGCGTCATTCGGGTCCGCGGATCCTGTGACCGGCGAAACCCGTGGGCCGGTTGGCAGCAGCATCCTGGCGCTTGATCTAGCAACCGGCAAGGTAGAGACATTCGCCCGCAACAAGTCCGGAAGACCCGCGGGCAGGAGTCTCTTGGGGCTTAACCATCCCATCGACGCCAAGTTCGGTCCAGATGATTGCCTGTATATCGTGGATTTCGGGGTGTTCGAGATAAGCGGACAGGTGCCAAACGCAGTACCGGGCACCGGCGTCGTCTGGAAGATATGCAAGCAGCGGTCCGAGTTTGGGATGTATGCCGCAGAAAGCGACCGGTCCTTGGATGGAGGGAAGCCGTGGAACCCCGACTACGCTGCGCTCAAGGAGAGGCTAATCCAGCTCACACAGGAACTGGGCAATGAATGGGGCATCTACTTCAAGGACCTCTCTTCGGGTGTCACGTTCGGAGTCAATGAGACAGTGAGAGTTCCGGCAGCGAGCACCGTGAAGGTTCCGGTGGTGCTGTATGCCTCCAACCTGGCTCAAGAGGGCAAGCTGGATGTGAACGAGCGAATGGAGTACAGGGTCGAACGGGATTGGCGCGGCGGAGCAGGTTCGATGCAGTACACCGCCAAGGACGGCGACACTTTCTCGCTGCGGGAACTGTGTGAGAAGGCCATAACCGAGAGCGACAACGTGGCGTGGAAGATGCTTGAGCGCAGGCTGGGTAAGTCTAACATCGCCGACTTCATGACCTCTCTAGGAGGCAAGGTCGTCTACCCCTATGGCGAGAACGTGTCCACGCCGGAGGATCTGGCCACCTACATGGAGGCGGCGCTGAAGTTCGCCAAGGAGTCCCCGTTCGGCGAGAAACTCATGTACGACTTGTGCCACACCATATGGAACACAGGACTTAACAGGTACCTTGAGGGAGTCCAGGTAGCCCACAAGGAAGGCGACATCACCGGCGTCGCCAACGACGTCGGGGTGGTCTACGCCGACCACCCCTACATCCTATCCATAATGTCCCAAGGCCACGACGACGTTGAGCTGGGCTTCGAGCACATAGGCCAGATCTCGAAGATCGTGTACGACTACCAGGTAGGCCTGCAACAATAGGGGGGTCTGCCTCCGCAGCTCCCATAGGTTGCTGATCGCCCCGAGGGTCGCAGTTGTCTCGAAGGCGGCCAGTCGTCTCGAGGGTCGCAATTGTCTCGAAGGCGGCCAGTCGTCTCGAGGGTCGCCGGTCTCAAGGGTCAGGTCGTGACTATCTGGTGGCCGCTATACATCATGCCTTGACCATCCCGGATAGCGGGGGTCACGCAGTGACTATTAGGAACGTCTCCATTGGTCATGCGGAGCTTAACGTGTCGAAAAGTGCGGTCACCCGGTGACCGTTAGTGGCATATTTCCGGGACATGAGCACGGCATGACCACACTTTTCGACAGATTGGCCATCTGATGACTAATACCGCGATTCCTATTGGTCTTGCCGTGCCCCGTCCAAAATCCAATAGTCAGCGCGCGACTGATAGAAAATTCTTTTAGTCACGGTTTGCCGATTGATATGCCGATTGGTATGCCGATCGGTGCATCTGGTCATCCCCTAACCTACCGCCGGGTTACCAGTTCGACGCGGTCGCAGTCTTGAAGGACGTGGTCCTTGCCCACAGCTTGACCTGGGAACCTTGCTGAGGGTCCCCAGACAACGGCCCTTTGGAGGTTCCGCTCCATCTCCTTATGGATGTGGGCTGCCAGTTCCCTTACGGTCGAGCCTCTGGGGACTATGAAGGGCCTGTCGTCCTGCTTTTCGCCCTGTTTGCTGAAGACCCGCATCAGGCCGGTAAGGTCCCAGATAGCCGAGATGAGGCTCTCTAGACCCTGGCCTGTTGCGGCGGATACGGGCACGACTGGCAGACCCGCACGGCGGGCAAAGGCCTCGACCTCCGGAAGGAGCGAGCCGGCGCCAGGCAGGTCGAGTTTGGTGGCCACCAGCAGGGCGCGACGCCCCTCCACAACATCGCGGGTCTCCTCCAGGAGCATCTTTAGCCCGTCAATCCCGCCGGGCTCGAGAGGCATTAGCACAAGAAACGCGTCAGCCGTCTGCGCGGCCCCCAGGTAGAACCTTCCGCTGCCTTTGTTCTCCCTGGCCCCCTCGATCAAGCCAGGGATCTCCACCAGCTGAATCCTCGCCTGGTTGATCTCAGTAGTGGCAGCGATGGGACGGAGGGTTGTGAAGGCGTAGTCGCCAACCTCCACCCTGCTCCTCGAAAGAGCACGGAGCAGCGATGACTTGCCGGCGTTTGGAACTCCAAGCAGAACCAAACGGGCGTCGCCATCCTTGGGCACAAAGAGCTCCTCGGCGTGTTTGGTGTCTCGCTTCTTTCGAGTAACCTCGATCTCACGCATGAGCCATTTGCGCAGATCGGCATATGGTCCCTGCTTGTAGCCGGGAAGCATGGACATACACTCTTTGATGACCTGCAAGCGAGCAGTTCCTTCTGTGCCTCTAAGCCTTCTCTGGATGAGGCGTTTCATATCGGCATGGGGCATTGGCATGGTCGCGACCTCCTCTGGTCGGAGCGGTCGTCCCTGCCTGTCGCTGCTGGCGCCTGTAGACCGGAGGGCTACGTGGTACTGCTAGAGACTGCGGGGACGGCCGCGAAGGATGCTTTGGGGCATAGTGGCCCCTTGGCGCCATGCTTCAACATGGGAGATGACATGGGACCCGAGCATGAGGATAAGGATCATGTCTTTGGTCAACTTCGCGACCCTCCTTTCAGCGGGTACAGTTGCACACGTGGTAAGCCATGACATTATACCACGATCTTGTAAGAAGCTGCAGCTCCACGCTCACCCATCGGTCCCTGATCGCAATCACGTACGGCATAGGAATCACGGTGCGGCACGAGAAGGGTGGTTCGGCGGGACGATTGACATGGCTCAATCTGTCAGATGGAGCAATTGACATAGGTACACCTGTTCGATAGTCTTGTCGCGGGTGATACGCTGTGCCCGAACTCCCCGATATCACGGTCTACGTTGAGGGAATCCGGAACCTGGCTTGCTCCCAGCCCCTCCTGGCGCTGCGAGTGAAGAGCCTGTTTTTCCTCAGGAGCGTGGATCCGCCGCCGGATGCCTTCGTTGGAAGGCGCCTTGAGGGAGTCCACCGGGTTGGCAAGCGCATCGCCATGGAGTTCGAGGGCGACCTGTACGCAGTGATCCACCTCATGATCGCGGGACGGCTGCATTGGACCCCGGGCGATGACCGGCTCGTCGGCAGCAACCAGACAGCCGACGCCAGCACGGGGCATGCGTCAGCCCAGGGCAGCTCCAGGTTCCCCGCCAACGGTATCGCAGCCTTCGATTTCCCTAACGGAACGTTGTTCGTGACGGAGGCAGGCACCAAGCATAGAGCGTCGCTCCACCTCGTGCATGGGACCGGCGCCTTGACCGCCTTCGACCGCGGCGGAGTCAGCGTGTTTGACGACACACCTGAAGCGTTCGCATCCGCGCTCCGCCGGGAGAACCGTACGGTGAAGCGCGCCCTGACTGACCCGGCGATAGTGGACGGGATAGGCAACGCGTACTCGGACGAGATACTGCACCGAGCTCGGATGTCGCCGTACGCTCAAACCCGGAGCCTGGATGACACCGAGATTGAGAGACTCCGGAGCGCGGCGGTGGAGGTCCTTGGCGAGTGGATCGACAGGCTCCGGAAAGAAGCGGGCCCGGCGCTCCCGGCAAAGGTCATTGCGTTTCACAAGGAGATGGCCGTTCATGGCAAGTACGGCAAGCCCTGCCCTGTCTGCGGCACCCCGGTCCAGCGCCTGGTGTATGCGGAGAATGAGGCCAACTACTGCCCTACATGCCAAACAGGCGGGAAAGTGCTGGCCGATAGGGCCCTCTCCCGCCTGCTGAAAGACGACTGGCCGCGCACGCTCGATGAACTGGAGCAGTTGAAAAAGCGGTAGCGACAGCCTTCCGGCAAGCCTTCGCGACAGCCCGCAACACTTGCACGGTGCCCTGCAACACTTGCGCGGCAGCCTGTAACACTTTCACGACAGCCCGCAACACCTACCCGGCGCACTGCGACAGTCTAAGTGGCTACCTGGGAAGCTCCGATTCCTCCGGCGAACTGGCTATTGTACAGATCTGCGTAAAACCCCTTCTTGGCGAGGAGTTCCTGGTGCGTCCCCTTCTCCACAATGCGCCCCTCGTTCATCACCAGTATGAGGTCCGCGTCTCTGATAGTCGACAAGCGGTGGGCGATCACGAAGCTGGTGCGGCCCGCCATGAGGTCCCTCATAGCCTTCTGGATCTGCACCTCAGTCCGGGTATCCACGCTGCTGGTAGCCTCGTCGAGTATCAGGATCTCGGGATCCGCAAGGAACGCCCTGGCTATGGTCAGAAGCTGCATCTGGCCCTGAGAGATGTTGGACGCGTCTTCGCCTAGGACTGTGTCGTAGCCCAGAGGCAGCGTGCGGATGAAGTGATCCGCGTGGGCCGCCTTGGCTGCAGCCACTATCTCCTCCATGCTCGCTCCATCGCGGCCATAGGCTATGTTGTCCTTTATTGTGCCGTTGAACAGCCAGGTATCCTGCAGAACCATTCCGAACATAGAGCGCAGGTCGCCTCGCCGCAGGTCACGGATATCGACGCCGTCTACGGTGATCCGGCCCTTCCCCACATCGTAGAACCGCATGAGCAGGTTCACGAGCGTGGTCTTCCCTGCGCCGGTCGGTCCGACGATGGCGATGGTCTGGCCCTCCCGCACGTCGATGTCCATCTCCTCGATCAGGGGAGAGTCCTCTCTATAGCTGAAGCTCACGTCTTCGAACCGCACCTCTCCCTTGGGAGCGTCGATGACGGCGGCGTCCTCGGAGTCCGGAACCTCCTCTGCCTCATCCAGCACTTCGAACACGCGCTCGGCGGCCGCAACCGTCGACTGGATGACGTTGGCTATCTGGGACGTCTGGACAATAGGCTGAGTGAACTGCCGGGAGTAAGTGATGAAGGCCTGGATGTCGCCGATCTTGATCCTGCCTTGTGTTACGAAGACTCCGCCTGCCACGCAGACTAGCACGTACCCGATGTTGTTGATGAGGTTCATAGTCGGCGGCATGATCCCTGAGATGAACTGTGCCTTCCATGCATGCTCATAGAGTTCGGTGTTGTGGCGCTCAAACTCGGCTATCGAGGCTTCTTCTCGCCCAAAGGCCTTCACGATCCTGTGTCCAGCGTACATCTCCTCAACATGTCCGTTCAGGTCACCCAAGGATCTCTGCTGGCCTATGAAGTGCTTCTGGGATCTCTTTGCCACCAACATGGTCACAACCACCGACAGCGGCACAGTGACCAGAGTGATGACCGTGAGAGTCGGGCTGATCGCCAGCATCATCGCGGCTACGCCTACCATCGTCACGAAGCTCGAGACGACCTGAGTGAGGCCCTGCTGCAACGTGGAACTGACGGTATCCACGTCGTTGGTCACCCTGCTCAAGATCTCGCCGTGAGTTCTCGAGTCGAAGTAACGGAGAGGCAGCTTGGCGAGTTTAGCGTCGATGTCCTTGCGCATGTCGTAGACGATGCGCTGCGACACCCCAGCCATAATGTACTGCTGGACATAGTTGAAAGCCGCGCTTGCGATGTACAGACCGGATAGGATAAGCAAGATACGGCTAACATAGCCGAAGTCGACCCCAGCCCCGGTGCCAAGCACACGGCCCATCGTTCCCTCGAGCAGGGCGGTCGTGGCCATCCCCATGATCTTGGGGCCCGCGATGCTGAACGCAGTGCCCAACGCGGCAAACAGGAAGATAACTACGAGTTTGGAGATGTGCGGCCGTACGTATCTGGTTAGTTTCCGTAGGGTACCTTTGAAATCCTTCGGCTTCTCCCCCGGCATGAACCCGCGAGGGCCGCCTGGGCCACGCCTTGGACCTGGGGGGAATCCTCGGGACTGACGTTCGCCTCTGCGCTCAACCATTATGCGATCTCCTCCACCGACAGCTGCGAGAGAACGATCTCGCGGTAGACCTCGCAGGTCTGCATAAGCTCCTTATGCCTTCCAACTCCGACCACCTTGCCGTCGTCCAGCACAACTATGCGATCAGCGTCCATTACGGTGCTGACGCGCTGGGCGACGATCAGGACTGTAGCATCCTTAGTCTCCTTGCGGAGAGCGGCTCTGAGCCTTGCGTCAGTCCGGAAGTCCACTGCGCTGAAACTATCGTCGAAGACGTAGATGGCCGGACGCCTGACCAGCGCTCTGGCAATGGACAGCCGCTGCTTCTGGCCGCCGGAAAGGTTTGTGCCGCCCTGGGCCACGTTGGTGTTGAGGCCATCCTTCATCTCGCTCACGAAGTCCAGCGCTTGAGCGATCTGGAGCGCCCGCCGGAGTTCCTCGTCAGTAGCGTCTTCTTTTCCGTAACGGAGGTTTTCGGCAATGGTGCCGCTGAACAGCACGGCCTTCTGGGGCACAAATCCGATCTTGGCCCGGAGCTCGGCCTGGGTCATAGAGCGGACGTCAACGCCGTCCACCAGGACCTCACCGCTGTCCACGTCGTAGAACCTGGGGATCAGGCTCACCAGGGTAGACTTGCCTGAGCCTGTGCCGCCGAGGATGGCGCACACTTCGCCGGGTCGCGCCTCAAAAGAGATGTTGGAGAGGGCGGGCTTTTCGGCGCCGGAGTAGGTGAAGGTCACGTTGCGGAAGACGACGCCGCCTGTCCCCGGGCTTGATGCAACCGGCTCTTCGGGGTCCTTGATCGCGGAGACGCTGTCCAGCACTTCGCTTATCCTATTGGCCGACGCCGTGGCTCGCGGCAGCATCACGAAGACCATGGACATGGTTAGGAGCGACGAGAGAATACGCATTGCGTACTGGATGAAAGCCATGAGACTCCCTATCTGGAGCTCACCGGCGTCCACGCGGTGCCCACCGATCCATAGGATCGCTACCGCGGTCAGGTTCAGAGCGAGCATCATCACCGGCATAAGCGCCGACATCAGCCTGTGCACCTTCATCGCAGTCTGGGTGAGGTCGAGGCTTGCCTCATCAAATCGCTGAGACTCCCGGGCATCGCGGTTGAAGGCCCTTACAACTCTCACGCCGGTGAGCCTCTCACGGAGCACCAGGTTGAGCCGGTCGATCTTGTTCTGCATCGCGGTGAACATGGGCAGGCCCTTGCGGCCGAAGTAGATCATGGCGCCTACAATGATGGGAAGCACGGCCACGAGGATCATCGATAGCCGGGCATTCTCGGATACTGCCATGATCACGCCGCCCACCGCGGACATCGGCGCCATTATGACCATCCGCATGAACATCAGGGTGACTGACTGCACCTGCATGATGTCGTTAGTAGTCCTGGTTATGAGTGAGGACGTCCCTATCTTGTCGAACTCGGACAGGGAAAGGGACTCAGCGCGTGTGAAGACAGCCCTTCGCAGCTCTCTGCCGAAGCCGGTCGACGCCCTGGCTGACAGATACCCTCCGAAGATCATGCAAGCCGCGCCTCCAAGGGCGACCAGCAGCATGAGCCTGCCTGTCTGCCAGATGTATGGGATATTGCCCTTCACAATCCCATCGTCGACGATCCGCGCCATAAGGCTCGGAAGTCTGAGATCGGCAAGCGATTGGAAGAACACCATTACTAGTGCGCCTACAACCTGCCAACGAAAAGGCTTCAGGTAAGCGAAGAGTCGGGTCACGGTATCAGCTCCTGTCCGGCTGTGTGGTTTCCTGCCGCAGGACGCTCCGGAGCAGCGTTAGCCCCTCAATGATGGCCTGCATCTGCTCGTCCGGAATAACCGACAGGACCTCTTTCATGCGGCTATGTACAGCTTCACGGACGGCCTCGAAGTGCTCCTTGGCCTTAGCCGTCGGGTACAACCGCACCAGCCTTTGGTCGTCCGGGTCCGCCCCTCTCTCGATGAAGCCGGCCTGGACCATAGATTCAACAGCATGGGATACGTGGGACTTTGCGGTTCCCCGCTCCCTCGATAGCTCGCTCACGGTGATCCCGGGGCGCTCCATGACTAAGCCCATCACCCGCATTCCGGGTGCGGAAAGCCCGTACTGCTGGGCGACGTTCTTTGTGGCCTCAAACATCCCTCTGTGAACGTCGCGAAACAGCCTGCCCAGAACCTCAACCGAGTCGGGCATGAGACCCACCCCCTTCAGATCCGGCGAAATATCGTTCGGTACCGAACGTTCGGCACAGAACTAGTATGAGGTTGACGCTGAGATCATGCAAGAGTATTCGATCAGTGTCGATTGCTCTCCAAGGACGTGACAGGCTCGACAAAGAAGCCGCCTACCCCCATGATGATGCCCGCGAGGCCGGCCACGTAGTACCAGACTTGCAGGCCGAGGAAGTCGGTGAGGCGTCCCGCAATGAGGAGTCCGAGCGGCGACATCGCGGCAGCGACCGAGTTCATGAGGGACATGACCCTGCCCTGCATATCAGGCTCAACCACGCTCTGGACAACGGCAAAGAGCGGCCCATTGGCCATAGGCGCCATGAAACCTGCCATCACCGTACCGGATAGGGCAAGCCAGAAGAGGTTCGAGGGGGCTACGGCGACCACCATGAGTCCGACGCCCATGCCTATTACACCCATGAGGCAGGTGGTCATCTTCCTCTTGAAGCCTCCCCAGGCGCTCAACACCAAACCGCCCGCCAGCATGCCTATCCCCCAAGCCGAGTTGATCACGCCCAACTGGACAGCGCCTCCTCCGAAGTGCTTGGACACCAGCAGTGGAAGCAGAGAGAAGGCCGGTGTGAAGAGGCAGTTCAGGAGGGCTGCAAGCACGCCCAGGATCAGCATCCCTCTCCAGGAGGCGACGTAGCGGAAACCTTCCGCGAGGTCGGTCCACAGGGTGGTCTTGACGCCGGTTAGCTGTCCCTCACAGCGCTTCTTGGGCTGCGGGATATGGACGAAGAACAGTGGTGGCACCGCGAGGAAAGCAGTAGCGACGTCGACCAGCAGGACCCCGTACACGGGAATGACTTGGAGCAGCATAGCTCCCAGCGGTGGGGCGGCAATGCCGACGAGTCCCGAAAGCGTCTGGTTTAGGCCGCCGATCCTGGTAAGGTGCTCTTTGGGTACCATGAGGGAGGTCGAGGCTTGCATGGCAGGCCAGTGAAAGGCCCCTCCCGCAGAGCGAAGGAGCATTATGGCGTATATGTGCCAGACCTGGACTTGTCCGGTGTAGAACAGAAAAGAAAGGCCCAGAGTGAGGATAGCGATGGCGGAGTCCGCCACCATCATCACAATACGCCTGTTCCACCGGTCAACAAGCGCTCCGGCAAAGGGGCTCAGGACGATCTGGGGGAGCATACCGAACAAAGACGCGGTGGCGAGCACGGTTGCGGACCCCGTCTGCTCAGTCAGCCACCACACCAATGCGAACTGGACAATCTGGCTTCCGAACAAAGAGAATGCTTGGCCGATCCATATCGTGAAGAACCTAGGCGCCCAGCGGTCATCCAGCTTGTGTTCTGCCTCGTACCGCTGCTCCAGCGTACGCTCCATTCAGATAATGCCCCTCTTAGACCGAGTCGGGAGTAGGAGTCAATTGTAACACCATACTCCTTATACGCCCACTCCCGACCCGAGGTCGCTAGACGGCGAATACTCCCCGTTCACGCGCCACTTCGAAGTAATCGACCAACATGGGCACGTTCCGGACTCCGGTTTCGCCCTCTATGAGGTCAGCTATCTGCGCGAGATTGCGCTGGCCGTCCACCCAGTACTCCAGGTATCTTGCGGCATGAATGTAGGACCCATACTTCTCGCCGAGCGCCTTCATCTTCTGCTCAAACTCGGGAGGCGAGTCCTTGGCGGATGTCCTGAAGGGTCCCCTGTAGAGCCTCCTGGGGACTATGGCCTGTGCCGCCGCGTCTGCCTCCGTGGCCTCAGGCTCCCAGGCGGGCGGCAGACCATGGACTCCGGGCAACCCACCAACCGCCGCAAGGTCGCGCAACGCCTTGGCCAATAGGAACTCGGAGGCGCTAGTCACAGCTCGCTTTACTTCTTCCCGTGCCTCAGCGAACTCGGGTGAATCACCTGCGAGCTTCACCAGGCTGTCGATGTCCAGGAGCTTGCGGTCCTGAAGGAAGCGGATACGCCTTTCGATGACCCGGCGGGTCTTGGCTAGGATGTCGTCCCGGTTCTCACCTGACGCAATCTTGCGCGCCACGTCCTGGATAGCCGTTGAAATCTGTGCGTCAACCTCACCCGTAAAGCGAGTGGCCATCTCCCCGGCGAGGAATGCGGCATCGGCGGGCGTCGCGGTCGCGGCCACGTAGAGGTAAGTCGCGGTCAGGGCCCCGGCTATCATCAGCATGTGGGGATCGACCTTGTCGATGGTGTCGGCACTGGTGTGGTAGAACTTGTCGGGCCACTGGATCAGCATTGGGCAGGTAACTCCAACGTTGGGGTCTCCCCAGATGTTGTGGTCGCTGCCTCCGGAGAACGGGCTCACCGCCCAGCGGAACGTCGCGTACGCACTGGTTCCGCCTAGATTGGTCGCTTCCTTGGTGAGCATATGCAGGATGGCCTCTGCCAGGTCGCCTCCAAAGCCGGGCAGGGCCTTGATCGGTTTCTCAACGGTGAAAGTGCTGCCGCAAAGGTCCTGGTTCTCCCCGACCATGTCGAGGTTGATGGCAGCCAC
>CAZRRG010000040.1:0-19682 GCA_964602455.1 uncultured Eubacteriales bacterium | reverse complement strand
TGAGGTGGATCACGACGAGGTCCTGGTCACGCATGAGCCTGCGTACCACCTTTTCCTACTTCGATCCGAAATCCTTTTACACTACTCCTCGAAGATCCCTGCAGTCGTCGTCCCCCTGTAGTAATAAGCCAGGATCTCCTTGAAAGTACGGCCCTGGCGCGCCATGCCGTCGGCGCCGTACTGGCACATGCCTACGCCGTGTCCGTATCCCTTCACCTGGAACACAGCGTTCTGCCCCTTAATGCTCCAAGAGAGGTTGGTGGAGCGCAGGCCTAGAGCCATGCGGAACTCCAGTCCGCGGATGGTCTCGCCGTTCACGACCACCTGCTTGATGCGGCCGGTCGGGGAGACTTGGGAGACGGCAATAGTGTCGGATGTGATCTTAGACGCGGGAACCGATACTCCCAAACTGCCAAGGGATGCGGAAACCGTGGATAGCGGGATCGTCACGGTCTGAGGCTTGGTGTATGGCGAATGAGCGCAGTAGGGACACTCAACGCTCTGTAGATACGGCACATTGCCAACCCAGACGTCGCTGGCAGCCTCTGTATGACCGGCACAAGTGGAGTGGAACACTGCCTCGCACGGGACACCACCGTACATGAGGATGACACCCCGCGTCTCCTCCACCGCCTTCTCGATCTTGGGCCAGTTCAGCCAAAATGCGACGGCTCCCCATCGCTGGCGCAGCACCTCGGTAGGCGTCCACGCCTGGTCGACGCGGTAATCGGAACTCACGTCGGCACCCTTTTCGGGAAGGGACGGCGTCCCGCCCAGGACTCTCATCTTCCTAACGGCAATGGTCCTGGCTACGACAGCCTGAGCTTTCAGCGCCTCAAGTGAGAAGTTGGCGGGCATTTCCGAGGCCACAACGCCCTCGATGTACTCCTCCAGGTCAAGGCGAATAACCTCGCCCGTCTCCGCGTAGTAGACGTCGATGCGGAGGAGGGGATCGGCCAGTTGCGAGGCCCGGACCTGGATCTGATATGGCGCAGTCGAAGTCGACGGCAGTCCGAGGTAGACTCCGAAGGCAAAAAGCAGCAGGTAGAGGAGCCTCTTCACGCGGAAAACCCCCACAGCCGCCACCGGGGCGGTCAAGGTCTTCTAACCTTCTATTCATATGGGGGTTGTACGAGCTTTTAGAAGTCAGAAAGCAGAAGTCCGGCATCTGAAGCCGAGCTGGGATGTTGGAGGCCAGGCAGTTAGGAATCCAACGACCCGTACTTCGGGACCAGACGAGGGCTCGTGTCCCGGGCATCGGCGCCGAGCTGGCGTAGTTTGCCGGAGAAATCGGTGTAGCCACGGTCGATGTGCTCGGTGCCCGAGATCTCGCTCACGCCATCTGCCGCAAGAGCCGCTAGGCACAAGGCCGCTCCGGCGCGTAGATCAGCGGCTTGCAGCGAAGCGCCGGTCAGTCTCTCGACGCCTTCGACAATAGCGCTCTGACCTTCAATTTGGATGCGAGCGCCCATTCTGGCCAATTCTTCGGCATGATGGAAGCGGCTCTCAAACACCGTCTCAGTGATGACGCTGGTTCCTTGAGCGGTTGCGCACAGAGCCATCAGGGGAGCCTGAACATCTGTCGGGAATCCGGGGTAAAACATGGTCTTCACTGAGACCGCTTCCGGCCTTGCCGGCATTTCGATCTCGATAGACCTGTTGGTCTCCAGAAGGAATGCCCCGCATTCCTTGAGCTTGGCGAGCACTGACCGCAGGTGAGTCGGGATCACGTTTTCGACGGTGACCTTGCCACGGGTGATCGCACCGGCAATAAGGTAGGTCGCGGCTTCGATCCTGTCGGGGATAATCGTATGGGAAGCCCCGTGCAGTTCCCTCACGCCCTCGACCTTTATGCGCGACGTGCCGGCGCCGCTGACGTCCGCTCCCATGGCGTTCAGGAAGTTGGCGAGATCCACGATCTCCGGCTCCTGAGCGGCGTTCTCGATCACGGTGACTCCGTCTGCGAGCGTCGCGGCCATCATGATGTTCTCGGTGGCCCCCACTGACGGGACGTCGAGGTAGATATCCGCGCCGTGGAGTTTCCTGGATGAGGCCTTGATGAAACCGCCCTCGATTGAGATATCGGCGCCCATTGCTTGAAAACCTTTGAGATGGAGGTCAACGGGGCGCTGGCCTATAGCGCAGCCGCCTGGAGCAGGCACCGACGCGCTACCGCATCGGGCCAGAAGAGGGCCCATGATAAGGAAAGAAGCCCTCATGAGCCTGACCAGGTCATAAGGAGCTTCGCGTCTGGGCGTCCGCCCTGGGTCTATTCTAACGGTTGTACCTGTGTGTTTGACGGGGACGTTGAGCGAACGGAGCATCGCCATCATGGTCCCAACGTCTCGCAGATCCGGCACGCCGGACACTTCCGAGACGTCTTCAGACAAGAGGGCGCCGGCCATTACCGGCAAAGCGGCGTTCTTGGCGCCATCGCACTTGACGTTGCCTCGGAGAGGCTTTCCACCGCGTATAACGATGCTCATAGGGATCTGCTCCTCACGCCCAAGTCAGCATTTTGCGCCGCTCGCGTCTTAGTTTTATTGTCTTACTTGGAGAGGGCAGTATCCCGGAAAACGTTATCAGTGCGCCCTTACGATGTCTTTCACTTTCATCAGGCGGGACGCGCTGGCCCGGTCCATCTCCTCGAGCCTCATATGGACGTCCTTGACTGCCCGCTCCAGCTCTGGAATAAGCACGTACTCCAGGGCGTTTACTCTGCGTCTGGTCCGCTCAATCTCGTCAGCCAAAAGCTGGATTTTGCGCTCGACCTCTGAGAGTTTCACCAGTAGCGGGAGGATACCCCGGAACTGGCCCAAGGCGTCGTCAAGGTCGGAGGACGTCGCCGCTAGGCCGTAGGGAGGGACTTCCCCTTCCACATCATCGGCTGCGGCTTCCTGATTACGCCCTTCAAGGTGCATTTCGGGCACAACCACGTTCATAATCCTCCGGTATGATATACCTACTTCACCGGGTCCGGAAGAGGCAAGAAGCGCTTCTTCCAGGACGGGAGGCGACAACAGGGCTCTGGCCTGAGAAAAACTCCGGTACGCGTGATTGAGGCGCCGCTCAAGCTCCTCCCGCAGCCGCTGGTTCTCGTGGACCACAGCCATGAACTCTTTCATGAGCTGGTCCCGCTTGTCTTTCAGCAGCTTGTGGCCACGGGTCGCCATCCTGACCCTGTTCTTCAGCCTCGTTAGTTCCTGGCGGGTTGCGTTAACCCTGAGTTCCACGGTCTACGCCACCCCCTATGAGGTTGCCACGCCGGCGTCTTTGTTCTCACCCTTGCGGAGGTACTTAGCCGCGTTCTTGTCGGATACGCGCTTCAATTCCGCCCTCGGCAGCATCCCCATCAGGTCCCAACCGATGTCCAAGGTCTCCTCGATGGCACGGTTCTCAGTGTGACCCTGCTTGACGAACCTTGCCTCAAATGCATCGGCAAATTTTAGGAAAAGTTTATCGGTATCTGTCAAAGCCGCTTCGCCGAGCACCACGGAGAGTTCCCGCGCTTCCTTGCCGCGGTCGTACGCGTCGGACAGCTGGTTCAGGACGTCAGCATGGTCTTCACGAGTCTTGCCTGCTCCGATACCCTTATCCTTCAGACGGGAGAGGGAGATCGACACGTTGATGGGCGGGTAGATGCCCTTCTTGTGGAGGTCCCTCGACAGGATGACCTGCCCCTCAGTAATGTACCCCGTAAGGTCGGGGATCGGATGGGTCTTGTCGTCTTCCGGCATCGACAGGATCGGGATCTGTGTGATGGAGCCCTTCTTCCCGCGGATGCGGCCGGCGCGCTCGTACATCTGGGAAAGGTCAGTGTACATGTAGCCGGGATACCCGCGGCGGCCCGGAACTTCCTTACGGGCAGCCGACACTTCACGCAAGGCCTCAGCGTAGTTGGTCATGTCAGTCAGGATGACCAGCACGTGCATGTCCTTCTCGAACGCTAGGTACTCGGCCACAGTCAGCGCCATACGCGGCGTCGCGATACGCTCGATAACCGGGTCGTTGGCCAGGTTGATGAAGAGCACGGCACGGTCAATAGCGCCGGTACGACGGAAATCGCTCATGAAGTAGTCGGCTTCCTCAAAGGTAATGCCCATGGCGCCAAAGACCACGGCGAAGGGTTCGTTGGAGCCCAACACCGTCGCTTGCCTCGCGATCTGAGCCGCGATCTGTGCATGGGGCAGGCCGGAGCCCGAAAAGATGGGCAGCTTCTGGCCTCGCACCAGGGGGTTCATGCAGTCGATGCCTGAGATGCCGGTCTGGATGAACTCCGACGGGTAAGCGCGGGCATAAGGGTTGATGGGGCTCCCGTTAATGTCCAGGCGCTTCTCGGGGATTATGCGAGGTCCCCCATCGATGGGGTTGCCGGCGCCGTCGAAGACGCGGCCCAGGATGTCTTCGGAGACGGGGATCTCCAGGACTTTGCCCAGGAACCGGACTTTGGAACCGGTGACGTCCAACCCCGAGGTACCCTCGAAGAGCTGGACCAGAGCTTTGCCCTCCGACGCCTCGAGGACGCGACCACGGCGGACTTCACCGTCCTTGGTCTCAACCTCGACCAGCTCGTCGTAGTGCACTTCGCGCACCTGTTCAACCAGGACGAGAGGTCCCGAGATCTGAGTTATGGTCGTGTATTCCAACGGCATAGCGATTCCCCCAGTTTACTAAGCGGACTCGATCTCCTGCCCGATGGCCGCCATGATGCGCTCGTACTCCTTCGGCCACTCTTCTTCGGGCGTTACCCTGGCCCTCGAAATGCGCTCCCTCACCGGCAGCGCGAGAATCTTGTCGATGCGAGTTCCGGCATCCAGCGCCGCCAGCGCTTTGTGATGGAAGGTCAAGATGGTCTGAAGGATGCCGTACTGTTTCTTCTGAGAGCAATAGGTGTCGACCTCATGGAACGCGCTCTGGTACAGGAAGTCCTCGCGTAGGGACTTGGCGGTCTCAAGGACCATCCGCTGCCTTGCCGAAAGCGCGTCCACACCGACCAACCGGACGATCTCGTTGAGTTCCGACTCCTCCTGCAAGATTGCCATGGCCTCGTCGCGCATCTCCGGGAAATCCGGTCCGGCCGCTTGCCTGAAGTACTGGTCCAGCCTCTCGCCGTAAAGCGAGTAGCTGGTAAGCCAGTTGATAGCCGGGAAGTGCTTGCGCGCCGCCAGCCTGTCGTCGAGTCCCCAGAACACTTTCACGATCCGGAGCGTGGCCTGGGTTACGGGTTCCGAAAGGTCTCCGCCGGGCGGCGAAACGGCGCCGATTGCGGACAGCGCGCCAATGCGGTTGTCGTCTCCCAGGAGTTTTGCCTTGCCGGCTCTCTCGTAGAACTCAGCCAACCTGGAACCCAGGTAGGCGGGATATCCTTCTTCGCCGGGCATTTCCTCAAGGCGGCCCGAGATCTCGCGGAGGGCTTCAGCCCAGCGGGACGTCGAGTCGGCCATGAGCGCCACGTCGTATCCCATGTCGCGGTAGTACTCGGCCAGCGTCATCCCTGTGTAGATGGACGCCTCACGCGCCGCCACCGGCATGTTGGAGGTGTTGGCCACCAGGATTGTGCGCTCCATTAGGGGACGCCCGCTGCGGGGGTCCTTTAGCTCCGGGAACTCCAGCAGAACGTCGGTCATCTCGTTCCCGCGCTCGCCGCAACCAATGAACACGATGATATCGGCATTAGCCCACTTGGCGAGCTGGTGCTGGATAACCGTCTTGCCGCTGCCGAAGGGCCCGGGCACGCAGGCGGTGCCGCCCTTGGCGATGGGGAAGAAAGCATCGATGACCCGCTGCCCGGTGACCAGCTGGTCCACGGGAGCCAGCTTCTCCTTGACCGGCCTCGACTGGCGGACCGGCCAGCGCTGCAACATAGACACCTTAACGGTCCCGGCCGGGGTGTCGAGCTCGGCGACGGTATCGGTTACGGTGAACTCACCTTCGTGAATAGCTTTGACGGTCGCTTCCTTGATCGTTGGAGGGACCATGACCCGGTGGGCAACCAGCGGGGTCTCCTGCACTGTGCCGAGGACCGCGCCCGCCGTTACCTTCTGTCCGGCCTTGGCGACGGGCGTAAACGCCCACTTCTTCTCGCGGTCCAACCCGGGAACCTCAAGCCCTCTGGCGATGTAGTCTCCCGCCATGTCCCTGATGACGTTCAGGGGCCGCTGGATGCCGTCGAAGATCGCGCCGATGAGGCCCGGCCCCAACTCAACTGACAGGGGAGCGCCTGTTGAGACCACAGGCTCGCCCGGCCCTACGCCGGACGTCTCCTCGTATACCTGTATGGAAGCGGTGTCGCCCCGAAGCTCGATGACCTCTCCGATGACTCCTTTGGCACCGACCCTGACCACATCGAACATGCGGCAGCCAGCCATGCCCGAAGCTACGACCAGTGGCCCGGACACCTTCACAATCTTTCCTTGAACCTGGCTATCTGCCATGCCGCATCATTCCTCTCGCTTAAGCAAAATGTTAGCCCCAACCGCCCGCTCGACCCTCTTGCGGAGGATCTCCATGGCTTGCCCGCCTATGCCGCGGGCGTCAGGCAACACAGTCACAACCGGCTTCGGCTGTTCGTAGAGCGGCGCCAGCTCGGTCTTCAGTACCTCCGCCACCCACTCAGTGACGAGGAGGATCGCGAAGTCCTCCTTCTGCACCTCTTCCAGAGCGTCCCTGGCTTCGGCGGCTGAATCGGCGCAGTAGACCACCGCACCGCTCGCCCTGAAGCCAAGGACCGCATCCCTTTCTCCGAGCACTGCCACTCTAGACATAGGGATCACGCAACCTCTCGGATATCTCCTGGCTGCTTATGGCGGACTGCTTCCCTGAGAGGACCACGCGGAGGTTCCTGACCTCGGCCTCTTTGCCGAAGACGAAACCGAATACCGGCTCGGGTCCGAGCGGGAAGTACCTGGCTTTCCTGACCACCGCCATGAGCGCGTTATCGCAGGAGCGTTCCCAGGAAGTGAGGGACTCGTTCTTCTGACAGAGCTCCGCGCCTTTGGCCGCGAGGGACACCCAAGGAGTGTCCCTGTACAGGGCCGCGACCGCGGCAATGCCATTGGGATAGGCCTCAGTCAGGTCCTTCGCCTTGACGGTACCCCCTGGCAGAACCATCGTCGCGTAGAAAGAAAGCGGGATGCGAAGGCGCGTGGCCCTCACAGCCACCCGCAGGTTCAGCTGGTCAATCTCAGCCGATAGGAACTCCATAAGCCCCGGATGGCCGTACCTGCGGTACAAAGAAGAGGCCCAGCCGTAGTAGGCGCGGTCAATGACGCTGTCGACGGCGAGCGCAACCTCCGCGGGGCTCTTTCCGCTTGCGGAGGCAACCACCGAGAGCGCCTCGTCGTAGGTCTTGCGGAGCGCCTTAAGTTCAGCGACAAGGTCGGCCCTCGATCCTTCAGGGAGCGAGGAGCCTCTCGCAAGAGCATCCTTTAGTTCGTCAGCCCCGAAGTTGCCTGTGCTGGCGTAAGCCTGCTCGTACCCGCTGCCCGTACCGTAGGCAACCTTGGCCATGACCTTCAGATTGTGAAAGTCGTGGCGGCCCCGAAAGGCCGTGAGAAGTATCTGCGCGGGAGCAATGGACATCGCGTACTCGTATGCCCCATTCAGTGCCCGCTCCAGCGCAGCCACAAAGTCGTCTCTATCGGAGAGCCCGGACACGTACGGCCCGTAACTGGTGTCCCGCAAACCAGCAAGCGCCGAGGCAAGGTCCGGCGCCTCAGCCGCCTGCTGCAGTTGGGAACGCGACAGGAGTTCCTTCTCCTTTATCCTCACTCGGCCAACCGCGCTGGCCCAGCTATACTCGTCCAAGGTCTACCCACCTTTTGGGCCCGTAGCATCGCACTAAGCCAATCACGAACCAAACAGCACCCGGGCTACTTCCATCTCCATGTCGTCCCGCAACCTCCCGAGCAGCGTCGGGAAGGTCAGGTTCTCGGATACGCCGCCGCTGGTAAGCATTAGACCTCCACCAAGCGACGTCTTTGCGTAGGTGATAGTCAACTTACCTGGCTTGCCGGCTTCGACCATCGCGGCGTTGGCCACTGCGGCGAAGTCCGGGCCAAGCTTGACCTCATCTTCGGATCCGAGAGTAACGGTTTCGACGCCAGCCGCAAAGGAGCGCAGGGCACCCAGGACCGTCTCCCTGTATGCCTCGGCCGGCATCGAGGACAACCTGGCGAGCGCTTCTGCGAACACGGCGTCGATTAGCTCCTGCTTCGCCCTGAGGACGATCTGACGCCTTAGCGCGTCCGCCCGGGCCTTGGATAGGGACTCGGCCTTGGCAGCCCGGGAACGAGCCTCGCCCAGGATCTGGTCCCGGCGGGATTCCGCCTCCGCTTTGGCGGAGGAGATTATCTTCGCTCGCCTATCCTTGGCTTCTTCGAGAACCTTGCGGGTCTCGGTCAAGGAAGTCTCCTCGATCTTCTGGATGATGTCGGAAAGAGGCATAGGATCTGCCTCCTATACCTTCACCGCGAACATGATCAGAAGGACTGATGCCAGAAGTCCCAGAACCGCGTAGGTCTCAACCATGGCGGGCATGATTAGAGCTTTACCGGATTCCTCAGGATGCTTTGCCACGATATCCATACCGGCGATGGAAACCCTGGACTGATAGAGACCGGAGAGCAGGCATGACACGGCCACAGGCAAGGAGGCAAAGAAGAACTGCCAGCCCTGTTCCACGCTCAGGGTGAGGACGCCGCTGAAGCCGCCCATCTTGAAGATCGCCAGGAAGCCGACCAGGAAGCCGTAGATACCCTGGGTTCCGGGAAGGGCCTGGAGCAGGAGCAAGCGACCAAACTTCTCCGGGTCTTCGGCAGTAATGCCGGCGGCCTTTTCACCGGCAATGCCTACGCCAATGATGGAGCCAATACCGGAGACCAGTACTGCGACGCCAGCGCCGAGCAGAGCAAGACCGTTGCCGCCAAACGAGGAGGCAAAGAACAGCGCAGCGCCAAACACAGCAAAGAGAATGATGAAGCCCGTTACAATCCAGTTACCTGCTGATCCGCCGAACAAGTGAATCCCTCCTGATTTCCAACTATCTAGCTGGTACCAATAGGCCGGTTAATCGCTCAAAGACACGTTCTCTGAAACCCTCGTTAGAGGCTTGAACGGTCTACCGCCTCCCTCGAAGAACTTCGTGAAGAACTCTACAAACTGCAGGCGGCCTGCATGGATGAAGCTGCCCAACACGTTGATAACGAGGTTAAACACATGGCCAATGAGCAGGACGATGGGGACAAACACCCAGCCCACAGCCCCAATCATTGTCGTGAGTAGTACCGCAACTTTGTTGACCACAACTCCGATGATGGCAGATGCCAGCCCAAGAGCCAGAAGCCTTGAGTAGGACATTGTGTCTGAGAAGTATCCGACCGTCCCGTAGAGGCCGTATAGCCCGGTGAAGGGCTTCAGCAGGATGTTCTTTTGTCCCCTGGACGATGAGTATATGACCATGAGCGCGCCGGCGATCATGATGTAGAACGGGATGTTGCTCTGGATGATCCCGGTCTTTGAGACGGCCCAGAGGACGAGCCCCGGCAGGAACAGCATCCAGGAGCCGCAAGACAGTATGCCTTCTTTGTAGTCACCCAGGCGGAAGTAACTTAGCATCTTCACGCCGATGCCTACCCAGATCTGGATGATGCCGAAGCCGAAGGACACAAGCATCATCGTGAGCGGGTCGTTCACCGGGTCAAGCAGCGCTATCGAGGCCAACGCTTTGGCAAGGCCGGATTCGGGCGCGAAGACGCTGGCCAAGTCCGCCATCCAGCTGTTGGTGATCGCTCCGGCCAGCATTGTGGAGAGCCCGCAGTACATCATCAGCCTCACCAGCTTGTCTCCGCCCTTCGGGAGCATGCCGGACCTGAGGAACCACCAGCAACCAAGCCACAGGACGATGCCGTATACCGCATCTCCCAGGCAGATCCCGAAGAACAGCCAGAAGAACGGCGCCAGGAACGGCGTGGGGTCGATCTCGTTGTACTTGGGGTACCCGAAAATGTTGGTTATGGTCTCAAAAGGCCTGATGATCGGATGGTTCTCCAGGTACACAGGGGGATCATCGCCGTCGCCCGGATCCTCATCCAGAACTTCCAGCAGAGGCATTGTGGTAAGCGCTTCCCTGAGAACAGCTACGTCCTTTGCCTTGACCCATCCCTCGATTACCAGCGTGAAACGGGTGTGGGCAACCTTCGAAGACAGTTCGTCCAAGTTCTTTCGATCAAGGTAGTAGTCCGTCAGGGAGAGGACCTGCATCATCGCCTCAGACATCTGCTTGTCCTCTTCCAGCACCTGCTCCCGTTGCTCGTCCAACTCAGAGAGGCGCGCTGACAGCACATCGACTATTTCCTTCGGCGTTCCGGGACGCGAGGACCGGAGAGATACCTGCGTCCCACCTACTGAAGACAAAAGGGACGTGATGGACACCGGGTCGTCTACCACGCCTGCCATCCACACGCCGGCAGCTCCCCGCCCTTCCCACACCTTTTCGTATGCCACCGGGAGCCCTGCCGTCTTGGCGTCAAGGTCAGCCAATGCAGAAAGGGGAATCGTGGCCAGAAGCGTCTCAGCGTAAGCGGTCTTTCCAAGGCTCTCCAGGGGAACATCCAGGTCAACCCACTGCTTTAGGGTTGCAATCTCCGCGTCTATGGAAGCAACCTCATCAGTGATGCGCTTAAGGACGACTTCGTGTTCCTTCGCTTTTGCCGTGACGCCGTCTATGTCATAGGAGCCGGCGGCATCCATGAATTGAGCGAGGCTAACCTCGGGCTTTTTGCCGGTGAACCCGTCGATAAAGGACTTCTTCACGGGATTGTACTTCTCAAAATAGGATTTCAGGTAGGCGAGCTTTGATAGACGATCGGAGACCTGCCGAGCCTCCTCATCGTCGACCACTCGTTCAGCCCTGACGGTCTCGGCCGTCACCTGCATAACGCCAAGATCCCGCAGTGTCTCAAAGATGCTCTCCTTGAGGTCCTGCGAGGCAATTATCGTGACCTTCTTCATCCTGGCTACGGCCATGAAAGCGCCCGCCTGCGGCAGGTCCGCAGGGGCTCCCTCCTTATGCCAGACCTACGAAACGGTCTTTAGTACCTTTCTTACGACAGCGTCCACTGCCTCGGACCGCTTCGCGTCTGCTGCCTGGCGTATGCGGTCGATCTCGGAAGCCGCCTCCGCGGCAACACGCTCCTCAAGAGTGGCGCTGTCCTGCGCGACTTTGGCGGCAATGGCCTCGGCCTGGCTCTGCGCCTCTTTGATGGCCGACTCCACAATCAACGCGGCTTCTCTTTCAGCGTCAGCCACGATCTCCTTGGCTTTGGCCTTGGCGCTTTCAAGCCTCTCATCGGCCGCTTTCTCAGCAGAGAGGATCGCGTCCATCTCTTTCCGAGCCATGCACTCGCCGCGCGCTGCAAATCAGGACGCGGCTACCCTCCCTCGAACGGTGTGTTTTCGGCAGCTTGACCTCGTACAATTCTACACTAGTGCGTGAATTCCTTCGGCTGCGTGCTGCTCAGTCCGAAGTGGTAGAGCAGCGCTTGGACGATCCTGGCAGAAGCCTGACCGTCTCCAAAAGGGTTCTTTACCTGGGACATTGCTGCGTACCGGGCTGGGTCGTCCAGCAGTCCCGCCACAGTCCTCACCAAGAGGTCTCTATTTGTACCGACTAGTACAATCGTGCCCGCGGCTAGAGCCTCGGGTCTCTCTGTCTTCTCCCTGCAGAGGACCACCGGCGCCCCCAGCGACGGAGCCTCTTCCTGCGCCCCTCCGGAGTCGGTGATCACCAGGTAGCAACGCTTCATAAGGTTCACGTAATCAGGGTAGTCGACGGGATCAAACAGCACGGTCCTTGGCGCCCCGTCCAGGTGCCGTCGTATGGGTTCCCCTGCATTGGGGTTCTTGTGCACCGAGACAAGCATCTGAATGTCATCCCTTGTCTCGGCGATGTGCCGCAGCGCGGCTCCAAGGTCTTCCATCCCCTGCCCGAAGTTCTCTCGCCTGTGGACCTCCACCAGTATGTTGCGTCGCGACGAGAAATCGATGTCGTTTAGCCGGGGATCCTTGAAGACGTAGTCGTCCTTTACGGTCAGCAAGAGGGCGTCGACCGCTGTGTTGCCCGTCACGTAGATGGACTTCGCGGGTACGCCTTCTCGCAACAGGTTCTGCTTGGATACTCCTGTCGGAGCAAAATGGATGTCGGAGATAACGTCGGCTATCCTCCGCATGATTTCCTCAGGAAAGGGCGCGTACTTATCGCCCGTTCGTAGGCCCGCTTCAACGTGTCCGCACGGGATCTTCAGGTAATAGGCGCAGAGCGCGGCCGAGGCCGTGGTGGCTGTATCACCGTGGACCAGGATGATGTCCGGACGCTCGGCTTCCAGTATGGGCGTCATGCCGGCAAGCACTCGCTGGGTTGTCTCGGCCAGGGCCTGGTTGGCCCTCATGACGTCCAAGTCGTAGTCCGCCTTGATGTCGAAATCACGGAGGACCTGATCGAGCATTTCGCGGTGCTGGGCGGTGACGAGGACTTTGGACTCGATAGTGGGAGCCTGCGAAGCGAGGGCCTTGACCAGCGGCGCCATTTTGGTTGCTTCAGGGCGCGTTCCGAAAACCGAAATGACTTTTAGCCTCTTCACTAAGGGTGTGCCCCTCTCTTGCTAGCGCTGGCCTCCCGAGCTCTGGTCAGCGTGCCCCTTACCCGGCTTGCGGGATACGGTTAGAAGGCCGGCCCTGCTTGCTGCGATGAACAGGGCTGCAACCACTACCAGAACAACGGGACCGCCGGTTTGGATGGGCGTGAAGCCCGAGAACAGGCCCAAGACCCCACCCAAAGCGCTGACCAGGTATATCGACAGAACGGCCTTCGTCTGCCCGAGGCCAAGTTCTAGAAGCCTGTGGTGCAGATGGTCGTGGTCGGCGTAGAAGAAAGCTTGGCCGTTCAAGGTCCGCCTTATTATGGAGAACGCTGTATCGGATATGGGTACCATCAGCGCCAAGAGCGGCGCCAGCACAGACATGAATACGGCAGACTTCACAAGTCCCTGGACAGAGAGGACTGACAGGGCAAGACCGAGGTACATCGCGCCGGCGTCTCCCATGAATATGGAGGCCGGATGGAAGTTGTAAGGGAGAAAGCCCAGGACCGCGCCAACGATGGCGGCAGCCGCGGGCGGGATTCCGAAAGCGCCGGCCTTGTTCGCGGCAAATATGATGACGGTGCCGGTGATGGCTACGATCCCGCCGGCGAGGCCGTCCAGGCCGTCCGAGAAGTTCACGAGGTTTTCAAAGGACACAACCCACAGGATCGTGAGGGGGATGGCAAGGAACCCAAGCACTTTCATAACCCCGGAGAACGGGTTGGTCAGGAAGGAAATGCTGACGCCGATGGCGATCACGACGATGGCCGATAGGATCTGCCCGATGCCCTTCTGCCAGGGTTTGAGATCGTAGAGGTCATCCAGCACGCCTACGACCAGGATCACAAATCCGCCCACAATCACCGCAGTCTCGGCGATGGGGTCTGAAGGATGCGAGATCAGCATCGCTATCACGGACGACAAGTATATGGCTACGCCGCCTAGATGGGGGATGGGCACCTTGTGGACGCTGCGGGCATTGGGCCTGGCGACCGCGCCTACCTTGAGCGCGAACCGCCTTACGAGCGGGGTCAGAACGAGTGATAGAGCGAGTGAGGCGATGAAGGCATAGCTAGTCTGCAACACTCGTCCCCCCTCGGTTTCTCCCGAACTCGCGGGCCTAAGCGGGCCCTTACGCATTGCTACCTGCGTAATTCTATCTAGCCTGTCCCAGGCAGTCAACCGCAAAGACAGCATGGGTCAGGCTGCAGGCCACTTCAGCGCCTATCTCGACGCCAGTGTATCGTCGACTCAGCATCAACGATGCTTGCGCGGTAAGTCTCTTAGGTACCCTCAGCCTCTCAGGTACTGCTCTACCAGCATGTTGGCTTCAGCCAGGATGTCCCTCGAGAGCTGGTCAGGGTACGCTTCGTCGAACACTATCCTCTTGATGCCCGCGTTGACCAGCATCTTGGCGCAGGTGACGCACGGCTCGAGAGTCGTGTACACGGTGGCGCCGTCCAGCGATATCCCGTACTTGGCCGCCTGGATCAGGGCGTTCTGCTCGGCGTGAAGCCCCCGGCAGATCTCAACCCTCTGGCCCGACGGTATCCCCAGCCTGTCGCGAAGGCATCCTACGACGGCGCAATGCTGCAGCCCGCTGGGCGCGCCGTTATAGCCCGTGGCCAGGATCCTCTTGTCCTTAACCACGACGGCGCCGACCTTGCGCCTAAGGCATGTGGCACGCTTGGCGACGACCGAAGCGACCTCCATAAAATACTCGTCCCAACTCGGCCTTTCGTGTCCAGTCGGCCTATCTTGCGCGCCCTGCAGCTCGTTCCCGTCTACTAGGTCTAATGGTTTGACTGATCCAGCGCCGGTTTGGTTCACCGCTGCACGCCCTTTCCTACCTTCTCTTCGATTTCGTCCCAAGCGTAGACGGCGCGCTTGCCGCCGATGAGCTTGGGCCTGGTCCGAGCGGCCGTAAGGTGTGCGTCGCCTATCGAGCGAATGGAGAGGCGAACGGGGACCGCCACCGGCCTGAGGTGCATGCCGATGAACGTGTCTCCGATATCAATGCCAGCATGGGCTTGTATGCTTTCCACAAGTACCGGATCCGAGAAACGCTTAAGGGCAGTTGACGCGGTTGCTCCGCCCGCGTGGGGCACCGGGAGCACCGTCACTTCCGTGAGGTTGTACTTTTCTTGCGTGTCGCGTTCGACGACCAAAGCCCTGTTGAGATGCTCGCAGCACTGTACCGCCAACTGAACGCCAGTACCTTTGAGGGCTTCGTGAACCCCATCGAGCACAGCTGAAGCCACGTCGGTGTTTCCCGTGGAACCTATCCTCTTGCCCTGCACTTCCGACGTTGAGCAACCCAAGACCAGAATCTGACCCGGCCGAAGTTTCGCTACTTCCAGAAGACCTGTTACTGCTTCACGGACCTGCTCCTTGACTTCCCCAAGGTTCAAGACCTCGGGTACTCCTTCAGGCATCTCGCGTTCCTCCCGATGGCTGTGATGTATACTTCCTCTCTATCTCAGAAATCTTGCCGACCCTTTTCACGTGCCTGCCGCCGGCGAAAGAAGCGGCAAGCCAGGTCTCGATAATGTCACGGGCGACCCCAAAACCGATCACCCGCTCCCCCAAGCATAGCACGTTTGCGTCATTATGTTCCCGTGAGCACCGCGCTGAGAATGTATCCGAACAGGTGACGGCGCGGACTCCCGGCACCTTGTTGGCGGTGATGGCCATCCCCAGGCCCGTCCCACAGACAAGTATGCCGAGGTCGGCTTTACCACCTGCGACGGCTTCGCAGGCCAGGAGTGCAAAGTCAGGGTAGTCCACCGAATCGGCGGACGTCGTACCGAAATCCTCTACCTCGTGACCCATCTCCCCAAGCCAGGATACAACCTCCTGCTTTAGCCTGAACCCTGCGTGGTCGCTTCCCACCGCGATCTTCACGAGAGACGCCTCCTTCTGGTGTTGCGGGTTTTGCCCGCCACGAAATCGAGCCCTGGCGGCTACCACCCGCACCTAGTCATCTTAGTTCCGGGTCCCGCCCGCCACAATACTCTGCGGTTGCGGGTCTTGCCCGCCATCGTCAACCTCAACCGCGACGACCGCCGGTCCTTCAATCGCCTAGCAAGTCTTCCAACCTAGCGATCAAGGCCGACAGGCCTCGCTCTATAGTCTCCGCCGCGCGGTCGTACTGAGATTGGTCCTGACCGAAGGGATCCTCGACATCCCCCCGCACCGCGCCTTCCGACACATCAGCCAAGGTCCTTACCTTCGCGGCATAGGCCGGATACCGTCCGAGCAGCGCGTTCCTATGAGCGCCGGTCATTGTCAGTACCAGATCCGCGGCCTCAAGGTCGGCTTCGCTGACCGGGGCCGACATGTGCTTGCTCAGATCCAGACCCCTGGCAGCCATCGACTCAACCGCCTCGTGGGATGCCGGGAATCCCGGAAGGGCCGACGTCCCCCGAGACCAAACCTGCAACCTGGGCAAGCCATCTCCGGACCGCTCCCAGAGCCCGCGCATCAAGGCTTCAGCCATGGGGCTCCTGCACGTGTTGCCAGAGCAAACCATGAGCACGTTAAGCGCGGCGTCTCGGGGGCCGGGGACGGCCTTCCCGCCGCTCGCTCGCTGTAGACGGTTCTGGATTGCCAGCCCCAATCCTCCCTCGGGGAAGGATTCGGCGAGGATGATGTCGGCGCCGAGACTGTCCGCGTATCTCAGGCTTGAAAAGAGCCTGGCAGCGACGGGAGCCAAGTCGGAACGGGGACCCAGTTCAAGGACATGAAAGGACCCGGGGAAGCTGCCGGCGAGACTCGAGTACCGTCTTGCGTTCTCCGACGAAGCAAGGACAGCTATCCGCTTGCCGGATATGAGGGACTTCAGAGCAAACAGCCGGATGGACCGGCTCTGCTCTTCAGGATCACCCTTGGCCAAGAAGACTGGGGCCTTGGGAGCGTAGTGCCTGTACTTCATCCCGGGCGACGGCGGTGTACCGATGAACTCTTCGCTTCTCGTCTCGCCGCCCCGCTCGCCACCTGACATACCGCCGGCCTCTGGGTTTGCCGGTCTATGGCTTGATGCGCCTGCTCCGCCTGCCGGTTCACTGCCGGCCATCTTCCCCGCGACCTTTACCTCTCCCAGAACCGCTTGCAGTTCCTCGACCGACAGGCCGCCAGGGCGCAGCACAACGGGGATAGGGCCCGAGATATCCAGCACCGTGGACTCCACGCCAATACCTGTGTGGCCGCCGTCAATGATGTAGTCCACTTTGCCGTCAAGGTCGGCGTGGGTTTCCTCAAAGGTCGTAGGGCTGGGACTGCCTGATATGTTGGCGGACGGCGCCGCGACCGGTACGCCAGCCAGGTCTATCAAGAGGTGCGCTACCGGATGGTCGGGCATCCTTATGGCCACGGTACTCAACCCGGCAGTGACAACAGGCGGCACCAGGTCCGACTTCGGAAACAGGAGCGTGAGTGGCCCGGGCCAAAAGGTCTCCATGAGTTTCTGAGCCGTGGGGGATATCTCCCGGGCTAGGAGCGCTACCGACTCCGGCCTCGATACATGAACGATCAGCGGGTTATCCTGGGGACGCCCTTTGGCGTTGAAGATCTTTGATACGGCCAGAGGATCCAGAGCGTTGGCTCCGAGGCCGTAGACAGTCTCAGTGGGGAACGCGACCAAGCCGCCCTCGCGAAGGGCAGCAGCACATGGCTGGAGCAGGTCTTGCCTCGGGTCATAGGGATCGACCCTTACCACTCTGGTTTCCACGGTCTCACCTCCAGTTTGTCCGACCGGCGGTTGCTACAACGACGATCACCTTCGGACCTTCACTTTGCGACGATCACTTTCTTCGTACCTTGAGCACCCTTTGCCTGCCTGCGTAATCCAAGAGCACCGAAGGGTCGCGCCAGCGCGGGGCCCGGGAAAAGATCTCCTCGCACGCGGGCCCTTGCCCGTGACCGATCTCCATGAGGAACAAGGCGCCGCTCTTCAGCACATCCGGGACTTCATCCGCCAGACGCTTGATGAAGTCCAGTCCCCCGGGGCCACCGTCCAGCGCCAGATGGGGCTCGAAGCACCGCACATCGCGGGGTAGCAAGTCCATCTCCTCCTGCGCAATATAGGGCGGGTTTGCGGTGACCAGGTCCAATGAGTCCGACAAGCGTGCGTCGACGAGGGGCGCAACCAAGTCCCCCTCCAGGAATCGGGCCTGCCTCTCTACCCCGAGCAGAGCCACGTTCTTTCTGGCAACCTCGAGGGCGTCTGGCGATACATCGGTAAGAATGACGTCAACGCCCGGTAGTTCCTTTGCCAGCGAGAGGCCGATGGCGCCGGAGCCGCAGCATATGTCTGCTATGGTGAACACATGGTCGCCAGTGCCGCTGGCACCGCCAGTGGAGTCTGCGCTGCTCACATCGCCCACATGGTCCGCGCTGCTCGTACTTCTCATGGCCATTCGCAGTTCGTCTATTGCCGCCTCGACCAGTATCTCCGTCTCGGGACGCGGTATGAGGACGCGGCGGTCGACCAGAAAACGGGTACCCATGAACTCCTGGTATCCGCGGATGTATGCCATAGGTTCGCCGGCCTTGCGCCGGCGCACCAACTCCTCAAGGGCCTCGGCGGCGCCGGGCGGAAGCGCATCCTCCGGATGCAGGTGCGGATACGATGTGGGTTTGTCCAGCGCGTGGGCAACCAAGAGGACGGCGTCCCTGGCGGGGTGCTCGCTATCCTCCCGCAGTGATGCCCGCGCGAACTCGAGAGCTTCGCCTACTGTGACCATGCTTTCGCGCCGCGGAAAGACTCGCCTGCTTTAGCGTTGCCAGCCACGTTAGCCATGCCAGCCATCCCCTGCGCGATCACGCCTCCTGCAAGAGCCGCTTTTCTTCTTCGGCGAGCAGTGCATCCACCATCTCGTCGATCTCCCCGTTGAGGAACTCCACGAGCCTGTGGGTGGTGTAGCCGATCCTGTGGTCCGTTATCCTGTTCTGCGGGAAGTTAAACGTGCGGATCTTCTCCGCCCGCTCACCGGTTCCCACCTGGGAGCGCCTGGCCTGGGTCAGTTCCTTGTTCTTCTCTTCCTCGATGATTGCCATCAGGCGGGACCGCAGAATCCTCATCGCGCGCTCCCGGTTCTGGATCTGAGACCGCTCATCCTGGCAGCTGACAGCGATACCGGTAGGCAGGTGGGTAATCCGTACCGCTGAGTAAGTCGTGTTCACGCCCTGGCCGCCCTTGCCGGACGACATGAAGGTGTCGATGCGAAGGTCGTCGGGGTCGATCTGGATGTCGTCCATTTCCTCGGCTTCAGGCAACACCGCGACCGTCACGGTGGACGTGTGGATACGCCCGCTGGACTCGGTGGCGGGAACCCTCTGCACGCGGTGGACGCCGCCTTCATACTTGAGACGCCGGTATGCTCCGTCGCCGGCAATGGCGAACGTAACTTCCTTGAAGCCGCCCAGGTCGGTGGGATTTGAGGATAGGACCTCAACCTTCCACCCGCGGCTTTCGGCATAGCGGCCGTACATGCGGAACAGCTCGCCTGCGAACAGCGCCGCCTCGTCGCCGCCTGTGCCGGCCCGGATCTCCATAATAACGTCCTTATCGTCGTTGGGGTCCTTGGGGATCAGGGCGATCTTGAGCTGCTGCTCCAAAGTCGCCTTCTCAGCTTCCAGAGCAGCCAGGTCCTCCTCTGCCAGCGCCCTTAGGTCAGCATCGGTCTCAGAGTCCAGGAGCTCCCTGGCCTCGGCAATATCGCTGTTGATCTTGGTGAAGCGGCGGTACTTCCCTACCACATCCTCCAGTTTGGCCCTTTCGCGGGCCAGATCCCTGTACCGCTTGGGGTCCGAGAAGACTGCCTCATCCTCCAACATCTTCGTCAGTTCGTCGAAGCGCGCGGACATTGCGTCCAGCTTGGACCCAAATCCTGTTTCGGTCCCGTTGCGTGTCACCTGAAAACACCTCTCTCGACCTCAACCAGATGCATAAGGCTCGTCGCAGCCACTTCCAATTGATCCTTGTCAGGCTCCCGTGTTGTCATGGCTTGCAGCGCCATGCCGGGAGCGCGGATTATCCTCCAG
>CAZRRG010000039.1:15347-19732 GCA_964602455.1 uncultured Eubacteriales bacterium | reverse complement strand
GAATCATCTCCGCTTGCTCAAAGGTTCCTTACGCTGTTCAGTTTTCAAGGACCGACTTGCCTTTCGCGCTGCCCCTCTCGGAGCGCGCAAGGGTTACTATAGCACCCGGCAAGACTAAGATCAACACCTTGCGAGAGATTTTTTCGTCCTTCTAGCAGGAACGATGTAGGATCCAGTCACCGCAAGGGATGTCAGGACTTGGGTCTTAGCATAGGGAACAGAATGACGTCCCGAATGCTATCAATCCCGGTAAGTAGCATGACCAACCGTTCTATGCCTATTCCCAGGCCGCCGGTAGGTGGCATTCCGTGCTCCAGAGCGTTGATGAAGTCTTCATCATAAGGATGGGCTTCTTCGTCCCCCATTTGCTTCTCCCTGACCTGGGCCAGGAATCTTTCCTTCTGATCTATGGGGTCATTGAGCTCTGAGAACGCGTTCCCCAGCTCCCGGGTCAAGACGAACGGCTCGAACCTGTAGGTCAGACTGGGATCGCTGTCCATCCGCTTCGCCAGCGGAGAAATCTCCACAGGATAGTCGATCAGGAACGTAGGCTCGATTAGCTTTGGTTCGACGTACTCGTCCAAAAGCTTGTCGATGACGCTGCCTTTGGTTATCCCCTTGTCCATCTTGAGTTCAAGCTTCTTGGCGATCTCAGCGGCGTCTTTGTCGTCCCGCAGGTCGGCCTGCTTGATGCCTGCCCACTGCTCGATACCATCCCAGACCTTGAGCCTCTTCCAGGGAGGGGTTAGGTCCACTGTGTGACCCTCGCCGCTGATCTTCATTGTCCCCATGACTTCCTGGGCACAGCCGGACACAAGTTCCTCTACCAGGGTCATCATGGTGTTGTAGTCGCCGTATGCCTGGTAGACCTCGAGCATGTAGAACTCGGGGTTATGCTTGGTGTCGATGCCTTCGTTGCGGAAGTCGGGCCCGATCTCGTAGACGCGCTCGAGTCCGCCCACAATGAGCCTCTTCAGGTAGAGCTCAGTGGCAATTCTCATGTAGACATCGATATCCAGCGCGTTGTGGTGGGTCACAAACGGGCGCGCGTGGGCTCCGCCGGCCAAAGTCGAAAGGACCGGCGTGTGCACTTCGAGGAAGCCTCGCTCATCCAAGTACCGCCTTATATATGAAACAATCTTTGTCCGCTTGATGAAAGTGTCCTGGACTTGCGGGTTCACAATGAGATCCAAGTATCTTTGCCTGTAGCGGAGGTCGACATCGGTAAGGCCGTGCCACTTCTCGGGCAGCGGACGAAGGGCCTTTGTAAGCAGCGTCCACTTGCGGACCTCGACTGTAGGCTCTCCCCTCTTGGTGCGGAAGACCACGCCTTCGATTCCGACGATGTCGCCGATGTCGATTATGTCCTCAAAGTCTTTGTAGGAGGTTTCGCCGAGGACGTCTATGCGGACGTGGATCTGAACGCGCCCGCTCCGGTCCCGAAGGTCCGCGAAGGTCGCCTTGCCGTGCCCGCGCAGGGCCATGATCCGGCCGGCAATCCTTACTTCCGTCCCCGCCATCTCATCGCATTTCTCCGCAATTACGCTGGCCTTGGAGGTGACTTCATAGGCGTCGCCGAACGGGTTGAGGCCCCGAGAGCGGGCCAACTCGATCTTGCCGCGCCGCCTTTCGATTTCTTCGTTAAGCCTCGATTCAGGCTCCTTGTCCAATCTTTCCTCAGGCATGTGCGATACCTCCCGGCAACAAGTCCTCTACACGCTGATCGACACGACCTCGTACTTGAACGTCCCCGCCGGGACCATCACCGAAACCACAGCCCCAACCTTCTGTCCCAGCAGCGCCCTGCCTACCGGTGACTCGTTGGAAATGCGTTTCTTGGCGGGATCGGCTTCGTGTGATCCGACTATCGTGTACTCGAAGGTCTTGCCCTTGGAGAGATCCTTCACCTTGACAGTGGAACCAATGGTGACCGTATCGGGATTGGCTTCGCTCTCGACAACCAGCTTGGCGTGCCGGAGCATCTTCTCCAGAGTCATGATGCGACCCTCGACGAAGGCCTGCTCGTTCTTTGCATCCTCGTATTCCGCGTTCTCGGAGAGGTCGCCGAACTCCCTGGCCGCCTTTATCCTCTCCGCAACTTCTTTTCTCCTAACCAATTTCAACTGGTTCAGTTCTTCTTCCAGGTTCTTCTTGCCTTCCGGAGAGAGAAGCACCTCGCGATCTGCCATCCTCCCGTATCTCTGCCTTTCCTAGAGAATTTACAGGGGTGCGGCGATGACGCAGCACCCGAATAAACGTGATTCAGTGTATGTCTGTGAGATCGGCTCTATTCTGCTGTGTTTGCCTACAATGTCTTCGCTCTTAGATAGACAAAGACCGCTGCTCGCACGCTCTGCGGCAGTGGCCTTCCAACAATCGGGATCACGGGGGATTATAATGCACGACTTCTCAGACAGTCAAGCGTTCGGTAGGAGCCGCCTTCGACGGCCACCAGGCGCTCCTTCTTTCTCCGAAAGCGACCATTCTGTACACCAGCATGGGAGTGCACCTAAGCCTCAGCATGGGAGTGCTCCTAAGCGGCGCTAACAGCAGAACCCGGCTAACCGAAGGCACGGCGCAACAAGTTGGCGGCGTCGCGTGGGGCACTCCCATGCTGCAGGTTCGCTGAGTTGTGCAGGGCGACCGGCCTAAGCGCTCCGCGGAGTGCGTCTGCGCGAGTTCTCCTTAATGCGCTCGATCTCCTCGGCGGTGACGGCCCTCTCGAAACTGCGGAATCCGGCCACCTTGAACCCGTGCTTCTTGGCCAGTTTGGCGATCCCGGTGACGCCTTCGATAGTAAGGTCGCGGCCCAGGCTCCAATCCACGTACTTCTCCTCCAGAGCCAGGATCATGGTCTCGGCCATGCAGGCGTAACTGGTCTTCTCGGGGAAGCCGAAGTTGAAGTTGAACTCCACGTCTCCGGGGACGGTCACCACGCCGCCTTCGATTATGAGGACGTCATCCCGCTGCTTCTTCACTTCTACGGAGACATTTCGCGGACGCGAAACGTCGCAGACCAGCGCGCCGGGCTTCAGGTCCTGGGGCTCGATGAGGGCGTCGATGGCTGAACTGACGCACATGACAACATCGGCCTGCCTGACCGCGGAGCGCAAGTCAGCCGTGACTCTGGGGAGCATGCCCGTGCGGTCGCGGATGGAGTCGGCGACCCTCTGGAGTTTGCCCGAGTCCCGGGCGCAGAGTGTGAGGTGACGCCCCTCATCGGCCATTATGTATGAAAGCACTTTGCCGATAGACCCGGTCGCGCCCAGCACCAGCACGTTAGCCTCGTCCATGTCGATCTCCATGAGTCTGGCGGCCTTCTCGGCTGCTTCGATGGCGGTTGCCACCGTATAGCTGTTGCCAGTGGTCACGGCGATATCGACGTTCTTGCGGATCGTTATCCCTGCGTCGCCCACAACTGAGGTAAACGCGCCCAAGCCGACTACCTTGGCCCCAAGCTCGGCCGCTTTGTTGCAGGCGGCGATGATCTTGCCGGTCACCCGGGGTTCGGGCAGCCCCAGCATGAGGCGAGGAGTCAGGGGGCACGAGACAAAGTAGCCCTCAGCCCCACCGTAAGGCGACTTCACTCCGGTAATGTGAGAAACCTTGATGGGCGGCGAGTATGACAGAGCCCTCTCAACCAGCTTGGGCGGCAGGTGTTTCGCCAATGGGTACTTGCGGTAGACATCTGTAACGTCGATCGGATGGATAATGAAACCAAAGGTCCCCAAGATGATACCTCCGAGATGAGGGGAGGCGAGTCTCCCCCGTCTGTGCCGGTCCTGCCGTCTCTCGCTGACTCATATCGATAGGTGCGCTGCTGCCGCCTACGACGCCGGTACGAGCCCCGGCTCGTTCAGCACCGTAATCCGCGGCTTGAAATTCAGTTTGTCCAGTATTCCGTTTACATCTTCCGTCGTGATCTCTTCAGGCCTCTTGCCCAGAAGGGCCACAACGACACCTTCCAGCACGTTGGTGCCAAAGGAGCGGCCGTCCATCTCCGGGGTCGTCGTGACTAGAGTGCTGACACCCCTACGCTTGAGTTCAGCCACGTCTTCCTCGGTGGTCGTGTTCGTAATGACCGACTTTCCGGCCATGTTCTCAGGCATCCACTTATTAACGTAGTGCCAGTCGCCCGCAACGATGTCAGATTGCTCGTACCACCGTGACTGCCTGGGGTTGAGCTTGCGGTTGTCCTGCTTATCGCCCGTCGGGTACAGCATGGAGAACGGAAGCCTGACCACGATGGGCGCGATCATCCTGGCTACCCTGTCGAGCGCGTCCAAAGAACGAAGCGGAATCGGGATCCCGAGGACGAAGATGAGGTCGCCCAAAATCAGATTGCAGCCTGTCTCACGCAGGGCTTCAGCCATCCCGAACCGGTC
>CAZRRG010000039.1:0-15247 GCA_964602455.1 uncultured Eubacteriales bacterium | reverse complement strand
GGGATGGAGCCATCGGTCCCGATCCTCTCCACGACGAACTGCTCGCCCAAGAACTCCTGCTCCGTCCTCTTGTTTCGCTTGGAAGACCCCAGGCTCACGCTCACAACGTGCTTCACGGGAATGACCCCTTTCTACCCTTTCAGGTTCCTTATGGTCTCACGGAGAGACTCCGGGTCAACGGTAACGTCGCGGGACAACGGCGAACGCCCGATGGTTATGGTCACAACCTCGGTGTTCTTATCAAGCAGGCCTTTCATGATCTCGAGACGCTTGTCGGATCCGATGAGGATGACTTTCTGGTACCTGCGGAACGAACCGATCAGCCCCATGAGGTCGTTCAGGAGGTCTATGCCGCTCTTCCCCTTCACGAAATCCCACCGCTCGTCGTCGTTCATCACCAGCACAAACTCGACGCCTTCCTCTCGGGCTACCCTCTTGATCTCCTCGCAGTTGGACAGAGGAAAGCCCACCAGAGCCATTGAGCCGCCCTTTCGGAGCTCGCCGAGCGTCTCAAGACGCGAGATGAAGGTGCGGTCCAGCCCCATCTGGCTCGCAACCTCAGCCTGGGATAGGCCCTTCGCCCTGCGCGTGAGGATATCATCGATGGCCTCGTTGATCTTTTCCCGGCTTACGATCTTGTCGCCTATCCTCACGAAATCCACAGCGCCACCACCTTGTGCACAACTCTGTGTACATCATACAAGGGACTAGGAGAGGAAGCAAGTGCGCACGCAGTTAGGCTGTTCCAAATCAGTTTTTAGCCCGGTGGGCTGCTCAGGAGGTGGCGGAGACAGGCTGCGTGGTCGTTGGTGGCTGCGGCAGGGTTGGGGCGGATGCCCTTAATGGGTCTTGGCCGCCTCGTCGAGGAGCCGCAGCACGTTCTCCGGACACTTCTCGCTCATGAGCCGCTCACGCAACCTAGCGGCTCCTTCGATGCCGCGGAAGTAGAAGGCCAGTTGTTTGCGCATGTCCAGGACGCCGCGGACCGGCCCATACTTGTTCACCGAGCGGCGGAAATGCTCAGCAGCCAGAGCCATCTTCCTTTCAGGCGTGTACGGCGGGAGATCCTTACCCTCGAGGAGCCTATTGAGGTCTTGGAATATCACAGGATTCCCCAGCATACCCCTGCCGATCATGACGCCGGCAACTGGGCCGGGATCCTGCAACCTTGCGATAGCCTCTGCGGCGGAGGACACATCTCCGTTCCCGACTACCGGGATGTCGACGGCCCGCGCCGCCCGCTCGATGGCATCCCAGTCCGCCTTCCCCGAGTACCCCTGGACGACGGTCCGCCCGTGTACCACCAGCATATCCAATCCGGCTCCCGCGAGGGCCACGGCCATGTCTTCGACGTAGTCGGCATTGTCCCAGCCTATTCGGGCTTTAGCCGAGACCGGGAGACGGGTCTCCGACTTCACCGCCCTCACGATGTCGGCAGCCAGACTTAGGTCTTTGAGCAGCGCGCCGCCTGAACCCTGCGAAGTGATCTTCCGCGCGGGGCATCCCATGTTGATGTCGATGCAGTCAAACTCCCAGCCGTCATCCTCGAGCTTTCTGACGGCGCGGGCCAGGTCTTCGGGATCGTAGCCGAACAGCTGGACGGCAAGCGGCCTGTCCTCCGGGCTGTGCTCCAGTATCTCCGCGGAGTCATCGCCGCCCAGGACAAATCCCTTGGCGCTTACCATCTCGGTGACGCAGTAGGGGCACCCGTGCTCCCTCAGGATCTCCCTGTAGACGCCGCCGGTGTATCCGGCCATGGGAGCAGCCAACACAGGGGGCCATATGGAAAGGCCGCCGAACTCAAGGGGTCTCACTGGAGCGTGGCCTCGGAAGCGGACACGCCCGATTGCGCCATCACCTTTTCGGCGACGTACATAGGCGCGCCTTTGCGCAAAGCTATGGCGATTGCGTCCGAGGGCCTGCAGTCGAGCTCCAGGTCGCGTTCGCCGTGCCGTAACACCAGTTTGGCGTGGAAGATTTCGTCCTTCACCTCATCCACGACCATCATCGTTACGCTCGCGCCAAGCCCCTCTATCGCGGCCACAAACAGGTCCGCTGTTAGTGGTCTCGGCGGCGTTAGGCCCTCGAGCGGGATGGCGATAGACGTGGCTTCGGGAGCCCGGATCCAGATCGGGATGTACGTGGTCTTGGAGAGATCCGCCAGAACAACCACAGCCTGTTCCAGGTCCTGGTCAAACCCAACCCGCAGAACCGTGACTTGGATCACAGCGATCCCCCCCTATGTCCAGTCTATTTGGCTGGTCGCCCCAAAACGACCCAGCATCGACTCAAACGCCCGCTTTATATTCTCCAGTTCTTCTCCGGTCTTAGCCTCCGCCCGCAGCACCAGGGCCGGCTGGGTGTTGGACGCACGGAGCAGCCCCCATCCGCCGGGGAACAGCACGCGGGCGCCGTCAACCGTGATAACCTGGTTGGTCTTGGCGAACTCCGCCGATACCTTGGCGACAACCTCGAACTTCTCGCCGTCGGGGCAGTGCACTCGGACCTCAGGTGTTGAGAAGTACTTGGGGACGCCGGATAGGTGCTCGGATACGCTCTTGCCGGTGGTGCTCAGGATGCGGAGCAGTCTTGCCGCGGCGTACACCGCGTCGTCGTAGCCGTAGTACTCGTGCTTGAAGAACATGTGGCCGGACATCTCTCCGGTGAACAGCGCTCCGACTTCACGCATCCTGGCTTTGATGAGAGAATGCCCGGTACGCGTGAACTCGGGCTTGCCGCCCATCTTCTCGACAGCCTCAACCAGCGCTTGCGAACACTTTACCTCGATGAGGGCGATGGCTCCCGGGTTCTTTGGAAGGATCTCCTGCCAGAAGATCACCTGGAGCTCGTCACCCCAGACAGGCCTTCCGGAAGCATCGACGACACCTATCCTGTCGGCGTCACCGTCGAAACCGATCCCGAGGTCGGCTCCCGTGGTGGTGACCCGGTTGGCTAGGTCCTCGATGTTCTTTTTATGGGTGGGGTCCGGGTGATGGTTGGGGAAAGAGCCGTCGGGCTCAAAGTACATCTCCTCGAAGTCGGCCCCGATCCTCTGGAGGATCTGCCGGGCTACCGGACCGGCCGCTCCGTTCCCACAGTCCACGACCACCCTAACCTTGTGGGGCCCCAGTTTCACCCGTCCCGCGATATCATCCACATACGCGGGGACCGGGTTTTCCGTGGAGAGACTCCCTTTGCCATCGGCGAAGTTCCCGGCCTGGACTATCCTCCAGATCCTCTGAATCCCTTCCCCGTAGAGCGTGTCGGGCCCGAGCGCCAGCTTAAAGCCGTTAAACTCCGGGGGATTGTGACTGCCGGTAACCATGACGCCGCCCTCAATCCCGTAGAGTATGCGGGAGAAGTAGAAGACCGGCGTGGTCACCAGACCTATATCAACAACGTCGATACCGCAAGCAATGAGGCCATCAGTCATGGCCTGAGAGTACGCCAAGGAAGAAAGTCGGCAGTCACGGCCGACGACGGCCTTCGTTACACCGTGCTCCCGAAGGAGAGTGCCGTAGGCGCGGCCGAGTACGTAGGTTGTCTTTTGAGTAAGGTCCTCGCCGACGAGGCCCCTAATGTCGTATTCGCGGAAGATCTGCGGGTTCAGTGCCACCAAGAGTCTCACCCCTCTTTCTTGGATTCTACCCTTGCCAGGGGATTCCTCTCCCCGTGTATCCCCACGTCACGCGGGCAAGACTAGGCTCTGAAGGGAGGTGAGCGCTCTTGACCGAGGTCAGATGCAAGGTGTCAACATGCCACTACTGGGGCAACAACGATATCTGCAGAGCCGACTCGATCTTGGTTGAAAACGACACCAGTACCGCCGGTCGCGGCGTGAGGATGGAGGCCGGTGACCTGGATACCAGGATCGACGCGCAGTCGGGCGCCAGGCAGTCGGGAACCAATACCCAATCCGGCGGCCACAGCTCTAGCCAGGCTCAGACGTCTCACGAGACCATATGCAGCACGTTTAGGCCGAAGGGTTCGCAGCCAAGGCACTAGAGGAACCGGGCATACGAACGTGACGCACACAGAAGAGGGGCCGGGAATGGCCTCTTTTCTGTGAGGGACCTACAATGGAGATGCTGGAAGTCTCGAGTGGAGATTTGCGAACGGAGAGTGACGCCAAATGCCGGAGCCGGCTGGAGTGTACGGGGCCAAGACGCTCTTTCCATGCAAAGGGGTCATATTCGATAAAGACGGCACCCTCCTGGACATCTGGCCTATGCTCACTGCGCTGGCCAACGAAAGAAGACGGCATCTATCAGCCAGGGTCAAGCCTGACGCGGTGGACGCCGTGTGCGCCGCGGTCGGGTTTGACCCCAGAAGCGGCACGATTGACCCGTTCGGACCTCTCGCGTCCGCTGCCAAACGCGACGAGATCGCGGTAACCGCCGGGGCGCTATGGGCAAAGGGGATCCCGTGGCACCAAGCCTACTCCATCGCTCGCGACTCATATGACGAAGCCGATCGGACGCTGGACATAACCGCAGGCGTGCAGGCATTCGCAGGTGTTCCCGAAACACTGTCCGCCCTGTCCCAAGCAGGACTCCTTCTGTTCGTGGTAACCGCGGATAGCCACGATCGCGCGGAGCGCATGCTCTCCCACCTGGGCCTAACCCAGTACCTGACGGGGATCGTAGGTGCCGACGAAGTGTCCCGTACCAAACCGGATCCCGAAGGGGTGCTGGCGTGCGCGGCAAGAGCGGGGCTATCTCCCAGCCAGATGGTCGTTGTCGGAGACGGGCCTCAAGATGCCCTCATGGGCAAACGCGCAGGGGCGAAGGCCATCGGCGTCCTGACCGGAGTCGCCACCTACGACGACCTGCAGGGTTACTGCGACGCGGTCCTCTCGAGCGTGGCTGACATACGACCCGCGTAGCGGCATCCGCCCCTGCTTGTCTCCTACTGATTCTTCTCCCATATGAGGTAGAGGCCGTCCAGGACCAGGAACGGGTCGACGATCTCAATAGTCGTGGACTCTTCCGAAACCATTTTCGCAAGCCCGCCCGTAGCGATCACACGCGGCAGTCCGCCGATCTCCTTGGCTATCCTCCTGATCAGGCCGTCCGCCAGGCCGGCGAACCCGTAGACTACACCTGACTGCATCCCCTGGACCGTGGTCTTGCCTATCGCGGCCTGCGGCCTCGCGAGCTCTATCCTGGGCAGCTTGGCTGCCTTCTCGAACAGAGCGTCCAGCGAGGTCAGGATGCCGGGCGCCACGGCTCCGCCGATGTAGTTGCCGTCGGCTGATACAACGTCGAATGTTGTAGCGGTGCCGAAGTCTACGATGATGGCCGGTCCGCCGTACTTGTAGAGGGCAGCCACCGCGTGAGCGATCCTGTCGGGGCCGACTTCTTTAGGGTTCTCGAACCTTACGTTGATCCCGGTCTTGGTGCCAGGACCAACGATGAGCGGCTCCTTGCCTGCATACTTAAGGATCGCCCGCTCCAGCACCGGCGTCATAGGCGGCACAACCGAGGCTATGACCGAGCCGCGTAGGTCCTTCGCCGTAAGGTTGACGGTGGAAAGAAACGAGAGAAAGAGCATGCCGTACTCGTCTTCGGTCCGGCGCATGTCGGTGGAGATCCGCCAGTGATGCCGGATCTTCCCGTCGCTTCCGTACACTCCAAGGGCGATCTGAGTATTACCGGCGTCTATCGCGAGGAGCATCGTCGATTCCTCCTACCGCCTACTGGCTCTATCGACCCTTCAGCAAACCTTCGGTACCCCTGTACACAAGGCTGGTAAGGATCACGGCCACAGTAGCCTCGGCCAAGCCATTTGCCAGTCCAACGGCCAGTGCCGCCTGAGCAGGCATGTGGCCGAACACTACGATCAGGCCGAGGACAAGGACCGTGTTGGTCAAGCTGCCGGCCGCGGCAGCCAGAGCAGGCCCGTAACCGAACTTCTTGTCGATGAAACTGAAAACCAGGACAGCAAGCCCGCCTGCCGCCATCCCTATGATATAGCGAACAACCGCAGAGCCGGTCACGGAAGCGGACAACTGGTAGCCGGTGTAGCCGAGCAAGCTCGCCATGACCACGCCGAGCACCACGCGCCCCTTGGAGCCGCGGACCAGCGCAAACACGTAGTAGGCTATGACACCGATCAGTATCCGCGGCAGCACCGCGATGACGGGATTACTGAAGATAATCTTCTCAATGGGACTGCCGATGTTCTGGGCCTGCCACATGCTGAACAGCCCGAACATGGCTCCAACCACGCCCCCGATAACCGGGCCTTCAAGGATGCCGGCCAGGATCGTGGGGATGTGCATGGTCGTGATGGCTATGCCGGGAAGCTGAATGAACCCCAGCTGAGGCGTCATCCCGAGGACGACCGTAATTGCTCCAAGGACTCCGGTGAAAGCGATCTGACGGGCGGAGAACTTCAAAGAACCTGCTCCTGTGGAACCCATGTAGAGGTACACCTCCGTTCCGGTTCCTCTTCCAAGGATACCGGTCGCATGGATAAGTATCGGTCACTACGCCGGACGTCGCTCGGTCACCAGGTTGCGAGTCACGAGTCCGGTGGCTGTGCCTACCGGCCCGCTTCCCGCTGCTAGGTCCGTAAGAGTAGTGATCGCCTTATTCTACACCTGAGTTGTGTCGCGTGTCAGGGGGATCGTCCACCCTGCTCACCAAAGAGCACGCGTTGTCCTAGAACGGAGGTGCCCAGGGATAACCTCTTTCGAGCCCACAAACGTAAGGACCCCCGATTCCGGGGGTCCTGTTGTTCGTGAGACTATGGGTCTTGCTTAGAACAGTCCGACTACGCGGCCCTGCTCGTCGAGGTCCATATGAGCGCCGGCGGGATCCGACGGGAGCCCGGGCATGGTCCTCATCTCGCCGAGGAGCGGGTACAGGAAGCCGGCGCCCATGGACGCCCTGACTTCGCGTACCGTGACCCTGAATCCGCGCGGCCTGCCCTTGAGGTTGGGATCGGCCGAGAGGGACAGGTGAGTCTTTGCCATGCAGATGGGCAGCTTGTCGAAGCCGAGCTTGGTGTAGCGCCTGATCTGCCTTTCGGCTACCGGCGTGTAGTCCACTCCGTCGGCGCCGTAGATCTTGGTGGCGATGGTCTCGATCTTCTCCTTGATGGGCATCTCGAGCGGGTACAGGTGCTTGAACTCCGAGGGCTTCTCGCAGGCCTCGATGACGGCCTTGGCCAGGTCGATTCCACCGGCGCCGCCTTCTGCCCACACCTTGGATATAACCGCCGAGGTGGCTCCGGCCTTCATGGCCCTGTCGAGCACGTACTGGACTTCCTTGTCGGTGTCGGTCGGGAAGTGGTTCAGGGCCACAACCACGGGCACGCCGTGCATAGCCACGTTCTCGATCTGCTTGTCGAGGTTCTCGCAACCCTTGTCGAGAGCCTCCATGTTCTCCTTCGACAGCACCGCGGTGTCGAGAGGCTTGCCCGGGACAACGCGGAGGGCTCCGCCGTGCATCTTGAGGGCGCGGATGGTGGCCACAAGAACGGCGGCGCTGGGCTTAAGACCGCTGTAACGGGTCTTGATGTTGAGGAACTTCTCGGCTCCGATGTCGGCGCCGAATCCGGCCTCTGTCAGCGTGTAGTCGGCAAGCCGGGTGGCCATCATGTCTGCCAGGATGGACGAGTTGCCGTGCGCGATGTTGGCGAACGGACCGGCGTGCACGAACACGGGGGTGTTCTCAAGGGTCTGGATGATGTTCGGCTTGATGGCGTCCTTGAGCAGGACGGTCATGGCGCCGGCGCACTTCAGGTCTCCAGCGGTGACTGCCTCGCCGTCGTAGGTGTAGCCGACGACAATGCGCTCGAGACGCTCGCGCAGATCCTTGAGACCGGTCGTGAGAGCGAGGATCGCCATGACTTCCGAGGCAACCGCGATGTCAAATCCGGTCTCCCGGGGAATGCCGTTCTCAGAACCGCCCAGGCCAATGATCACCTTGCGGAGAGAGCGGTCGGAAACGTCGACCACTCTGGGCCAGGTGATGGACAGGGGATCCAGGTGAAGCGGATTGCCGTGCAGTAGGCTGGAATCCATGAAAGCGCCCAACAGGTTGTGAGCCAACGCAACGGCATGGGTGTCGCCGGTGAAGTGGAGGTTGAAGTCCTCCATGGGAACGCACTGCGCGTAGCCGCCGCCTGCGGCGCCGCCCTTAATACCAAAGACCGGGCCGAGGGATGGCTGCCTGATGGTGTTGACGACCTTCTTGCCTAGCCTGCCCATGGCCTGACCAAGACCGATGCAAGTGGTGGTCTTGCCCTCGCCCAGGGGGGTCGGGGTGATGGCTGTCACCACAACGTACTTGCCCTGTGGCCTGTCCTTTATGTAGTCCAGGAGTTCCAAACCAATCTTTGCTTTGTACCTGCCGTAGTTCTCAACCATGTCCGCCGGAATGCCGAGCCCGTCGGTGATCTGGTTGATCGGCAACATCTTCGCCGCTTGTGCGATCTCGATATCCGACTTCACTAGATACTCCCCTTTCATTGCCGATGTCGATGGGCGGACTAGCCCGCATTAAGAAGAATATCACAATCTCGCGAAGTATCTACTGGGGGGTCTTGCACGATTGAAAGACCCAGGCGGCGATCACTCCGAGGACGATAAACACAAAGTCCGCCTTACCCAGCCGGAACTTCTTGGGTTCTTCCTTCTTGACAGGTTCAGCGGCATCTACAGCCCCTGTCTGAGACGCTCTCCACTCCTCGTATTCCCGGTACTGCGGACGAAGGTCCTTCTCAAGATCCGCCTCGCGAGGGCGCCTCAACACACCCCGTTCTCTCTGGCTCATGTCTGCACCACCCTACCTATTCTTCCTCCATGCGGACCGGTCAAGCCCCAATGCGCCCGCAGCCCTGTTGCCTGGAGCGCACGCGGTTCACTGGCTTCGCCGTTGGCCAACCATATCCCTGTCCATGTAGACAACCCGGCCGTTCTTGACCACCGTGCTGACCAAGTTCACTCCAAACCTGTAGGGGATCTCCCCGTAGTGAGAAGCCCGGAAAATGACGGCATCTGCAGGAAAACCCGGGGATAGAGCCCCTGCCCTTCCGCCAAGTCCCACGGCCCAAGCGGCATTCCATGTTGATGCCACAAGAGCCTCCTCGAGCGACATCCCGAGGGTCGAGCACGCCAGAGTCATCGTTAGGGGCATCGACATAGCCGTTGACGTGCCTGGGTTGAAGTCTGTCCCGATGGCGACGGCGACTCCTTCATCTAGCATCCGGCGCGCCGGAGCTCCCGGATGCTTGCCCAGGAATGTGGAGGTCGCGGGCAGTAGAACCGCGATGGTGTTGCTGTTCGCCAGCGCTTCGATCCCGCGATCACTAACCTTGATCAGGTGGTCGCACGAGACGGCGCCCAGTTCACAGGCCAATTCGGTGGCTCCGGTCCATTCCAGCTCATCGGCGTGGACCTTGAGGCCGAACCCGAGGTCGCGAGCGGCCTCCAGGATGGCCCGGGTCTCCTCGATCGTGAACGCCCCGGCATCGCAGAAGACATCCACGAACCTAGCCAGGTCAAGCCCCTTCACCGCCGGAAGCATGTTGATGACTTCCTGCACATAGCCGGCCTGGTTGCCCCGGAACTCGGGCGGGACGGCGTGGGCGCCCAGGAATGTGTTCACCACAGTTACGGCGTGGGACTCCGAACACCTGCGGGCAATGTGGAGCTGCTTTGCCTCGCTCTCGGCGTCCAGGCCGTAGCCGCTCTTAGCCTCGCAGGTGGTGGTCCCGGAGGCAAGCATAGTGTCGAGGAACTCGAAGGTACGCTTGGACAGCTCTTCATATGACGCCGATCTGGTCGCCGCAACCGTGCTGTTGATGCCTCCGCCCTTCGCGGCGATCTCCAGGTAGGAGGCTCCCTGACACCTCATCGAGTACTCCTCGTGCCGCCAGCCGCCAAATACAAGATGGGTGTGGGGATCCACAAAGCCGGGACACACGACGCCCCTCCGAGCGTCGACCACCACGGCATCATCCGTCAGCGGAATGCTGAGCAGGAGGTCCTCTTCAGGGCCGATACCGACAACGACGCCGTTCCTAGCTGCCAGAGCGACGTCTTCGAGGATCCCCAGTTCCCTTGCGGCTGCCCCCCGCCTCGGCCGGTTCTCGCCGTCGAGGGTCAGGAGCTGGCCAATATTCCTGATAAGGAAGTCGGCCTCGGGTAGACCGGGTGGACGGCGTCCCGGCATGCCGTAGAGTCTTTTCATGCTCTTAACCTCCTCTTCTCCAATGGCGTCCCGCCTAGCGGACCTCAACGCCCGCCGCTTTCACCGCCTCCAACAGCGCCCCGGAAACAATAAGGTCTCTGGCTGCGGCAATATCGCCCGCCATCTCGCGGTCGCTCTCGACAGGTGGAACCTTCGACCTCAACAGGCCGTATGCGGCGGCGCCTGCCGGGCTCAGCATGTCGCGGTTCCAGAACTCCAGGGCCTGGCACGCGCATAGATACTCGATGGCGAGCACGCTCCCCACATTCTCGCCGATGTCGCGGGCCTTTCTCGCGGCAGTGGTACACATACTCACGTGGTCTTCCTGCCCCGCGGAAGTCGGAATCGTATCAACGCTGGAAGGATGGGCGAGCACTTTGCACTCGGAGCACAGTGAAGCAGCCGTGTACTGGATGATCATGAGGCCCGAGTTCAGCCCGCCGTGCTTGGTAAGGAATGCCGGCAGGCCCGATGAGGCAGGATCCATAAGCCTAAAGCTGCGTCGCTCCGAAATGTTGGCAAGACTGCAGAGGGAGAGCCCGAGGTAGTCACCGGCAACACCTAGCGGCTGTCCGTGGAAGTTACCACCGGAGACGACCCTTCCGTCCGGCAGGACCAGCGGGTTGTCGGTTGCAGAGCCGCTCTCGACCTCGACCACTGACCGGACATGGTCCAGGCACTGCCTGACCGCTCCATGCACCTGGGGGACGCATCTAAGGGTGTACGGGTCCTGGACCCGGACTTGTCCCGGCGAAGTGGCAAGCCGCGAGCCCTCAAGCAGTGACCGCATGTTGGCCGATACATCTCTGGCTCCCACGTGTGGTCGCGCATCGACGATGTGGGGGTCGAAGGCAGCCGTGATCACGGATAGGGCTTGTCCCGATACCGATGCGATCACATCGGCGGACCGGGCCAGCGTGTAACCGGTGTCGACCGCAAGCCCGAGGACCGCGGCGGTCATCTGAACACCGTTGGTGAGGGCAAGGCCCTCTTTTGCGTCAAGTTCAAGAGGTGACAGGCCGGCGCGCCGCAAGGCTTCGCTGCCGGGAAGGACTTCGCCGTCCAGCTGCGCGTATCCGCGGCCGATTAGGACCAGCGCGATATGGGATAGAGGCGCCAGGTCGCCGCTGGCGCCGACCGAGCCCTGCTGCGGGACCACGGGCGTGATCCCCTTGTTCAACAGGGCCACAAGCGTCTCGACCACGAGCGGCCTGACTCCCGACATGCCTTTGGCCAGAGCGTTGGCTCGAAGGAGCATGGCAGCCCTTACCTCTTCGCGGGAGAAGGGCTCTCCCACCCCGACAGCGTGGCTCATTACCAGGTTTTCCTGTAGGGCTTTGATGTCAGGACTGGAGATCGGCACATCGGCAAACTTGCCGAAACCGGTCGTTACTCCGTATACTCGAGCTTCTCGGGCCACCATGTCTTCGACGATGCGCCTGGAGGCCGCTATCCGGTCAGTTACTTCCGCTGGTATTATGACTTCCGCGCCTCGCGCTACGTGGACGATCTCCTCGATGGACTTGGGGCTCCCGTCAAGAACCACCGGCATCTCCAGATCACCTTTTCTGTTGAGGTATGTTGCTTTTCCGTAGATGTCTACTGCTCTAGATGGGCCTTCGCGCCGCCTTATCCCTGACGATGGTCCGGACGGACCGCCCGGGAAGGAGCGCGTCGAACTTGCGATTCACGTCGTCCAGGGTAAGCGCCCTAAGCGCGCGGCCGTACGAAAACACGTCAGTTCCGATATCCTGCAGGTGGACGTGCATCTCACCCACAGTGTCGAACGAATCGAACAGCGTGTAGAAGCGGCCTGTGGACGCACGCTTTGCGCGCTCAAAGTCCTCCTCGCTAACTCCTGTTTTCCGTACTCTTTCGACTTCCTCCTGCACCCTGGCGACCAGCTCCTCGGGGCGCATCGTCTGCGCCGCCACCGACGCGTAGGCGTAGTCGGGCCAGGACTCGTAGGTTGAACTGAGTTCGTCAACCAGTCCCTCTTCATATACCTTGCTGAAAAACTCAGAACTCCTGCCGAAGAGGATGTCCAGGAGGATCGACGCCCCCAACTCTTCCTGCACCAGGGCGGCAGGATCTTGGGTAGGTTGGTCCTTCCACGCGATCTGGACCATCGGGACAGGCACCGGCAGCGATACCTCGGCATCCTGTCCGACTTCGGCGGGCTCATCCGGGCGCGTCCTGTCTACAACCTTTCCAGGCCCCTTGGACGCGTACCGCCGGACGTACTCGCCGGCTACCTCAAAGACTTCATTGGGGTTCAGATCCCCCGCCAGGTACAAAGCCATATTGGCGGGACGGTAGAAGGTCTCGTGGCAAAGGTACAGAAGGTCTTTGGTGATCGCCGAAATGGACTGCTCGGTCCCCGCTATGTCGATCCTGACCGGGTGACGGAGATAAAGGGACTCCATGGTCTCTCTGACCAACCGCGAGCCGGGCTCATCGTTGTACATGCGGATCTCCTGACCGATGATCCCCTGTTCCTTCACGACCGACTCCTCGGTGAAGTGAGGAGTGAGGGCGACATCGAGCAGGAGCCCCAGGGACTCCTTCCACGTGTCCAGCGTCCAGAACAAGTAAGAGGTGTAGTTGTTGCTGGTGTACGCGTTGGCTGATGCCCCGAACTTAGCGAACTCGGAGAAAGCCTCGCCCCACTCCTTCTCAAACATCTTGTGTTCCAGAAAGTGCGCGATCCCGGGCGGGACCTCCACTTGGCGGCCATCCGCCGATACGAATGAGTTGTCGTTGGAGCCATAGTGGACAAACATCTCGGCATACTTCCGCCGGAAGCCCGGCTTGGGCAGGACGTACACCCGGAGCCCGTCCACGGTTGTAGAGACGATCTCTTCCTTCACGAAATCGTCGGATAGAACGGCGACATCAGCCACTTGCGGCATCATCCTTTGCCCTTAGCGCGTAGACGGCCGCGAGAGATACATCCTGAGCGACCGCCACCACATCGTCCTTTGTTACTCGCTCGATCCGGGAGACCAGCTCTTCCTCAGTAGCCGGCCCGCCCATGATCTCCTGCGTGAGGAAACGGCGCACCAGCGCGGACTGGGAATCGCTCTCCGACCGGTACCTGCGGATGAGGCCGGCTTTAGTGAAGGCGATCTCCCGGTCATCTATGTCGCCCCGCTTCATTGCTTCGACCTGTGCCTGTATAAGGTCGACGACCCTCTCGCGATTCTCGTCCATGATCCCGGCTGTAGCTGTGACAATGCCTCGCCACGAGTTCAGGGAGCTGTCGGCGAAATAGGCCATTGAGTGCTTCTCGCGGACGTTGACGAAGAGTTTGGAGTGAGGGAACCCGCCCAAGATCCCGTCATACATGATCATGGCCGGCATGCGAGGATCCCCTTCGGTGACGCCGGTGCGGAAGGCCGTGCAGAGAACAGTCTGGTCCCCCGGCAGCGAGTCCTCCGCGAGGATCGGTTTCTCCGGCAGCGGTGGCGTCCGGACATCCAACGGCCGCCCGGCCGTGTCCGAGCGCCTCGAGGGGAATTCGAGGCTCGCGCGCTGCAGTATCCCGGCCAACTCATCTGCGCCCTCGCCTATGGCATATATACTGATGGGACAAGTGGAAAGCTCGTCTCGCCAGATCTCCCAGGTGGTCCGTGGATCAGCGGACGGCAAGTCCTCGAGCACGCCCCACGCCGAAAGCCCGCTGTCGTCTCCCCTGGACAGTTCTTCGATCAACCGCACCATGGCATACCGAGGACGGTGGTTGATGATGGAAAGGATATCCCTTCTCTGCTCTTCCCGTTCGGTGTCAAAGCGGTCGGCGGGGTAGGCGCCGTCCTCCAGATACGGATTGGTCACGACATCCCAGATGAAGGCCATAGCCCTACCCAAGCTCTGCCCCTCCATGGATGGGACGTCCATGCCGAACCGCAACACCTGAGCCGGACCGATCTTGGTAGCGTCCGCCGACATGCTGGAGCCGTACATCCCCTCAAGGTGCCTTGCGAGATCGCGGAGGGTGGGCAGTTTCGCCGTCCCGCGTCTCGCCAGGCGCGGCACGAGCGCCAGCGCCGTAACGGTGTCGCGCCTAAGCGGCGCCATGCAGATAACGTCGATCGAAAGCGTCTTCCACTTATTCACGGGCAGGTACCGGTACTTGATGCCGGGCCCCACCTGGACGGTCAAGAACCTCGCTCCTGTCTCGACCAAACAGTCACACCACCAGTTTTGTGTCGTCGCTAAGAAGGTTCCGGGGATAGGAGGTCAGGCTCCTCGCACCCCGATCGGTTATGACAACGTCGTCCTCTATCCGCACCCCGCCCTTGCCGGGGATGTAGATGCCGGGCTCGATGGTTACCACTGACCCGACCGGAAGCGGCGTCGTGTTGGAGGCTACCACGTAGGGATCCTCGTGGACCTCCAGGCCTAGCCCGTGTCCGGTCCTGTGGATGAAGTAGTCGCCATAGCCGTATGACGCGATGACGTCGCGGGCAAGAGCGTCAACTTCCGCCCCGCTCATCCCCGGCCGCAGCTTGGTGCGGGCCGTCTCCTGAGCTTCCAGGACCACTTCGTATACTCGCCTCATCTCGTCTGATATGTCACCAACAGCGTACGTCCGGGTAATGTCTCCCCAGTAACCATCCACCGAGACCGTGAGGTCGAGCCAAGCGAGATCCCCTTCGGCGATGCGCTTTGTGGACGTGCCCGCGTGCGGCAGCGCGGTATCAACGCCGGTGGCTAGGGACATCCCCACAGCCTGGGCGCCGCTCTTCTTCAGCTGCCGCTCAATCTCGCCGGCCACCTCAGCGCCTGTCGTCCCAGGCACAAGCATCCTGCGGGCGATGTCCGCGCCAAGATCGGCCAACGCGCACGCCTTCTCCATGCTGGCAATCTCGGTCTCATCCTTTATCATGCGCATCTTCTTAAGGATTTCGCCTGCGTCTATCCAGGCAAACTGCCCCAAGGTATTCCGTATCAGGGAGAACTCCAGTAGGCGCATGTTCCGGTGCTCAAACGCCCACTTGCCGACCATGGACGCCCCACCGAAAACCCTGGCATAGGCCGCG
>CAZRRG010000038.1:0-19995 GCA_964602455.1 uncultured Eubacteriales bacterium | reverse complement strand
TTCAGGGCCCAGCTTCGCGCACCAGGGACAGTTGGACGTGTACAGCTCCAGAACCCCCGGCTTGCCCATCTTGATGAGCTGGGATAGCGTCTGCGGGCCTACGTCAGCCACACCGCCTTCAGCGGCCAGCCTATCGAAGCGGTTCGAGGTGATGACCCAGAACACTCCAATCACTATGATGATGCCCATGAAGGCAAGGAGCGTCCGCGGGCCGGAGCGTCCTTCTCTCCTCATTCAAGCCACCTCGCTTCATAGGTATGCACGGATCAGAGGTATGGGCGGATCAAAATGTACAGCCCGAACAGCATGATAGCTGCCCCGCCGGCTTTCCGCAGAGTCTCAAGGGCCTGCATGCCCTTTGCGCTTTCCAGCATGTTGCGCATCGCCGAGGTAGCAAGGCCTGCTGAAGCGACGAGGACTGACTGGCCCAAAGAGTAGAAAAGCAGCAGAATGGCGCCTCTGGCTATTGAGCCTGTAGCGGCGACCATCGCAAGAATGGCCAGGAGCGCGGGAGTTGAGCATGGGGATGCCGACACGCCGTACAGCGCCCCCATCATCGCGCCCGACAGGGGACGAGGAAGAGTGCCCTGCGCAGGGCTTACGCTTGCCAAAGGCGTCTCGCACGTAGTCCGACGGCCAAACAGGCCGAGGTAGGACGCGCCGCCCAGGATGAACCCGAGACCGGCCACCCACCGCACCCAGGGGGCTTTCACGATGAGAGCCATGCCCAACGCGCCGGCGACGGTTCCCGCCAGAGTAAGGGCCGACGCCAACCCGGAAACGAACCAGGCCAGGTCGGCAACCCTACTCTTGCTGGTCGAGCCGGCCATGTGGCCGAACACAAGGGGCAGGGCGGCTAGGGCGCACGGACTGGCGGATGTAAGGACGCCCGCCACCAGGGCGTACAACGGCCCGCTCACTGGATGGCTGAGGCCTCCTATGATTGCGTCCAACCGGTTCCCCTCCACCCGGGATTTTACCATTGCAGGCCGCAGGGATCCGTATGAGAACGCTGCCAACGCTGCATGTTCTGAGAAGTTACACTTTCGGACGTGGCCGCAGCCCGCGCCACGAACAGGCGCGGCGCGAGCTCCACTTCACGAGCTCCACTTCGCGAGGTCCACTTCGCGAGGTCCACTTACAGGCGCCTCTTATGACAGCCGCTAGACCACTTTCCCCGGGTTGAGGATCCCCGCCGGGTCAAAGGCATCCTTGAGCCGCCTCATAAGGGCGATCTCGCCCCGACCCAGGTTCCTCGCCATGTACTTCTTCTTGGCAAGGCCGATCCCGTGCTCTCCCGAAACCAGGCCGCCCAGCGCCGCACCCTTCTCATACAGGAGGTCCATGGCGGCCGGCAGCTTCCGGTGCCATTCATCCTCAGGCATCCGGTCCCGCAGCACGTAGATGTGGAGGTTGCCGTCGCCCGCGTGCCCGAAGCTCTCGATCCTCACGCCAACCTTCGCCGATACATCCTTGGTGTACTCAACCAGTTCCGCGATGCGGTTCCGGGGCAGCACAACGTCGCATTCGTCGACTTCGTTGCCGCTCTTGAGGGCCGCCAGGAACGCCGCCCTGCCATCCCATATCGCTGACTGCCGCTCGGGGCTGTCGGCGATCAGCACGTCGACCGCTCCGGACTCCAGACAAGCGTCCCCTACCAGGTCCATCGCGGAAACCACTTCAGCCTGGGAGTTGCCGTCCATTCGCAGGAGGAGGTACGAAGGCGCGTCCCTGTGAGGGAATCTCTTGCCAAGGTAACGCTCCGAAGCCTCGATGACGCCCTTCTCGGCGAACTCGATGGACTGGGGCAGGATGCCCGTGGCCAGGATCTTGGGTACCGCTCGGATGGCATCGCCCAGCGAGTTGAAGGGTACCAGCAAGCTCAACATCTGCCTCGGGAGCGGGTACAGTTTCAGTGTGGCCTGAGTGACGATTCCCAACGTGCCCTCGCTGCCGATGAACGCGTTCATGAGGCTGTACCCGGTGCTGTTCTTGGCGTGCTTGCCGCCCATGTCGAGGACCTCGCCCGATGCCAGAACCACCTGCAGGCCGCGGATGTTGTCCCTCGTGACGCCGTACTTGATGGCGCGCATGCCGCCGGCGTTGGTGTTGATGTTGCCGCCGATGGTGGCTGTCTTCTCACCGGGGTCGGGAGCGTACAGGAATCCCTGCGCCTCAACGGCCTGGTGGATGGACATCAGCATGACGCCGGGTTCCACCGTCGCCGTTAGATTCTCCTTGTCTATCTCAAGGATGGACGACATCCTGGTCAGGCACAGCACGATGCCTCCCTCGACCGGGACGGCGCCGCCGCACAGTCCGGTGCCGGCGCCTCTGGGAGTAACAGCGATGCCCCGAGCCGACGCCAGCTGCATCACCTGCGATACCTCGTCGACGTTCTTCGGGAGTACTACGGCATCGGGATACCCCTTCATCGACGCCATCTCGTCCCGGGTGTAGTCGCCCATGAGAGGACCGCCGGATATGACCGCGTCGTCGCCGCAGATGCCCCGCAGGTCTCGAAGGTCCTTATCCGTGCACTTGGTGAACCTATCCCCGGCCCTACTCGCAGTTGTACCTGCTGTTGTACCTGCAGTTCTGCCCACAGTCACACGCCCCTCTCCGCCGAAGCCTGGCTATCTTGAGGTTCAAGCAGCCGGAGAAGCGTCGGCACAATCTCGTACATGTCGCCCACCAGCCCGTAGTTGGCTGTCTCGAAGATCGGGGCGTCTTTGTCCTTGTTGATCGCGATAATCGTGCCGCTGCCCGACATCCCGGCGACATGCTGGATAGCGCCCGAGATGCCGCAGGCGATGTAGAGGTCGGGCCTAACCGTCCTGCCACTCTGCCCCACTTGCCTGTCGGATGGGATGAATCCCTGTTCAACAAGGGGACGAGAGCCCCCAAGCACGCCGCCGAGGCGCGTCGCCAGATCCTCGAACATGGCGAGGTCGGCCTTTGAGCGTACTCCCCTGCCGACCGCCACGATAACCCGGGCGTCGGATATGGATTCGGCTTTGGGCAGCGGTTTTTCTCCGGTGACGCGGACTCTGCTGAGGTGTCTGGCGAGTTCGGCGAGTGCGTGATCCGAGGTAATGCTCCTCATCTGGAGCCGGTCTTTCTTGCCGCGCCTGCGTTCCGCGTCCTCGCCAACTTGCGCCTCGTCGACCTCCGCCTTCGGCATGACCTTGGGACGAACGGTAGCCATCTGCGGACGGGCGTTCCTAGTCACGATCGTGGCCATGATGTTTCCACCGGATGCCGGCCTGGTCTGGACCAGTTCGCCGTTAGGACGGATGTCCAGCACCGTGCAGTCAGCAGTAAGGCCGGTGCGGAACCTCACCGCGACGCGAGGGGCGAGGCTGCGGCCAACCGGCGTGGCGCCAATCAGTACCACGCTGGGGCGCTCCGCAACTATGGCGTCTTCCATGGCGGCGGCGTACGTCCCCGCAACAAAGTGGACGAACTCCGGGGCGTCGTAGACCAGCACCCTGTCGACGGGGTAGCGCAGCAGGTCCTGAGCCGCCGCGCCGAGCCCGCATCCAATCGCCACACACAAGACTTCCTGGCCGGTCTTGCCCGCCAGCTCCCTGGCCTTGCCGATCAGCTCATAGGTGACGGGCTCAAAGCGCCCGTCATTGAACTCGGCGAAGACCATGATGCCGCTGCAATCGGCCTTGTTTAGAGTGACTGCGCGACTCGTTTCGCCGTTCAGCGCATCATGCGCTCTGTCATCGTTGAAACCCATCACGGCCGCACCTCCTTCAGGAGAGCAGCGAGTTTCTCGGCCAGCTCCTCGGGCGCACCTTCCCACATCTCCCTGACTCTCTCCCGCACCGGCGGGAAGATTTTCTCAACCCTGGTCGGAGAACCGGCGAGACCCAAGTGCTGCTCATCCGCCGGCGGAAGATCCGCGGCCTTGAGTAGGTCAACTGTGCGGCCAGCAGTCTCCTTTCGCATCCTGAACGACGGCAACCGAGGCTGGTTGAGGTCCCTTGTCACGGTTATGAGGCACGGGAGGGCGACTTCCTGGGTCTGATACCGGTCTCCCAGGTCAGCGGTTACTTCAATGCTTGTCGGTCCGACCTTGTCGATGGCGCGGACGTAGGACACGTGTGGTATCCCCAGGAACTCGGCAACTCCCGGTCCTACCTGGGCGGTGTCACCGTCGGTGGACTGCATCCCGGCGATGATGAGGTCGAATCCTTTGTCTCTCAGAGCCTGGCTCAGGGCAAACGCCGTTGCCAGCGTATCTGCCCCTGCGAAGGCGCGGTCGGTCATGAGGATGCCGTCATCGGCACCCATCCAGTAGGACTCGCGGATAACCGCCTCTGCCTGGGGCGGCCCCATGGTGATCACCGACACTGTGACAGAGGAGTCCGGCTGCGCCTGGCCGCCTGTCCCGCATGTCCCACCTTCATTGCCAGCGTAAGTACCGTGACCAGCGACGGTGCGGCCATGCCGATCTGAGAGGCGTCCCGCAGAAACCCTGCTCTTTATCTCCAATGCAGCTTCCAATGCGTGAAGGTCAAACGGATTCGTCTTTGTGCTCGCGCTTTCGCGCCGAAGGGTGCCTTTCTCGGGGTCTATGGCTACATTGCTTGTTCCGGGCACTTGTTTCATCAGTACTGCTATCCGCAAAGGTCTATCTCCCCCGTCCCGTGTCAGAAGTACCGGCCGCGGAGCCCAGGGCTCGTAGCAGGCTTTGCAGGCATACCCTGTGAAGTGCTGGTAGCTTCAGGATACCGCAAAGCACCGAAACCCGGCAACTGAGGAGTACGATGCCCGGCTCCCGCCAACCAAGACACTCTTGCACGAAGTCATTGCCGCCTCAATTTCCCGGGATGCCATCCGTTCGAACGGTGACGTTTCAGTAGCGTGAGGGGAGCGAGCAGCAGAGTCAGGGGAGCAGTAAGTATGACGGCTGCCCTGCCGAAGCAGGGCAGCCCACCTCATCTCATCGATATCCGCGCCTACGTCTCCATGAACCGCTTGAGGAACGCGGTTAGCCGCTCTAGCGAAACGTTGATTACCTCTTCGCCCAGTTCAGCCGTAGCGAGGGTTGCATCGCCGAGGGCGCCGTTTTCGGTGTTCTCCTCCCAGAAACGCGCCTCTTCCAACGGCTGACGGTTGCCGTAGATGTTCTTGATCTCATCCCGGATCTTGCCCTTCTCCGCCCGGTCAACCTTCATGGCCTGGGGATAGAGGTACAAGACCTGGGACATCTCGCTCTCGCACGCGTGCCCCGTGATGGGGGATGTGATCCGCTGCTTTATGACGTCATCGGCCACGGTCGTCGGCGACGCCACCGCCGCTCTCGCCCCCAACTCGTGCCGCAGCCTGTTCATCACCAGCGTGAGGGCCGGGCGGTTTCCGCCGTGCCCGTTGATGAACAAGAACCTCCTGATCCCATGCTGGTACAGCGATCCCGCGACGTCCCACAGCACATCGATGAACGTCTGAGCCCTCAACGTGAGCGTCCCTGGGAAGTGCATGTGGTGCGGCGAGATCCCGATCTGTATGCACGGGGTTACAAGCGCGTGAGGATAGACCCTCTCGGCCAGGAGCAGCGAGAACTCTCGCGCGCGGGCGGTATCCACCTCGAAGGTCCCGTGGGGACCGTGCTGCTCGGAGGAACCGGTCGGGATGATGGCCACTTTTATCCCAGGCAGCGCCGCCTTTACCTCGGGCCACGTCATCTCGTACAGATACAGCCTGCGAGGAGGTATCTTCGCCTTCGCGGCCGATATTGGAGCTGCGGGTTCCGTCGCGGTCATCCTGCCCACCGCGCCGCCGACCCCGCTTCCGGCTACGCTACCGTCTGCAATGCCTTCCATGACGCCGGCATCTTGGCCCTCCGCCAGACGCCCGGCCGTCATCCTATCTGCCACCAAGGATCCCGGCGCTCGTCTTCTCATATGGCAGTCCTCCTTACCTGTTTATTGCTACGATGGGATGAACGGGATCCAGTCCCGGAACACAAGGAACAGCCTACCTATGAGCAGTGAGATACGTCCCATGATCCCGGAGCCAAAAGCCGCCCCTAAAGTCACCATTATGACCCACTTGCCGCCTTCAACACCGGCCTTCATTACCGGGTTCGGTTTCATGGTGAAGATGAAGTAGCAGAGGGTTGTGATGACGCCGAACACGATGATGACGTTGTCAACCGTGTTCAGCGGGATGATCGTAGAGCGTATCTGGTTCACGAACTGCTCGACGACCGCGGCTCTAAGCGCAAGGGCTCCGCCGATGGCTACGATGACGGCCACAGGCAGCCTCCGGAGCCATCCATGGGTCTTGTTGATATAGGGCATAAACAGGAGGAACCCGAGGAGCGCGGGGATGAGGACCGTCAATTGGCCCTTCTCCGTAAGGGGCTTCCATACCTTGTTCACCACGTTGGTGTAGCCCATGACCACGGTGTAGCCCGCGGCAACACCCACGTAGAGGTGCTCAACCGCCTTGTAGAACTCGTTTTCCTTGAAGAGGTAGGAGAAGCCGATGACTGTCAGTATGGATGACACCCAGATGACCGGATCCGTGCTCATTTCGCTCCCCCCTTCTTGGCGGACTGGTTCTTGGTCGCCAGGTACGAGATGTTGGCAAAGAGGATGAACAGGATGATCAGGAGGTGCCCCATGCTCTGGGCGTCCATGCTGGCGACACCTTGGCCCGGAGACTTCATTAGCATCTCGTACTCGGCTCCGCCCCTGAGTCCGACCAGGATGCCCGCCAGCTGGCCTGCGTTCACATAGGGCTCAGCCTGGGGCGAGATCGTGTTGATCAGGCCTCCCACCAGGGGGATCTTGTACTGCGTCACCTGGCGGACGTACATATCCGAGTTCTGGGTCGTGAAGAACACGAACATCTTCACGTCCGCGGCGCCGTTCACGTTCTGGAGAAGCGGTAGGCTCGACGTGGAGTTCCCGCGGAAGTCCACCGGATAGGACTTCTTCAGGTCCTGGCAGTAAGCGGCGATGGCGTTCTCCCCTCCGGCCAGGTAACCCAGGTTCACAAAGTCCGCCCCGTACTGCTTGCCCGCCGCCTCGTAGGACTTCACGAGCCGCTCTATGATCATGGGACTCTCAGTCTGCACGCCCACGAATACTATGCGGACTCCCTTGTCGAATAGGTGCTTCAAGATTGCCACTGCCTGCGGTTCGACGTCCGCCGCCCCTGATACCGAGTAACCGATGTCCATGAGGATGATGTCGCCTGCCTGGAGCGTATCCAGAACCCCAAACGACCTCTCGGTGTGTTTGCTGATGCTGATGGGCAGCCCTATCGGGCTCCGCAGGGGGAACAGGAGGACGATGATGAGGAGGGCATAGATCACCCTCGAGTCGATGTTGCCCAGTTTTTCAAGGATGTTCATCTTCTTCCCCCCTTTACTCGATACCGCTGCCCAGGTGGGAGCGGTCGATTCCGGTGAGAATCCGGAGGCCTGCGCCTACGGTGCCGACAGCGGTGGAGATCAGGATGCCGCGGGACCCAGCCAGGTTGACCACGTTAGTGATCCAGTCCGCGATAGCCGGGAACTTGTCCCAGAAGACCTCTCCGATAGGCGCCCGGCCCAACATGAGCAGGACACCTGACAAGAGGAGCGCCAAGGCCTGCAGGTTCTTTGCGCGAAAGGCGCGGTAGGAAGCTGAGGCCAGGTGGAAAGCCGTCATCGCGTAGAACACGGCCGCGAGCGGGGTGAATGTCGAGTCGAATAGGAACTGAAAAACCCCTGACTGGGTACCGCCGGCAATGCCGGATATAGCCATGGTCAGGAGTCCCGCGATCAAGATGGCGCTGTGGATGCTCTGGCGGTCCTTCCTCGCGATCCGCTGGCCGTGGATGCGGAGGAGGTTAACGGCCGCCAAGGCAAGCGCAAAGGCGGATATGATAAGGCCCCAGTCCTGGATCTCTGTGGCAGGCTGCTTCAGCGCGGGTATGTCCAGGAAGTAGGTCGCTAGAAGAATGAGCCCAACCACTCCAGATAGCAATACCGGCAGAGTTCTCTTCATGTCGCTCCCTCCTTCCTATTTCGCCAGCAGGTTCAGGATGGCGTTGCTTCCGGCCGTCTTCATGGTCGCCCCAAACACGAGGAGCGCTATCGCGCATATCTTCACGTAGTCCTGGCCGGCGATGGTGCCCATTAGGTCGGGGTCGTTGGAGATGAAGGCGCCGGCCGCCAGGAACTCTTCACCGATCATGGTGTAGTCGCAAGCGGCCATGAAGAACGGGATCTGGAAGTAGTTCGTGGTACCCGATATAGAAAGGGAGTTGATTGTGGCGGCAGCTTCGGCCAGCACAATAGCTTCTGCCGCGAAATACCCCGTCAGGAAGGCGGTCGCCGGCTTCTCCCGCTGGATTAGGCCCACGCTGGCCGCCGTATACGCGAACTGGACTTCTGAGGTGAAGTAGACGTTTCCGATGTCGTAATCATCAGCCTTGCCCTCCGCGATGTAGGCGTTGCGGATGATTTCTGTCGCTAGCGCATACGTATTCGCGTGACCAATCGTCGTTACGAGCCGCGTGTTGTACCTAGCAGCAAGGCGACCCACGTGAGACAAGAGGTTCAGTCCCGCAAGGGTGGGGGGCGCGGTGGTACCGGCAACGTCGGCGTACCCGGGACTGTAGAATATGGGCTTGCCCATCTCGGTGGCGCGTCCCACCGCTTCTTCAACCGCCTGCAGGCCGGGAATAGGCCTCATGCTGAATCCCCGACTGCGCGCCATTCGCAGCCCCATCAGGATGAACACCATTGCCGCCACGACGGTGACCAGACCTGCAACTCTTCCCGCAATGAACAATCTGTTTGGCACCTCCTCGTCAGATCTGAAGGCAGACGTGCGTGAAGGATCACCGGTGAGGTCAGGTTTGCGCCAGGCATCACCTCCAGACCGCAAGGTGCCGACGGCGACGATGGACAACGGAGGTGGTTGATTGTGAATGTTATCACTCTGCAAAACCTTGCATTAAATGCATGATTCTGCAACTAGTGTGATTGTCCTGCCGATGGCGAGCCCTCGCCCGTCTTTTTTCCACGGCCTTGCGTCCCGGCGCCGGGTGAGGTTAACTGAGGATTAGCAGGGAGTGAAGCAAGTGCGGCTTGGCAGGCTGGCGGGGATGGCGCGAAAGCACCTGGTGAAAGGCATACTGCAGAAGGAGGACTTTGAGCAGGTCTACCGTCTGTTGGACACGCCCGCCATCGAAGGCAACTGCGGCGAGCTCTGCGGCTCACTCTGCTGCCAGGAGTACGAGCCGGGCGTCGGTATGTACCTTCTCCCCGGCGAAGAGTGCATGTTCACCGGGCGCGAGCAATGGCTCACATGGAAGTACCAACTCGCCAAGAAGCACGACTTCCCTCCTGAATGGAAAGGCATGGTCCAGTTCGTTATGTGCCAGGAGACCTGCCCCCGGGACCGCCGTCCGATACAATGCAGGACATTCCCCCTCATGCCCTACCTCGACGAGTCCGGAGAGAACCTGAGCATGCGGCTCGACGCTCTTACCGGCTCCCTCATCTGCCCACTGGTCCGCGAACCCGGTGCTCACGCTATACGGCCGGAGTTCCAGGAGAGAGCGCTGGAAGCATGGCGGACCCTGCTCAAGGATCCGCTGATCCGCCTGGACGTGGCGGCGCAGTCCAGACGCCTGGATGAAGACCGGCGATCGGCGTGGCGGGATCTCCTCCGCTAGAGAAACGCTCCCTGAACTGGCCTGAAGCTTCGTAATGTGGCCTTACGCTGCGGAATGTCGGCGAGACCCGCCACGATTTTGGCTAGTTGCGGGCAGGAACCGCCACCGGGGTTAGGAGTGGCGGGCAAGACCCGCCACGGATTTTGGTAGTTGCGGGCGGGAGCCACAACAAAGGTTAGGAGTGGCGGGCGAAACCCGCCACTCCTACATTCTGATGCTCTACACTCTGATGCTCTACTTTCTGATGCTCTACTTTCTGATGCTCTGCTTTTTGATGCCCTACTTCATAACGTGCAGCCAGTCGCCCAGAAGGTACTGCAGCCTTCCGATTAGCAGCGACAGGCGGCCCATGACGGTGTTGGAGAACGCCGAACCGAAGGCGATCATCATGGTCCAGCGTCCGATCTGGCTGGAGACCTTGAGCACGCCCTTCTGCTCCCTGGTGAAGAAGAAGTAGGAGATGGTGCCCAGAGCGCCGACCAGCACCAGGACGTTGTTCACCGAGTTCAGAGGCGCGAAAGCGCCCTTTATCTGGCCGATAAGGTCAGACTGCGCGAACCTCGTGAAGGCCAGGCCGGTACCGATGCCGACCAGGAACGCCGACGGGATCCTGCTGAGCCAGCGCCAGTTCGACGGCGCGAACCTGGCGTACAGGAGAATGCCCAGCGCCAATGGGACGAGTTGGATGAGATCGCCGCTCTTGGTCAGAGGCGCGACCGCCATGTTCTTCACGTTGAGCCATCCCATGACGATGGCCTGGCCCGCCGCCAATCCCACGTACACATGCTCCGCCAAGCGATAGAAGGGGTTCTCCTTGTGGAGGATGCTGAAGAAGCAGAGCGTCAGGAACGCTCCTATCCAAATACCGATAGTATCCACTCTAGTTCGCCCCCTTCGTTGCCTTTTGCTTCTTGATAATGACCTCTGCCACGTTTCCGACCACGATAAGCACCGCGATCAGAAGGTGGGCGGCCGACTGCGCGTCCATGGACGCGGTCGCCTTGCCCGACACGCCGAGGAGTTTCTCATACTCAGCGGCGCCGCGAAGGCTGCCGAGATATCCCTCGATCTGCTTGGTATCCGAGTACGACTGGTAGCGGGAGATCTGGGAACCGATCGCTCCGCCGGTAAGGGGCTTCTTGAAAGGCCCCTGGAAGTACTGGATATAGGGCAGGATGCTTCCGGTGGCGATATCGACAAACAGGTCGATGTCAGCCGCTGTCGAAATGCCCTCGAAGATGGGCTGTCCGGCAGTCGCCTGGCCCATGTAGTCGGTGCCGACAAACCCCGGGATGTCCTTGGCAAAGGACGCCAGCGCGGGCTCGCCGCCGGCGAAGAAGCCCAGGTTCACAAAGTCCGTTCCGTAGACCTTACCCTGCTGAGCCCACTTCTCCCAAGCCTGGTTCGCGAACACAGGACCCTGCTGGCTGATTGAGCAGGCGATCACGCGGACGCCCTTCTGCATGAGGTGGTCGAAGAACACCTCTGCCTGCGGGTGCACTTCGGCCGCCCCGCCCGCTTCGTAGTCAAACCCGAACACAGCGACGTCGCCTGCGCTCAGGCGATCGACGGCTGCGAAAGCCTTCTCCGTCTCGGCGGTCACCGAGAACGGCAGGCCTATGGGCCTCAAAAGCGGTAGGGCGACGAGTACCGCTACCAGGACGTAGATGATGCGCCTATCGATGTTCAGAAGTTTCTCCAGCACTCTGTCTCCCCCCTTAGTTTCCGCCGCCGAGGTAGCCGCGGTCGAGTCCGGCCAGCACCCGGAGGCCAGACGCCATGACGCCGATGGCCGAGCAGATGATGATACCTCTCTGACCCGCTACGTTCGGCACATTGATAATCCAGTTGGCCGCCTGGGGCAGGTACTCGGAGATGGCGTCACCCAGCGGGGCGCGCCCCAAGAGGACTATAAGACCTGCTCCAAGCAGGATACCTGCTTCAAGGCTACGGACTCTGAATGCCCTGTAGCCTGCCGATGCGATGTAGAAAGCCAAGGACGCGTAAACAGCCGCCGAAAGCGGGCTGAGCATGTTGTTGAAAGCGAACAGGTACCACTTATCACTGGTCCCGAACACGATGCCCTGGATCGACATGAACAACAGGGCGATGAGCAGCACAGCGCTGTTGATCCAGCCAGGAGTCTTCCTGACTATGTTGCGTCCGTGCAATCTAAGCAGCGACACCGCACCGAGACCGAGAGCGAAGGCGGCGACAACCACCGACCAGCTCTGCAGCTCCTTCGATGTGTTCTGTATGAAGTCGGACTTGAAGGTAAAGTCACATATCATAAACAGGCCAGTAAGAAAAGCGATGGTTACTGGAAGCGTACGTTTCATGTCTAGCTCACCTGCCTCTCGTCTCTTACTTGTTCAGGATCGTGGCGAGCGCGTTGGATCCGAACGTCGATGCGATGGAGCCTGCCAGGAGCAGAGCGGCGGCTATGGCCTTGGCCATGTCCTGCCCGGCCAGAGACCCCATCATCGTGGGCTCCCTATCCAGGTAGCTCGATACAGCGTAGACCTCTTCACCGATCAGGCAGTAGTCGCACGCTACCGCGAAGAAGGGGATCTGAGGCATAACCGCGGTCCCCGCGATCTGGATAGCGCCGACGCTGTGCCCGCTCTCGGCGAGCATGAGGCTCTCAGCGGTGAAGTAACCGATCATGATGTTTGCCGCTACTTTCTCCCTGTTCATGATGCCGACGGTCGCCGTGGCGAACGCGAAGGAATCCGGAGACAGGAAGCGGACCATGGAGGGGTTGTACTCCTCCATCTTCCCCATCTCAGAGTAGGATGAACGCACGATTTCGTCGGCGATGGTGTACGTCTCCGCGGCGCCGATGGACACCACGTACGGCGTGGAGTACTGGGCGGTCTTGCGTGAGACGTACCGCATGACCGACAATCCCGCCATGATCATTGGGCTCTGAGCGGAGTTCATCACGCTCGCGAAGCCGGGAGTCTGGTGCACAGGCCTTCCGAGCTCGGTGGCCCGGCCGATGGCCTCGTCGATGGCGTCCAAGCCTGGGACCCTACGTATAAAGGGCAGCTTGCCCGCTCTGGCGCGAAACACCTGAGCGAAGAAGACCACCGCGAAGATCGCCATCGATACTGCTACTGCGACTCTTCCTGGGAACAAGAGCATCTAGCCTCCTTTGACATCGTCCTGCATCCGTTGACTGGTCGTTCCTTGCGTACCTGCTGTCCGGACTCTGTCAACTGAACGCCAGCTGCAAATGGCCTTTATGCTGGGCGTTCTGTACAAGTACCCAGTCTACAGCAGTGTGTTGGTTGGATCAACACGTCTAGCAGGCCTTTTGCTATCGGACGACCAGGCAGCTTCGATAGCTCTTGGGGTATCGCCGGAGTACCAGCCCAACATTTGCCATGCCCGGCCGGAGGCTTAATCACCCTTGACTGCCCCAGGTTGCGGCTGTATTTTGAGGGGTGGAGAGGATCTTCGGGGCAAGGTGAGCGGCAGCAGGACTGCAAAGCTGCAAACTGAGAGGCTGGATGGCAGCGTATCAGCAAGCAGCAGAGCAGCGATGCCGCAAGTCCTTACCGGCGGTGAAAGCCCGCGACTCGCGCCAAAGCGCGACTGACCCGGTGAAATCCCGGGGCCGACGGTACAGTCCGGATGAGAGAAGATCATGAGCAGTTCGTTTCCCCGGGGGTCCCCCTCTAGATCGCATGAGGGGGAGTCGCAAGTGAACCGCAGACATCTACCGCTAGTCCTCACAGGAATCCTTGCAGCCATGTCTTTGATGCTCGAGATTTTCGTCCACTTCCCCATCCTTCCCGGCGCTGAGTTCCTGCTCTACTCGCCCGGCGACCTGCCTATCATTGTGGCGTCGGTCGTGGTCGGACCGGTGGCGGGAGCATTGGCGGCGCTCATCAACTCGGTGCTGTTCGTAGCCCTAACAGGCCAGGGCGGTCCGTGGGGAGCGTTCATGCACTTCGTGGCCTCGGGCGGGATGGCTCTCGTAATCGGCTACTTGGCCAAGAAGACCGGCAAGCTGCACGTGTCCATGCTGGCCGGCATTGCCACAAGGGTCGCCCTCATGGTCCCGCTGAACTTGCTTGTGACGCCCATCTACACCGGCGCTCCCAGAGCAGTGGTTATGGGCATGATCGTCCCGATCATCATCCCGTTTAACCTGATACACGCGGGCATCAACACGGCGCTTTCCTTCGCCGTCCTGAAGGGGTTCCCTAAAAAATCCCTGGCGGGCATTGGAGGAAGGGACATCATCTAGCGCCAGAACGGCCTCCGCCGCAACATGCCTGACCGGCTGCCGCATACAGGCAGGGACATCGTCCAGGCAAATAGAATCCCGGGTGAGATCCCTCTTGCAGTAGAAAGGGCGTTACGAAAGGGGAATCTCCCGTGACGGTCAAGACCGGCCTCGACGTGCTCCTCGAACGAGGGCTCTTCAAGGACAAGGTAGTAGGACTCATAACCAACCACACCGGGCGCGGCAGCGATCTCCGGCAGAACGTGGACCTCATGCTGGCCGAAGGTTACCGAATAGGCGCCATCTTCTCGCCCGAGCACGGTATCTACGGCGAGTTCCAGGACGGCGAGGCCATTGCCGACGCCAAGGATCCCAGGACCGGGATACCCATCTTCAGCCTGTACGGCAGCGGTATGACTCCGACTCCGGAGTCGTTGCGCGGGCTTGACGCGCTCGTTTTCGACATCCAGGACATTGGAGCCAGGCACTACACATATCCGGCAACGCTGATTAACTCGATGGAGGCGGCGGCTCGGTCTGCCGTCTCTTTTGTCGTCCTGGACAGGCCAAATCCAATAGGCGGGATCGCCGTGGAGGGCAACGTGGCCGCTCCCGACAGGCTTTCCTTCGTCTGCCCGGCTCCCACCGCGATCCGCCACGGGCTCACGATTGGCGAGCTTTCGCTCCTTGCGGCGGAGTGGAAGGGCCTGCCTGCGCCGTCCATTGTCACGATGGACGGCTGGGAGCGAGGCATGTGGTTCGACGAGACGGGCCTTCCGTGGGTGCCGCCGTCCCCCAACGCCCCCACCCTATCCATGGCCGCGCTTTACCCGGGCACCTGCTTCATGGAGGGAGTCAACCTCTCGGAGGCGAGGGGGACCGCCCTTCCATTTGAGATGGTCGGCGCGCCGTGGATTGACGGCGAGAAACTGGCTGACGTGATGCGGGCCATGAACCTGCCGGGAGTGCTGTGGCGTCCTGTCCGGTTCCGTCCCAGCACCGGCAAGTGGACCGGGGAGTCCTGCGGAGGCGTCCAAGCCCACGTCGCGGACCGCAACGCCTTGCGGCCCGTTGAACTGGGCGTGCGGCTCCTGTTCGCCGTGAGGGACCTGTACCCCGAGAAGCTGGAGCCCGTCAGTCCGACGGAGCCCTCGGAGTCGGCGCACTATCATATGGACCTCCTGGCGGCGGGTCCTGAGCTTCGGGAAACGCTGTTCGGAGGCCAGCAGCCTGATAGGCTGCTGGAAGAGTGGCGGGAGCAGGCCGCGAGGTTTGAGGCGGAGCGGAAGAAGTTCTTCATCTACTAAAGCCGGAATCTGGTGAGTATCTTTGCTTGGCGGCTGCCCTCGCTCACTGAGCCAGTGTGCTGAAGGTCATAGCCTGCCGGGCGTCTTCGTCCAGTTCCAGTAAGGATCAGCGTAAGGAGGGGCTCGCATGGGCCGCGACAACCTACCTAGGACTGAGGCGGTTAACCCCTTGACCGCGGATATCGATACGTGGCCGGCGCTGCGGATCGCCCAGGCCATCAGCGCGGAGGACCACAGGGTCGCGCCGGCGGTGGCCAGGGAAGTCCGCCAGATCGCCAGGGCGGCTGAACTCGCCGCATCTGCCGTAACCGGAGGGAAGCGCGTGTTCTACGCAGGGTCCGGCACAAGCGGACGGCTCGGCGTGCTGGATGCTTCTGAGATAGAGCCCACATATGGGGTCGACGGCCGCCTGTTCACGGCCCTTATGGCCGGAGGGCACGAGGCTTTCTTCAGGCCTATCGAGGGCGCCGAGGACAGCGCTGCCGCAGGTAAAGACGCAGTCCTCGCCGAGGATGTGGGGCCAGGTGACGTGGTAATCGGCATAGCCGCCTCGGGATCCACCCCGTTCGTAGTTGGCGCCCTGGACGCGGCCAAGGAAAAGGGCGCATCCACCGTCGCGGTTGTGGGAGACCCCGGCGGGACCGTGGCTAAAGCCGCTGACCTGGTGATATCCCCCGATGTCGGACCCGAGGTCATCGCAGGATCGACTCGCATGAAGAACGGGACGGCCCAGAAGATGGTCCTCAACATGATCTCTACGACAGCCATGATCCTGGCAGGCAGGACTTACAGCAACCTCATGGCCGGCGTGACCCCCCGGAACCGGAAGCTGTCGGGCCGGGCGCGAAGGATTCTGATGGAAGCCACCGGCAAGACCGCGGATGAAGTGGAAGATGCCTTCTCGAGATGCGGCGGGGACGTGTCGCTCGCCCTCATTTCGCTCAGGAGAGGTGTCAGCCCCGAGGAAGCATCGAGGCTCCTGGAGGCAACCGGCGGAGCCATCCGCGCTGCTGCTGAGGGCACCATTCCGTTCGCCAGACTAAACGAGTCGTCCTATGCCGTACCGAAGGTCCCTTACGGTTCAGCCAGGGACGCCGGCCTAGATGAACGCCAGGTCGAGAGGGCGTTCTCGGTAGTCAGGGACTGCGTCGGTGACGGAGAAGGCGAAGTCCCCGGCGCCGTGGCTACCATTATCCATAGAGGAGTCGTGATCGGCCCGAGGGCCTTCGGGTGGGCAGTCCGTAACCCTGAGCGGATCCCCATGACCCCCTTCACCATGTTCGACATGGCATCCCTGACCAAGGTGGTCGCGACAACGCCTGCGGCCCTCATCTGCTGCGAGCGTGGCCTCTTCCGGCTGGACGACGCGGTTGCCACCTTCATCCCCGAGTTTGGAGTAGGGGGCAAAGAGGCAATCACCGTGCACCACTTGATGACCCATACCTCGGGCCTGCCCGCCCACATCAAGTTCTGGGAACTCGGGCTGACCGGCGAGCGCATCTTCGAGTCCATCTGCTCCATGGAGCTGCCGAACGGGTCCGTACCGGGCGACAAGGTGGTCTACAGCGACCTCGGCTTCATCACGCTGGCCGAAGTCATAAAGAGAGTGACCGGGGAACCCATCGACCGCTTTGCCGCAAGAGAAGTCTTTGGACCTTTGGGCATGTCGGAGACCCGCTTCCTGCCGCCTGAGGAGTGGCGAAGCAGGATTGCGGCGACAGAATACCGTGCCGACCTGGGGAAAGTCATGTGGGGCGAGGTCCACGATGAGAACGCCCACGCCTTAGGAGGCGTCGCCGGACACGCAGGGCTTTTCAGCACGGCCGAAGACCTTGCCCGGTACGCCCTAATGTGGCTGGGACGCGGGGAGTGGCAGGGCGCGCGCATCCTCTCGGAGGCTGCTGTTGCGGCCGCTATCTCGGAACACGCCAATGCCGGAGAACGCAGAGGGCTGGGATGGATGCTCAGAGCCCGTGAGTTCTCCTCCGGAGGCGACTTCTTCTCAGACCGGGCCTTCGGTCATACCGGCTTTACCGGCACCAGCCTGTGGTGTGATCCCGAAACCGGAACCGCCGCCATCCTGCTGACAAACAGGGTTCACGCCGGGCGTGATGGACGGGCCATCATCCGCCTGCGGCCAAGGTTCCACAACGCGGTGGCGGCAGCGGTGAGGAAAGGATAAGTGCCTGAGAAGAGCGTGATAGCCCGAGAAAGCCGCAGGGCTAGGCTGCGAGGGAGGAAAGCGCCCAGTAGGAGAAGCACCCGACAGGATGAGCATCGGGTAGGATTGGCACCCGGTAGAAAGGATGAGTTCCGGTGAGAGTTGCTAACCAGTCGCTGGAGGAAAAGGTCGGGCAAGTTTTCATGTTCGGGTTCCACGGAACCCAGGCCTCCGACGCGGCCTACGCTATCAGTGACCTCAAGGCGGGCGGGATCATCTACTTCGCCAGAAACGTGGGGACTGTCGCCGAGACTAACGCGCTCTCAGAGTCCCTGCAAACCATGGCCAAGGATGCCGGGCTCCCTCCCCTTTTAATAGCTGCCGACCAGGAAGGAGGCCTCGTCTCCCGTCTCACCAAAGGCCTGCCGGGGATGCCGGGAGCGATGGGCCTTGGGGCCGCCGGCGATCCGTGCCTGGCTCAGAAGGTCTCGGCAGCCATCGGGCTGCAGCTTCGCGCTGCCGGCATCAACATGAACCTGGCTCCGGTCCTCGACGTGAACAACAACGCGCTAAACCCGGTGATTGGCGTCAGGTCCTTCGGCGAAGACCCTGGCAAAGTCGCGGAACTGGGGAAGGCCGCGGTCAGCGGCTACCTCTCGTCGGGCGTGTGTCCTGTCGGAAAGCATTTCCCCGGGCACGGAAACACATCCGTCGATTCACATATCGACCTGCCCGTGACCGACGAACCGCTGGAGAGCATGGAACGGATCGAACTCCGGCCCTATCGTGCCGCCATGCAGGCAGGGCTACCTGCGATAATGACAGCCCACATTGTGTTCCGGGCCCTCGACCCGGCAAATCCCGCCACCATGTCGGCTGCCGTCCTGCAAGGGCTGCTACGGACCCGGATGGGGTTCAAGGGACTCATCCTGACCGACTGCATGGAGATGCAGGCGGTATCCCGCAGCCCCGGAACCGTCCAGGCGTCTGTGCAGGCGTTTAAGGCCGGAGCGGACGTCATCCTTATCTCCCACACACGGGAACTGCAGGTCGAGGCCTATAAGGCGCTTCTGGACGCAGTCAGGACAGGCGAGATACCGGTGGAACAGCTGAACGCCTCGGTGGAGCGGATCCTCGCCGCCAAGAGGTCCATGAGGCTCCCCAACGCGCTGGACCCGGCATCGGCGGATACCCAGGTCCTGCGGGATCTCTCCCGCGAAGCCTACCTCCGTTCGATAGTCGTCCTCAGGACCGGCAAGGAAAGCACGACGAACATACCGTCCTTCCCCCTCGATACCGGGACAACGCCCGAGGTGAACGTGGTCGCGGTCACGGCCAAAGCCGGGGCACCCGGTGTCGTCACTTCCAGCTACGGCTCAGCTGCCGCGGCGTTTCTGGCGGCTGCGCTTGAGCGTCTTGGGATGAGTGTCCGCGAAGTGCCTGCCCGTGAGTTCATCGCGGGAGCATGCCGAAGGCCCGCGATCCTGGTTACCGAGAACATCTGGAAGGATCCGGCTTCGGCGGCTTTGGCCGCGCAGGCGCTGAGTGTCTCTCCTGACGCGGCCGCGGTCGCCGTTCGCGACCCCTACGACGCGGACGTCCTTCCCTCAGCCCAGACCTTCATCTGCGCCCTGAGCCCCAGGGCTGAGGCCATGGAAGCGGTCGCCGGGATCCTCACGGGCACAGAGATAGCCACGGGCGCGCTTCCGGTCACCCTATCCGGGGCATCCGGAGCATCCGCAGCATCTGGAGCATCTGGAGCACCTGGATCATCTGGAGCGCCTGTCCGGAGTGAGACACAGTCTTGAGCTTAGAGGGAGAGTCAACCGTGAACTTCATTGACGCCTTCAGAATGAAGCCGAAGCGGCTCATAGTGGGCCTTATGTCCGGCACGTCGGCCGACGGCGTGGACGCCGTCCTGTGCGAGATCTCGGGGACGAGCAGGGGCCTTAGCGCCCGCGTCCTCCACATGGCCAGGGTCGAGTATACACCCGAAGTGAGGGACCTGCTGCTGGGGGACCTGCGTCGGCTTGACGCCGAAGAAGTGTGCAGGCTGAACTTCCTGATAGCCGAGGTGTTCGCGGAAGCGGCTCTTAAGTGCTTGAAGGAGGCCGGACTCACCCCGGCGGACGTGGACGCCGTCTCGTCCCACGGACAGACGCTGACCCACTTCCCTCGCCCGGACCATCCTGTGCTTCCGGTTCGCGCGACATTGCAGGTAGGAGATATCTCGGTACTCGCGCAGCGGACAGGCATCCTCACCGTAGGGGACTTCCGCCCCGCCGACATGGCGCAGGGCGGCCAAGGCGCCCCGCTGGTGCCTTACGTTGACTTCGCCCTGCTAGGCCACGAATCTCTCAGCCGCGTGGTCCAGAACATAGGGGGAATCGGCAACTGCACGTACTTGCCGGCGTCTTGTTCGATCCAGGCCGTTGTGGCCTTCGACACCGGCCCCGGGAACATGGTGGTCGATGCCCTGGCATCCATTCTGACTGACGGCCGCCTGAACATGGATGAGGACGCGAAGATGGCCTTGGCCGGCAGAGTGGATGGAGACCTGCTGGCGAGGTTGCTAGATAACCCCTACTTCCGGATGC
>CAZRRG010000037.1:591-20339 GCA_964602455.1 uncultured Eubacteriales bacterium | reverse complement strand
AAGCAGCGCGAAAACGGAAGGGCGGCCTCTAGACCGGATGGATGTCCGGACCTGGGGGCCGCCTCAATTATCCTGGCAACATGTCCGCAGGTTGACATGGGGCTTGTACCCCGGGTACTATGGCTTTGATTCTGGCTCCAGACTTCCGCTACCACGAGAAAGGGGTGTGCACACGTGAGCAACAGCATTGCTCGCACAATACAAGCGTGGCACAGCCCCGGTACCCGCAGCTAGGCTTTAGGAGTTACTCGAAGCCAGCCGCAGCCCGCTTAAGCAACACCTCTCCTACTGCCCTGATGGCAAGGGACCTGGGTTGTGCCGCATCCGGACGTGACAGACGCGTTACGAGTGTCACCCGTTGGACAGCGGTGTTGTTCCCAACTCACTCAAAGGTTTCACCATCAGGAGGATTGACCTTGAACCAAGATAACCCGGTTACCACAATCGATACTAAGGAGTCTCATGATCGCCCAGTCACCGGACTCGTCGTCCGCACAGGGCCTGGTTCGTATCTTGTCCGTGCCGGCGACGCGGTATGGGATTGCAGACTGAGGGGACGGCTGAAGGCCAAACGCAAGAGGCTGTCCGATATGTCGGTCGTAGTCGGCGACTACGTCGAGTTAGACAAGCTGGACCCGGAGACAGGGACTGCCCTCATCTCCGAGATTCTCCCCCGGAAGACATCGTTGTACCGGCTGGCTCCGCCGCCCTGGCCCGGCACGACCCTTATCCCGCAGGTGCTTGCCGTCAACGTTGACTTTGTGGTCGCGGTCGCAGCCGCGGTAGCCCCTCCTCTGAAGATCACCACCATCGACCGCTACTTGCTTCTCGCGCGCCAGGCTCAGATCGCGCCGGCGGTCTGCATCAACAAGGTCGACCAGGCTGGCATCGACCTGGAGACCGGCGCCGGGCTCAACGGCGACGGTGGACCCGAAGCCAACCATGTCCTGGAGGTTAAGCGTACTCTGGAGGAGCGGGGCGTAAAAGTGCTCCTCGCCAGCGCGGCCGCGGGACAGGGCCTGGACGGGCTTCGAGCGCTCCTACAGGGCAAGACATCCGTCTTCGCGGGGCCGTCCGGAGTGGGGAAGACGTCGCTTCTGAAGGGCATCTGCCCTGACCTACAGTCGAAGACCCTATCTATCAGCAGCGCTACAGGAAAGGGACGGCACTCGACCACCTTTTCGTCGCTCATCGACATCGGCGGCGGATACGTGGCTGACCTTCCTGGGCTACGCGCCGTAGGGTTCTGGAACCTCGACGAGGACACCGTGAAGTCTGAGTTCGAGGACATAGAGGAAATCGCATCTGGCTGCCGCTTCAGCGACTGTTCCCACATCCATGAGCCTGGCTGTGCCGTAAAGGCAGCCCTGCGCAGCGGTGAACTGGATGAGGACCGCTACCGGGAATACATGAGGATCATGAAAGAGGCTGCAAACAAGAAGCGCCGGAGATCCGGGCAGTAGTCCGGATGTCCTTCCTCGGCGAAGCGTCGGGTTACCCATCACGTCGATGACGATACGACAGTCTGCCCACCACGTCGCCGGCGAACGGTCGCGTTCCTCATCACGTCGATAAGAACACGTCATCTTCCCCATCACGTCAGTAACCAACTGTCCTCTACATTTCGATAGATCCAATTGTCGGGACATACATAAAGAATCACCGATTTTGAGCGGCAACCGGCGCCGCCGACCCACAGAGCACCTGCGTAGCTACCTAAAGGGATCAGGGGGTTCGAATTTGGATAACCAAACCATGAACGAGGTCAAAAACCAGTCCGAAAACCAGTCCAAAAACCTCGGGATAGCCACGAAAGTTTCTATGCTTGTTGCGGGCCTCTGCGCTATCTTCCTCGCCGGTTTCTTCTACTTTGTCTACGCGTTGGGGACCGTCGCAGACCATGCGAGGCCGCAGGCGCTTGTGTTTGCAGGGCTTGTGGTCGCCGCCGGTGTCGGGGTTTCCTACATGACGCAGCGGCTCATGAAGCCGCTGAAGCTCGTGGCGGATATCCTGAAGGACATATCCTATGGTGAAGGCGACCTTACACGGCGCATCGAGATAACCGGCAACGACGAGGTCGGAGAGATCGCGGAGCACTTCAACGCCTTCGTGGACCACATCTGCGATGTGCTCCGCGCGGTGGCGGACGCCGCCTATGAGGTGAACGCGACCAGCCAGGAACTGTCAGCTACATCGGAGGAGTCAAGCGCCATCTCGGGCCAGATCGCCATGACCATGCAGCAGGTGGCTAAGGGTTCACAAGAACAGAGCGCCGCTGCAGGGAACAGCGCGTTGGCGGTGGCGGAACTGGCGGCGGCCATACAAGGAATGGCCGAAGGCACTGAGGAACAGGCTGCTCACGTGCAGACAGCCGCCGCGGTGACCGAGCGAGCGTCCCAGTCTCTGAAGCAAGTTCTGGCGATACTCAACGAGGTTGCCAGCGTAACCGCAAGCAACGTGGAGTCTGCAGCCAGGGGCGCCGAATCGGTGCAGGCTGTGATGGAGAATACCCAGCGTATCGGCCTCTCGACGTCGGAGGTAAGCGCAAGGATATCGGAGCTGAACGAGCTCTCCAAAGAAATCCGGAACATCGTGGGAGTCATCTCCGACATTGCTTCCCAGACCAACCTCCTTGCTTTGAACGCGGCCATAGAAGCGGCTAGGGCAGGCGAGTACGGCCGCGGCTTCGCGGTTGTCGCGGACGAGGTCAGGGGCCTTGCCGAGCGTTCGTCTCATGAGACCAAGACCATCGGCAACCTGATCCAGAAGATTGGCGAAGCTATCGGCAAGGCGGTTGCATCCATGGAAGCCAGCGCCAATGACGTTGCTACCGGCCAGAGCCTGGCGCAGGACGCCGGCGCGGCGTTGGCCGCCATTCACGAGAGCGCCTCGGCGTCACAAGAAATGGTCGCCAGCCTTATAGAGTCGTCGCGCTCGCTCCAGGAAAACGGCGCCACAACTAATGAGGCAATAACCAGTATCGTGGAGATCGCCGAGAAGAACGCCGCCATAGTCAACCAGATGGCTGCCAGTTCCGAAGAAGTGAAGCGCCTGATCGATGCCGTGGCCGCGACCTCAGAAGAGAGCGCTGCGGCCGCCGAAGAGGTATCGGCGTCGACCGAGGAGATGAACAAGACCACCGGCCAGGTATCGCAGGCCGCTCAAGACCTGGCGGCCATGGCTGACAGGCTCCTGGAGACGCTCAAGCGTTTCCGCGTCCAAGTGGACGCCTAGCTGGTCTTCGGATGACCTGCCGGGCCTAGACGTCCGGCATACCCGCAAGAGGACAGCTGCGAAAGCTGTCCTTTTTCGTTGGGGAGCGGCATGCTATATTTTTCGAGTGCAGGCGATTCGGGCTCTGGAGCAGCGATCACAACAGGGTTGGGGGTAGTCACTCTGGAGAGGCAGCAGCAGCGACAGGACTTCACAGAAGGAAGCATTCCGCGCCATCTCATCACCTTTGCCGTTCCCATGTTCTTGGGCAACGCTCTTCAGGCTCTGTATAACACCGTCGACAGCATCTGGGTGGGCCGGTTTCTCGGGACAGACGCCCTGGCTGCTGTCTCAGTGAGCTTCCCCATCATCTTTGCTGTAGTTGCGCTGGCTACCGGCATCGGCCTTGCTACAACCACCATGGTTGCCCAGCATACCGGCGCGAAGGATCCGGTCATGGTCCGCAAGTCTATCGCCAACTCTTTCATAGTGACGGCGCTCCTCGGCGTTGTGTCCACTTTCTTGGGCGCGCCGTTGCGCGTGCCGCTCCTGCGCCTCATCAACACGCCGGCCGAGATAATGGGCCACGCTCAGGCATACCTCGGTGTCATCTTCAGCGGGATCGCGTTCACTTTCTTCTACAATCTGATCGCGGCAGTCATGAGAGGTCTCGGCGATTCTCGCACTCCGCTGCTGTTCCTTGCGTACGCCACCGTCCTGAACATCATCTTGGATCCCCTCATGATATTCGGAGTGGGGCCGTTTCCGAAGATGGGCGTGGCCGGCGCCGCGATGGCTACGGTAGTTGCCCAAGGCGTTTCGGTCCTCCTGGGTATCCGCCACATGACCAGGGCAGGCCTTCTTAAGTGGGAGCGATCTGAATGGCGTCCCGACCCCGCTCTTGCCGGTCAGATCTTCTCCATCGGCCTGCCGGCAGGGATCCAGCAGATAATCGTCTCCACAGGCATGCTGACCCTCACCTCTCTTGTTAACACCTTCGGATCGGTGGTTACAGCCGCTTTCGGCATCGGGGGAAGGCTCGACCAGTTCGCCTTCATGCCTGCCATGACAGTTGGATTCTCGGTCTCCGCCCTTGTAGGTCAGAACCTGGGAGCTCGCAAGTTTGACCGGGTGAGCGAAGTTGTTCGCTCCAGCGTGAAGCTGACCATCGGCATCACGGCGGTTGTAATGCTGGTGGCGGTCAGTGTCCCCGGAGTCCTGCTGCGCATGTTCACTTCCGATGCGGCCGTGCTCGAGGAAGGGACCCGCTATCTCCGGACTGTCGGATTCGCGTACATCGCCTACGCCCTCATGTTCACCCTTTCCGGCATACTGCGGGGGGCGGGGGACACCGTCCCCTCAATGCTTATCTCCATCCTGACCCTCTGGCTTGTCAGGATACCGCTGGCAGTCTGCCTCTCCCGGTTGCTCGGCAGCCGCGGCATCTGGCTGGGACTTGGCTTCTCCCCGGTCATCGGCGCGGGGCTGAACTACGCTTACTACCTGTCGGGCAGGTGGAGAAAACGGGTCCTCACCCGCAAGGAAGCTAGTTGACGTAACTGTCGATTTACGTAACGCACCCGCTTCCCCCGGCATAGCCTGTAGTGCTGTCAAGGGGGGATCGCAGTGGATATGCTGGAGATTTGCCGGAGAGCCCACGAGATGCACGCATCCGACATCCACGTGACTGTTGAGTCACCGCCTCTCGTGAGAGTTCACGGCGTGCTCTGCCGCCTTGAGCTTCCGGCTCTCTCGCCTAAGGACACGGATCGCCTGCTTGGGAGCATCTGTCCTCCCGAAAGATTGGAGCGATTCCGCTCATGCGGGCAGGTTGACTTCTCCTACAGCGTAGCGGGAGTCGGACGGTTTCGCGTGAACGCCTTCCGTCAGCGTGGGTCCACTGCCTTTGTACTCCGGATCTTAAGATCCGAGGTCCCGCAGCTGGAGGATCTGGGCCTTCCCGCTGCCGTCGGTGCGCTCTCGAGGAAGAAGACCGGTCTGGTCCTGGTCACCGGGGCGACCGGGTCAGGCAAATCGTCCACCCTGGCTGCTATGGTGAACTGCATCAACACTGCCGAGGCGCGCCACATCATCACGCTCGAGGACCCCGTCGAGTTCCTCCACCGGCATAAGAGGTCCATTGTGAACCAGAGGGAGATCGGCAACGATACGCCGTCTTTCGCCGATGGCATACGCGCGGCTCTCCGCGAGGACCCCGACGTCATCGTGCTGGGCGAACTCCGGGACCAGGAGACCGCGGCCACCGCGCTTTCTGCCGCCGAGACCGGGCACCTGATCTTGGCCACGATCCACGCGCCGAGAGTAACCCTGGCGGTGAACCGCTTCGTGGACCTGTTCCCGCTCCCTTACCAGCAACAGGCAAGGGCCCAGTTCTCCGACGTTATTGAGGGCATCATCGCCCAGCAACTCCTGCCGCGGGCAAGCTCACCCGGAAGAGTCGCTGCTTGTGAGGTACTCGTGGCGACGTCTGAAGTCCGCGAAGCCATCCGGGCAGGCGACGGGAAACTCTTGTACCAGTGCATGAAGCGGAACCACGCCGGCATGACCACCATGGAGCAATCGCTATCTGCGCTCTACGCTCAAGCAGCCATTACTGTCGAGGAATACAAGGCTCACGGAGCGGGAATGCAAGTGCTCTAGGGCTTTTTCGCCCAGGAGAACCTCCCGGAAAGGAACAAGTCCGCGCACGCTCTCGCGCAGCACGGGTCGTAGAGATGACGCGATCTGTGTAGGACTTCGTCAAGGGCTGCTTCGATGCCGAAGGCGGGACGGTAGGGGCGGAAGTTGGACATGGCCTCCACCGTGTCGGCGACGGCTATAATCCTGGCTCCTACAAGTACCCCGGCTCCATCGACCCCGTGAGGGTAACCGCTGCCGTCGATGCGCTCGTGGTGCTGCAGTACCGTCTCAGCGATCGGCCAAGGGAAGTCCACGTTCCTGAGGATCTCGTAGCCGGCCTCAGAGTGGGCCTTCACCAGGTTGAACTCGGCGGGGGACAGCGAGCCGGGCTTTGCCAGTATCTGAATCGGGACGTATACCTTGCCCACGTCGTGAAGTAGTCCCGCGATGCGGATCCCTTCGACCTCGTCTGCCGATAGCCCCATTTCCGCGGCGATGGCTCCTGCCAGCTCGCTCACTCGCTGCTGGTGGCCCGCCGTGTAGGGGTCCCGGATCTCGGTGACCGCCGCCATCGCCCGCACTGTCCCCTGCAGCGTGCGTGCCAGCTTAGCCCAACTGAGCCTCAGCTCTTCCTCGGCGTACAGTGTCTCTAGCCGGAGGCGGATAGACGCGATTCCGAACGATATGTCGTTGGCCAGCTCCTCAAGGAGGGACACTTCTTCAGGATCGAACGCGTCCGGTTCCTTCGAGTATACGTTGAGCGCCCCGAGGATCTCGCCGTCGCAGTACAGTGGGATGGCTATGGATGATGCGTAGCCGCACCGCTCCGCAGCTTCGCGCCAGGGACCGAACCCGGGTTCCGTTTCGAGGTACCTGGCGACATGGGACTCGCCGGTCCGTATGGCCAGGCCGGTGGGACCTTGCCCGTGCGGGTTATCGCCCCAGCTGATCTTCACGCTCTTTGCGTAATCCACTCCTTCGCCGGCCATCGCCACAGGCCGTATCGATTTCTCCTCGTCGAACTCTACATAGCCGACCCAGGCCAGGCTGTAGCCGGACTTCACTATGATGCAGCACAGGCGCTCAAGGAGCGAGATCTCGTCGCCGGCCGAGAGCATGGCTTGAGTGGAGCATGCGAGCATGCGGAAGGCCCGAGACGTCTTGACCAGCCTCTTGTGAAGGACCGGGAAATCAGTTTCATCGGGTGGACGGTCTAGGATGTTGTGGCAGTCGCATGGAGCGCGTTCCGGCTTCTGGACCCGCGCTTCCGGAGAGTCCTTGTTCATGGGGCGATTCCCCTTCCTACCTGCATAGAGTCTCCCTAGATACTATGCTGACCACTGTTTCCTAGGTTACATAATGTGGTTGACACTAGGGCAGCATGGGGCTATATTCGGGTCGAACATGCGTTCAAATCCCGCTAAAGAAATCAAAGAGACCGACCTGTACGGACCACTGCGCGATTACCTCGTGGTCCGCGGATACGATGTTCGCTCCGAGGTGCGAGGGATTGACGTGGTGGGCGAGCGCGATGGCGAGGTGCTCATCTTCGAGATGAAGCGCCACCTTTCGCTCCCGCTAGTGGCGCAGGCGGTCGACCGCCAGAGAGCGTTTGACTCCGTCTACGTCGTGGTGCCCCATCCCGGGAAGAGAGTGCGGTCACAGGAGTGGCGGGCGGCATGCCGTGTGCTTCGCCGGCTGGAAATCGGTCTTGTTCTTGTATCGCTCCAACCGGACGGGGGAGGGAGCGTCGAGGTGGCTTTCCATCCTGGGCCGGCTGTCCGCCGGACCAGGAAGGGGTTCCGCCGCGCGGTCCTGGAAGAGGCGAGCGGGCGATCAATGGACCTCAACACGGGGGGCAGCACGCGGACCAAGATCGTCACCGCCTACCGCGAGGCCGCTGTCCGTGTGGCTGCCTGCCTTGACGCCTGCGGGCCGCTTACCCCCGCCAAGCTCCGTGCTATGGGCACCGCCGAGAACACAGGTTCCATCCTGTACGACAACTACTACAAGTGGTTCGAGCGCGTAAGGCGGGGCGTGTACGCCCTGACGGAGAAGGGGCGCGAGGAGCTCTCTGCCTATCGCGACCTGACCGCGGGCTATACATTTGACGCGAACCAACCGCAGAAGACCGATCCGACCGAGAACACCTAGGAAATCAGACCACCGGAGCGCTCTTCCGTAGTTCACGATTGTGCCTTTGATCGGCATTGGGTCCGAATTACCGGGAGGGATTGCCGTGTCTTTCTTGGAAGTCCGGGAGCTCCGCAAGACCTACAAAGACGTGGTCGCCGTTGACGGAGCCAGTTTCGCCATCGAAAAGGGAGAGGTGTTCGGCCTTCTTGGTCCCAACGGGGCGGGAAAGTCCACTACGATCTCCATGATAGCCGGCCTCTTGCGCCCGTCGGGAGGGAGCATCTTCCTTAAGGGTAAGGACGTGACTTCCAACCCCTCTCTTGTGAAGGATGTCCTCGGGCTGGTTCCTCAGGACATCGCCCTGTACCCGACTTTGACAGCCAGCGAGAACCTCTACTTCTGGGGCAGGATGTACGGCCTGGGAGGGGCCCTGCTGAAGGAACGGGTTGAGCAGGCGCTCCAGTACGCGGGTCTGGCCGAACGGGCAAAGGACCGGATCGAGACTTACTCCGGAGGGATGAAGCGCCGCATCAACATCGCCGCCGCACTGGTCCATCGTCCCGAACTCCTGATCATGGATGAACCCACGGTCGGGATCGACCCCCAGTCGCGCAACCACATTCTTGAGACCGTACTCTCCCTCAACAAGGAGGGGATCACGGTCATCTACACCAGCCACTACATGGAGGAAGTGGAGTACCTCTGCTCCCGCGTAGCCATCATGGACCACGGCAAGGTAATCGCCGCCGGCACCATTGACGAGCTGCAGAAGTTGGCCGGTGACGCGGATAGGGTGGATGTTGGGGCCAGCGACGTCACCCCTGAGATCATTGCGGAGCTCAAGGGGATCGCGGGCGTAACCGAGGTCGCTTCCCAGAACGGGACGGTCACGGTCATGGTCAAGGACGGCAATGAGAAGGTCGCGCAGATCCTGGACGTCATAAAGCGTGGCGGGGCCAGGGTGAAGTCCGTGAACATACTGGAGCCCAACCTCGAGAGCGTGTTCCTGCGTCTTACTGGCAGGGCGCTTCGGGACTAGGGGGTAGGAAGCGTTGCGCGCTCTAGAGATCGCCCTAAAAGACGTAAAGGTTGTGGCAAGGGATCTGAAGGCCCTTGCGATCATCATCGCCATGCCGCTGGTCTTGGTGTTCATCCTGGGCGCCGCCCTCGGACCCATGTTTGCCAAGCAAGAGACCGTGAGCGCTTTCGATGTGGCGGTAGTCAACCTCGATAACGGCCAAGTTTCTCAACACCTCATGGATGTGCTTGAGTCGGAACGGGTAAGCTCCCTCATCCGGGTTCAGAGCGCGAAGTCGGAAGAGGATGCTGCCGAGCTCATACGCAAAGGGACTGTCGCGAGCGCCATTGTCATCCCTGAAGGACTCAGCGATATCGCCGCCATTGCCGGTTCTCAGATCCGCGTGCTGGGTGACCCGGGGGAACCGATCCGGTCGCAAATAGTGAAAGGAATCGTCTCGTCCTTCGCCGCCCAGTACTCGGTGGTCGCGGCCGGGACCTCTGCGGTTATGGAGCAGCTCATGATGGCGACCGGGCCACTACCCCAGACTCAGGAGTTGGCCGCCCGCGTGGTGGAAGACATCGCGGCTGAGACATCTGCCGCCGCGGGCTTCTTCGCCGAGAGCGAGCAGGAGTCAGGCTGGATAACATCGCTTCAGTATTACACGGCGTCGATGACCGCCATGTTTGTGCTCTACGGAGCCATGCTTGGCGTGAAGTCGATACTGGATGAAAAGCAGACAGGCACAATGGCGCGCCTGTTCTCAACCAGAGCCACGCCGCGGGAGATCATAGTTGGGAAGACCCTGGCGACTTACGCGGTCTGCCTCCTTCAGGTTGTCATCCTCATTCTCTTCACACGGTTTGTGTTCAGGGTCGACTGGGGCCCGTCTTTACTGAATGTGTTCGCGGTATCCGCGGTCATGGCGCTTGCCGCTACAGGTTTCGCCATACTGATCGCCGCGCTCTCCAAGACCGAGAAGATGGCAGACGCCCTTCAGAACATCGGAGTGCAGGTCATGGCCTTTGTAGGTGGATGCCAGTACCCAATTTACCAGTTCCCGAAGGCCATGCATTTCTTAAGTAAGTTCACCCTGACCCGCTGGAGCCTTGATTCCTTCCTCACGCTCATGGACGGCGGGAGTCTGGCGGCGCTGACGATGCCGCTGGGCATTCTTGCCGCTATGGGGCTGGGCTTTCTCGCAATCGGCATCTGGCGGCTCAGGCTGGAGTAGGGGGCGACAAACGTGAACAAGCTATTTGCGGTTGCGGGAGTGGCGCTCCTCAAGGCCTGGAAAGAAAAGACCTTCATGATAATAATGATAGCCACCGCCCTGGTGTTTACGTCCGTTTCCTCGGTTGTCTTCGGAGGGCGGGGAGGCGGAGTCACCCGTCAAGTGCCTGTCGGCGTTGCCGACCTGGACGGCTCCGGCCTTAGCGCCAGGATGATCGAAGACCTCCGGCAAGCGGGCAGCTACGATGTCCGGCCTCTATCTCTGGATTCGGCCTACGAGAGCGTGCGGCAGGGCATCATTGAAGCCGGTTTTGTCATCCCCCAAGGATTCGAGGCATCCGTCAGCTCCGGCAATCCGTTGAGCGTGACCATAGTGAAGCTGTCGACATCCAACACCGGGATCGTCGCCAGCGCTATCATGGAACGCAGCATTACCTCCCACCTCTTGGAGGAGGCGGTCCTCTCCGTCACATCGGACATGGCGGCGGAGCTCGGCGTTTCCGGCGCTGTCGATCCCTCTGCGGCCGCCGCATCAGCCGCGGAACGTCTTTCCGATTCGCCCGCGCTTGCAGTCGGGTTCGAAGTTGTGACCGAAGGGGAGATTCTTACCGACGACGTCGACTGGGCGACCGGCTTGTCGATGGGGATCTACGTGATGTTCACCATGTTCACCGTCATGTACATGGCCGGCGATATCCTCAGCGAGAGGAAGACCGGTACTTGGGGAAGGCTTCTGTCGACCCCCGTCTCGAAAGCGGCTGTGGTGGGCGGGAAGATCCTGGCCAACTACGTGGTAGGCCTGACTCAAGTGCTGTTCCTGATGCTGTCAGCCCGGTATGTCTTCCGGATCAACTTCGGGCCCAACTTCGGCGCGGTCATGGCGATCATGGCGCTTACGATAGCTGTCGTGTCGGGGTTTGGCCTGTTCCTGTCCACGATGGTCAGTACGACGGCTCAGCTGCAGACCCTCATACCGATCGTGGTTGTGTCAACCTGCATGCTCGGTGGATGCTACTGGCCCTTGGAGGTTGTCAGCCCGCTCATGAGGACTATCGCGAAAGCCACGCCGCAGGCCTGGGCGATGATGGCCTTGACCGATGTGACGGCGAGGGGAAAGAGTCTCTTGGGTACCGCGCCTAACCTGATACCCCTTGCGTGCTTTGGCTTGGCATTCTTCCTTGTCGGCGTCGCCAGGACTAAGTTCGAGTAGAAGGCGGCTTCGCGACGGCGTCCCGGCTCCGTATCCGGAGACCCTCGCGCGCGCTACCCGCATCGAGGTCAAAGATGAATGACTTGTGAGCGAGATCGGCCGCGGGACCGTTGTAGTTGACGATCAGGGATCTGTCAGAGGCGGCATCGCCGTCGGAGGGCGAAGCATAACTCAAGGGGATCTTGAACTGCAACTGCACGGGGACTTCCTGGCCGTCTGCCGTCTTGACCACCGCGCCTATCCCGATAGATATGTTCTCGGCCTCCAGGGGCGATTCACTACTCTCGTAGAAGTAGCGCCATCCGGCGCGGTCCGGTGGCGTTGCTGCTTGCTTTAGGGCCTCGGCTTGCTTTTCCGCGGCCTCCATGACCTCTTTCACCTTTGCGGCAATGCTCTTGCCCGCGCCGGTGATCGCCCTTTCTAGATCGTCCGGAGTCCTTATTTGAATGCCCAGGGCCCTTTCCAGCACCAGAATCAGGATGCGGTCTTCAGGCGTGAGTCCGAATATCTCGGCATCGACCGACACGGGCGCCGGTTCGCCCAGCAACCGCGCTTCGGCTCTGTAAGCTTCCAGGGCCTCTTTGGAGATCGTCAGTCGATCGCCTTGTGTCTCGGAAATGGTAATAGGCGCCGCGGGTGTTCCCGCCGCGCGACCGTCCTTCCACATGCGAGCCGGATCCTGCACGGTTTCCGAAACTTCAAGGGAGTGCTTGCTCGTGGTTTTGATGGCTGAACCCAGTATTTTCACCGGGGCCACCTCCAACGCCAGTAACTCGCTCCGCTTGGAGTCCCCCCTCACCTTATCGCCTTGCAACCACCTGGTTTTGAGCCGAAATCATAGGACGAAAGTCCCGAATTGGGCTAAAACGCTGCGCTAAGAGAGGCTATGGGCAGAGCTGCGAAAATGCTCAGCTAGGAGCCCCATAGACGGCGGGCAGGCAGACTTATCTCTTCACAAGGCGAATTCGGGTGTAGGCTAGGCGGAATCCTGCCCTGACCACGTTGCGTTCGGAGTCCGCGCCGGGAGAGGTCATCACGACCGCGAGGTCGCATCCCTGTCTCACAGCCTCAGCTAGGCGGGTCTTCATCAGCGCCATCTGCACGCCTTGCCTGCGATACTGCGGTAGCGTGCTCGCCGTTGATAGGAACGCTGTGTTCCCCGTGATCTTGAGGGCTCCGGCGCCTGCCGGTTCGCCGCCGACGGTGGCCAGGAACGAGATGGTGCCCGAGGCATGGGCGATGCTCCGGTAGATGTCCATGTATGGAGGGCTTCCGGCATCCATGGACGCAAAGCCGAGGCCTACGACCACCGACCAGGTGTCTCTGTATGTCTCGCGGTCACCGGTAGGAAGGGCCTTCACGCCGATCTTGCCGGGCTCCCTCGCAGGATGACCGCCATCCTCCACGGGAGAGGCCTGCGTGGGTGCGCCTTGAGCGGACTGCGCCTGGGCGCCATCATTGTGCGGGAGCGGAAGGATGTACAGGTTCAGGAACTGGTCGATCTCGTATCCCCGCTGCCCTGCGAGCGAGAACAGGGACCGGTCGGTGAAGGGGCAAGCGACAAGCGTCGGCCTGGCTCCCCGGATGACCAGGTAATCCTCGATGAAGTCGAGATCGGCGGCCTTCACCTCTCCCACCAGGCCAACAGCATCGGCCTTGCTAAGGGGAGAGCTCCTTCCGGCAAAGCTCACTCGGCCTCCGCATACTTCCACGGATCCGGCTCCGGCGTCACGGTACAGAGCGTAGTATGCGTCCACATACTGGCGGGTCAGGTCCGCTTCAGCAGTCTCGAGCCTGATGGCCAACTCCTTGTCAACGAACACCCTCGTCACTCCTCATCTCACTTCCAGGCGCAGGCCTGCAGGAACATGAATAGGGGGATCTCTTTCCTCGCCCGGTCCTCTTCAGCGGCTCGCGGGCCCGGACCGCTCTTCTTGTGGGAGTTCCACTCTTCGAGCCGGGTAACGCAGAAACCGGCCCTGGCCAGGTGTTTGAAGTAGACCTGAAGCGGGCGGTGGAAGGTCAGGGTTACTTCGTGGGGCCTGCTCCCCGGGTGCATCTTAATCTTGACCGCCGATTCCGACAGGTAACGGTCTACCCGCCGGTACTGGGACCCGGTCTTCGGATCCCAGTCCCACGATGATCCCTGAGGGATCCTGAAAGCAGGGTGCATCGTGACCAAGTAGAGGTACCCGCCTGGCTTCAGTACCCGGCGCGCTTCTTCGAACACACCCTTGGCGTTCTCTATGTTCTGTATGGCAAGCACGATGCTGACCTTGTCAAATGTCCCCGGCTGCAGAAAGTCCAACTTATCGGCGGAACCTACGTGATATCGAATGTAGGGGGGAGAAAGCCGCTTGGCGATGCCAATTAGCTCCTTGGAGAGGTCCACGCCGGTGACCTCGGCGCCCGCCGCCGAGAACTCGCGGGCGAAAAACCCCTGTCCGCAGGCAAGATCCAGTACCGCCTCACCCTTCTTCAGCTCCATGAGGCGCAATAGGTTCGGGAGGATCAGTTCCTTCTGGTACGTGCCTTCCAGGCGCATGTAGGAGTCGTACCAGTCCGCCACGTGTCCCCACGAGGTGCGTTTCCTGTCCATGCCATGATTATAACCAAAAGAGATTGCCTTTGCGCCGCCGCTACCGCACGTGGTATATTGACACAGGCTGCGGATTCCCGCATCCGAAAGGAGTTCTCCGGAATGACCGTTGGTTCGAGGATAACCCTCCAAAGCGTCGCACAGCCAGCCTAGCCTCACTGTGCCCGTTTGCCTCGAACATCTGATCGATACTCCGGGAGGACTTTTCAATGACAATCCTTATCGTAGATAACCTCAAGAAATCCTTCGGCGCCCGCGTCATTTTCCAGTCTGTCACGTTTTCCGTCGGCCAAGGCGAGCGTATGTGCGTTGTCGGCCGCAACGGTGAGGGCAAGACCACACTGCTTCGCGTCATCGCCGGCGAACTGGAGCAGGACGGTGGCAGCTTCCAGGTCGTGGGCAGGAGGACCTTCGGCTACCTGTCCCAGGACGTTCCCACCTTCTCAGGCACCGTACTCGAAGAGATGCTCTCCGCCAGGAAAGACATACAGGATCTGGCCCAGAGGATGAAGGCGCTTGAGGAGAAGATGGCGGAGGCGGCAGCGGCCGAAGCGTCTGGCGCCTCGACGCGGGGAACCGGATCCCACCGGGCTTCAGAAGGCGACCTGCAGGCGATCATGGACGATTATGCTCGAGCCACGGCAAGGTTTGAGACCATGGGCGGGTACACCCTGGAGCCAAGGGCCAAAGCTATCCTGAGCGGGCTGGGCTTCTCCAACGATGAGTTCGAGAAGAGTGCCGACGTCCTCTCGGGCGGTGAGAGGATCAGGCTTGCGCTGGCAAAGCTGCTGCTTCAGGAGCCCGAACTGCTGCTCCTGGATGAGCCGACGAACCACCTGGACCTCGGCGGCATCGAGTGGCTTGAGGGCTTTCTAGCAGGTTACCCCGGCGCCGTCCTCCTCGTGAGCCACGACCGGTACTTCATCGACAAAGTGGCCGGCAAGATCCTTGAGATGGAGGGCGGAGAGGCCAAGGTTTATAACGGGAACTACTCGGCCTATCTGGTTCAGAAAGATATGGAGCGCCAGGTGCAAGCCGAAGCATACGCCAGGCAGCAAGAGCTCATAGCCCGCACCAAGGCCTTCATACAGAAGTGGAAGGCGACTCCTACCAGGAAGAATCAAGCCTGGAGCAGGCAGAAGATGCTTGACCGCATGGAGCTGGTTGAGAAACCAAAGCACGACAAGCGGGCGATGGGCATAAGGTTCGACTTGGAAACCGAATCGGGGAATGAAGTCCTGCTGGTCCGGGACCTCAAGAGGAGCTTCGACGCAGCGGGGGGCGAGCGAGTCCTGTTCTCCGACTTCACATGGCTTGTGCGCAAGGGCGACAGGGTGGCCCTGGTTGGCCCTAACGGGTGCGGGAAGACCACGCTCATGCGCTGCATCCTTGGAGAGGATGGGGGATACCAGGGCGAAGTAAGGTTTGGGCAGAACGTTGTGACAGGGTACTTCTCGCAGGGATTGGACGACCTCAACGACGACCTCACTCTCCTGCAGGAGATTAAGGGGCTTGGCCTGGATAACCAGGAAGCCCGGGACCTCCTCGGCCGGTTCCTGTTTTCCGGAGATGAAGTGGAGAAGCAGATAGGCCTACTCTCGGGTGGCGAGCGCAACAGGCTGGCTCTGGCCAAACTGGTGGTAGGAAAGGCCAATGTGCTTTTCCTGGACGAGCCCACTAACCACCTGGACATGGCGTCCCGAGAGGTGCTGGAGAGCGCCATCAAGGACTTCCCCGGCACGCTCATATTCGCGTCCCACGACAGGTTCTTCATCGACCGCCTGGCGACGCACCTGTGGCTCTGGCACGGCGACAGGATCCACGTGTTCAGGGGCACCTACTCCGACTACAGGCGGAAGGTGGAGTCCGGCGAAGAGGTGTTGTTTGAGGAAGACTTACCGTCCTTCCAACTTATTTCCGGGAAAAGGCAGAATCAGTCGCATCTCGCCTCTCGGCCCGAAGGCAGTCGAAAGGGCGCTGTGAGTGGCGGCGCCGCGCCAGGCTCCGGCAAGCCGGCGGGCGGCGGGGCTAAAGACCGCAAGACCGCGGCGGCCAGCGCGTCCGGACCGGCCGGGGGGGGCGGAGCAGCTTCGCCTGTTCTGTCGGCACAGGCTGAGCGCGCCAGAAAGGCTGAGCTGGCGGCCCTTGAGGATAGGATAGAGGTCATGGAGAAGCGGTGGGACGAACTGGTGAAGATCCTGAACGACCCCGAGACCTACCGGGATCCGGGTGCCGCCCCTCTCAAAGAGTACAAAGACGTGGAGCGAGAATTGGAGTCCCTCTATGAGAAATGGGAGGAGCTCGCCAGGAAGGCCGCAGGATCCGTGCCTCCCGACGGGAAATCATAGCTAGAGGCCAAGAGCACGGAGGAGAGGACAATGGATAACAGCTACATCGACCTGATCATGTCGAGGGCGACCACCCGCCAGTACCTGGACAAGGACGTGCCCGATGAAGTCCTGTTGAAGCTGGCGAGAGCCGCGCAGCAGGCACCGTTCACGGGGCAGATGTATGCCTTCGTGTATACCCGGGATAAGGCGAAGAAAGAGGCCCTATCGCAGCGCATGGGTCGCTTCATCGCCGACGCCCCCGTCTTTGTGTTGTTCTGCATGGACTTTCGCAAGCTCGAGAAGTTCATCGCCTACAAGGGGCGGCAGAACAAGGCCAACGACACCCAGATGCTGTTCCTGGGAATCCAGGATGTCAGCTACGCGGCGATGAACTTCGTGATGGCGGCTGAGGCAATGGGGCTCGGCACCTGCTTCTTTGGCGCCGCACCCATGATCGAGCCTTTCCTCAGCGAGATGTTCAAGCTGCCCGAAAGAGTGTACACAGTTGTCGGACTGGTGGTCGGCTATCCCGCCAAGAAGCCGAGTCCCCGCCCGAGGATCCCGACGTCATGCGTCCTCCACCACGAGGAGTACCACGACCTTAGCGAAGACGAGGTTAAGGCCGCCATGGAAGTCATGGACGCCGGGCTCATCCGCGAGGGCTACTACGTGAACCTTGGCGCCAAGATACCTGCTCCCGAGGCCGGAGAAGATAAGGTAGGGTACGACAAGTACGGCTGGAGCGAGCATATCTCCAGGAAGTACGCCAGGCAGGACTCATCCGATCGCTTGAAGGCACAGCTGGCTCAGAAGGGCATCAAGATATAGAGAAGGTGCGGATCTTGGAGGCAAGGCGTCTTTACTGGGAGAGACCATACGACGTTGAGTTCGAGGCAAGAGTTGCCCGCGTAGTTCAAAGGGACGGCAAGACTGGCCTTGTATTGGACCAGACGCTCTTTCATCCCGAGGGCGGCGGGCAACCGTACGATACCGGCCACCTGTCGGTCGTGGACAGCGATCTGGCACTAGCGCTCGGCGCCGCGGACCTCCCGGTTGTGGCGGTCACTGAGGATGACGGTGAGATAGTCCACTGGGTCCACGTGGACAATCCCGCCGGCCTACCCGCTCACGAGCCTCCCTCTGACAGCGGCCCGCGCGTGCGGGGGAAGATCGACTGGGACAGGCGGTTTGACCTTATGCAGCAGCACACAGGCCAACATATCCTGTCCCGGGCCTTCGAACAGGTAATGGATGCCAGGACCGTCGGTTTCCACCTCGCCGCCGACTACGTGAGCATCGACCTGGATGCTCCCTCGGTATCTACCGACGAGATGGCGAAGGTTGAGGACTTGGCAAACCGCGTCGTGTGGAGCGACTTGCCGGTGACCGTGAAGGAGTACGGAAGAGGCGAGCTACCTTCCGTAGTAAGGGCCAGGTTCCAGATCGACGCCGACACCATACGGATTATCCAGGTGGGCGAGTTTGACGCCTGCCCCTGCGCGGGCACTCACGTGTCATCCACCGGGCAGGTGGGCCTTATCAAAGTAAACCAGACCGATCGCGCCCACGGAGGAGTGCGAGTGGTCTTCCGGTGCGGAGGCAGGGCTCTAGCCGATTACCGGCAAAGGCAGGACCTACTGGCGGAGACAGCCCGCGTTGTGTCTCAGCCCGCACAGGCGGTACCGGGGGCCGTGGCTGCCCTAGTAGCCAAGGTCCAGGAACTACAAGAAGAGTTCGAGCGGGTATCTGAGCAACTCCTGGAGATGCGGGTCGAGACCCTTCTCAGGCCCGAGAGCCTGGCAGGCCAGGACTCGGTCGTGGTGGCCTTGGACGGCGCGTCTCCCGACCGCCTGAAGTACGCGGCCAAGAAGATAGCCGAGTCTAGCGGGAAGCTGGCCGTGGCCATGTCCGCTCATCCAAGGTTCTCAGTCGCGGCGGTGTCCCCGTCCAAGGACGGACCCGATGCCCGGGCGGTGGTATCGGCTATCGCCGAAAGGTGGGGTGGCCGTGGAGGCGGCACTCCTCAAATGGCGCAGCTTGGCGCAAAAGAACCGCTGCAGGCGGACATTCACACCGTGATTGAGGATGTGAAGCGCGCCTGCAGCGAAATCCTGAGGTCTTAGACCTCTTCTAGCGTCTCCTCAGGACCTTCCCGGCGAACGCCGGCTTAACCTCGCCCTTCTCAAGGGCAATCTTGCCGTTTACCAGCACATACTCGATCCCGTCAGCCCGTTTGTAGGGTTCAGTGCCGGTAGCGGTGTCCATGAGTCTCTCATGGTCGAACACAACCAGGTCGGCCCAGTAACCGGCCTCCACCATTCCCCGGTCTGGGATGCCCATGACCAGGGCCGGATTGCGGGTCACCTTCTTGACGGCTTCCTCCAGGGAGAACAGGCGGTCTTTAGTCACGAACCTGCCCACGATCCTGGGGAACGTGCCGTAATGCCTCGGGTGAATGGCGTTGTCTATGACCCGGTCGAGGTTGAAGCCGTCGGTCCCGCCCATCGCAAAGCCGGCCTTGATCACGGTGTGCACGTCTTCCATGCTGATGCAGGACGCGGCCCATGCCTCCAGGCCGTCAGCGGCCACAAGGTCAAACACGATGTCAACGGGGCTTCGCCCGGTCTCGGCGACCAGGTCCTCGACCACCCTTCCCTCAGCGTGTGGCATCGAGGGCGCCTTAACTATGAAGAAGCCCTTGAGCCTGGGTGCGGCTTCCGCGATGGCGGGATGGGCTTTTATCTTCTCCATGAGGGACTTGTCGGCCAGGATGGCGTGGATCTCCTCGTTTGTGGGGTACTCGCCCGCAAATGCTTTACCTTTCAGGTCCTGCCATGCGCCCTCGGGCAGCATCCGCACAATCGAACTGGCCTGAGAGAACTCGTAGGGGTAGACGTCCACGGTTATCGCAAGGCCGCGACGCCTGGCCTTCTCAATCATCTCCAAGGTCCGGTTTACCTTGCCGAAGTTCTTCCTGCCCACCGCTTTGTGGTGGGAGATCTCGGCCCGGACTCCGGCCTCTTCGGCGATGCGAATGACCTCGTTCACGGCCTCGAATATGTCGTCGCCCTCGTTCTTCATGTGCGTCGCGTATATCCCGCCGTACTGCCCGACGACCTTTGCGAGCTCGATTATCTCTTCGGTCGGCGCGTGTCCTCCGGGGCGATAGCTCCGGCCCGTCGACATACCCCATGCGCCGTCCTCCATGGCTTGCCGGACCAGCGCTTTCATTGCCTCGGGCTCGCCCGGGGCCGCTTCCCGCTTCTCTGTCCCGACGACGTGGGCGCGGACCAGGCTTTGACCAACCTGGGGAGCGACGTTGACGCCGATCCCGCCCTTCTCTAGAGCAGCCATCCATTCCCCGAAGGA
>CAZRRG010000037.1:0-581 GCA_964602455.1 uncultured Eubacteriales bacterium | reverse complement strand
GGAGTGCCAGCTCCAGTCCAGCGAGTCGAATGACTCTGCGTCGATCAGACCCGAGAGAAGGCCCTCTAGCACGCTCTTCCTGGTCTCATCCTTCACGGGCGCCAGGGACCAGCCGCAGCTGCCGATCACTTCGGTCGTAATGCCCTGGGATAGGGAGCTTTCACCCTTCCTGTGGGCCATGAGGGACAGGTCGGAATGGGAATGCATATCTATGAACCCCGGGGAGACGTGGAGTCCGGAAACATCAATGGTCCTGGCCGCTTCGGCTTCCCCAAGGTCCTGGACCATGGCGATCTTGCCGTCCAGGATGCCTACATCCGCCCTTCGGGCAGGAAGCCCGGAGCCGTCAACAACCGTTCCGCCCTTCAGTATCATGTCAAGCATGGCTTCCACTCCTCTCTTGGATGGGACAAGTCAACTAGTTCGTGAAGTGCTTGCCAAGCACCTTCGGAGTCGCCGCGGAATAGTGTGATTACGGTCAACCCTTACATTTACGCCGCTAGGATGCGTGTTATGTTAACCACCAATCTGGAAAGAGGTGAAGAAAGTGGACCAGTCCATCCTGAGAGCCATCCAGCAGG
>CAZRRG010000036.1:20279-20418 GCA_964602455.1 uncultured Eubacteriales bacterium | reverse complement strand
GACTGCGGTTCGCTATCCGCGAGGGCGGCAGGACCGTGGCTTCCGGCGTAGTTACGAAGGTCATCGAGTAAGTAAGACAGCGGCCGCCAGCGGTTCGCCCTTCGCGAATCTCTGGCGCGTGCTCCGCAGCGCGCTAGTA
>CAZRRG010000036.1:0-20179 GCA_964602455.1 uncultured Eubacteriales bacterium | reverse complement strand
GCGCTTGCAGTTCCTAGACTCGCCAGCGGTTCGCCCTTCGCGAATCTCTGGCGCGTGCTCCGCAGCGCGCTAGTAAGCTTCACTTCGGGCTGAAACCGCTGTCGGCGCTTGCAGTTCCTAGACTCGCCAGCGGTTCGCCCTTCGCGAATCTCTGGCGCGATCGCTTCGCGGCGCGCTAGTAACCTTCGCTCAGGGCTTGGAACCGCTGTCAGCCTGGTTTGGCGGTAGATGGGTAACTGCTGGCAAGCCAGGTAATGGAAGCGACAAACGGAGTATTAGCGGGCCGGAGGATGACTCCGGCCCTGCTTGTGGAATAGAATGGCCTGAATTGACACTGCACAAGCGTCTGTGCTATATTCGGGTGCAGTGGCTTTTGCCGGGGATGGGAGGGGTATTCGGTGGCAAAGGGAACAGCTGATGCGGTCACGCTGGCTTGTGAGCAGTGCAAGCAGCGCAACTATATAACAATGAAGAACAAGAAGTCCCATTCTGGACGGCTTGAGCTGAAGAAGTACTGCAGGTTCTGTAGGACCCACACGGTTCACAGAGAGACTAGGTAGACAGGCACAACCTGGACAGTGGGCAGCGCTTGGTTCGCAGGCCCGTAGCTCCAATAGGTAGAGCGGCGGACTCCAAATCCGATGGTTGGGGGTTCAAATCCCTCCGGGCCTGCCACGAATGCCGGAAGATTAGGTGAACGAGATGAAGATCAAGCGGTTCTTCGGGAATCTCGTGAACTTCCTCAGAGAGACCCGTGCCGAATTAAGAAAGGTTGTCTGGCCCACTTGGGGTCAAGTCAGGGTGCTTACCCTGGTAGTGCTGGTTACTATGGTAAGTATCGGCGCTATCTTGTGGGGCACTGACGCGATCCTTTCCTTCGGGCTGGGAGCCGTCCTGGGAAAGTAGGGGGAGAAACCGGACCCGGAATTCTTAGGGGGTCCTTATTTCATGAGCACGAAACTGGACACCACAGATCAGACTCCTCGTTGGTTCGTGGTCCACACGTACTCGGGGTACGAGAACAAGGTGAAAGCCAACCTCGAGAAACGCGTGGACAATATGAACATGAAGGACAAGATCTTCAAAGTCATCGTCCCTGAAGAGGAAGAAGTAGAGTACAAGGAAGGCAAGAAGAAGATCGTCAAGCGGAAGGTCTTCCCTGGGTACGTCGTCGTGAACATGATCATGGGCGACGATTCCTGGTATGTGGTCCGCAACACTCCCGGCGTGACAGGGTTCGTTGGGCCGGGGTCCAAGCCTATACCGCTGGAGGGCCCGGAGATCGAGACCATCCTGAAGCGGGCGAGCGGTGAAGGCGCCCCCAGGGTGCGCGTGCATTTCCAGCCGGGCCAGACCCTTCGGGTTAAGTCCGGTCCGTTCCAGGGGATGATGGGGCTAGTCCAGGACGTGATGATAGACAGGGGCAAGCTCCGGATGCTACTATCGATATTCGGCCGGGAAACGCCGGTGGAATTCGACTTCAACCAGGTAGAGGAAGTGTAAGGGCCATGGCAAAGAAAGTCAAAGCGCTAGTCAAGATGCGGCTCACCGCCGGAAAGGCCACTATGGCGCCTCCGGTAGGCCCGGCTTTGGCTCCTCATCAGATCAACAGCCAGATGTTCGTCAAGCAGTTCAACGACCGCACCGCCAAGAACGCCGGCGACCTGGTCCCGGTGCTCGTTACCATATACGAGGACCGCAGCTTCAGCTTCGTCGTGAAGACTCCGCCCGCGGTGGCTCTTCTCAAGAAGGCGGCAGGCATTGAGACTGCCTCAGGCGAGCCCAACGCGAAGAAGGTCGGTAAAGTCACTCGCGACCAGGTGAAAGAGATCGCCGAACTCAAGGCCAAGGACCTCAACGCCGCCTCTCTCGACGCGGCCATGAGGATCATTGAGGGCACTGCCCGGAGCATGGGGATCGAAGTAGTAGGTTAGTTCTCAACTACGTGGGAGGGCCTTGAGCCCGTTTGCACCACAAGGAGGAAGTAGAAGTGGCCAAGAAGGGCAAGAAGCATCAAGAAGCCGCGAAACTTGTTGAACCCGGAAAGACTTACGAACCCCTCGAAGCGTTTGCTCTAGTCTGCAAAGCCGCGTTCGCCAAGTTCGACGAGACCGTCGAAGTAGCCGTCAAACTCGGTGTCGATCCGAGACACGCGGATCAGATGGTGAGAGGCGCCGTGGTCCTTCCCAACGGCACCGGCCAGGAGTCCAGGGTGCTGGTGTTCGCTAGGGGCGACAAGGCCAAGGAAGCTCGCGACGCCGGAGCCGACTTCGTGGGAGCTGAGGATCTCGCCGAGAAGATCCAGGGTGGTTGGACCGACTTTGACCGCGCTGTCGCGACCCCCGACATGATGGGTATCGTCGGACGACTCGGTCGCATCCTTGGACCCAGGGGCCTCATGCCCAACCCGAGGACCGGGACGGTTACCAACGACCTGGCGGGCGCTATCCGCGAGATCAAGCAAGGTAAAGTCGAGTTCCGCACCGAGAAGACCGGTCTGGTTCATGCCAGGTTGGGAAAGGTGTCCTTCGGACCCGAGAAGCTACTTGAGAACTTCAACGCCTTCATGGACGCTATCATGAGGGCAAAGCCCGCGGCAGCTCGCGGAACATACCTGAAGGGTCTTGCGGTCTCATCGACCATGGGCCCAGGCGTCCCCGTGAGCACGGCCAGGGTCGGCCGTCCGCAGTCCGCTTAGGATTACTTACAACCGAATACCGCTTGCCGTAGACAGCAGGTGTCGGAAGACGTAATGGCCCCAGGGCCGCGTAGAGCGGCCAGGGACCGCCCGCCGAGGCAGGGTTCCCAGCGCAGACCTCCCGTGTGAGGTAGGTGTGAGATTTGTGGGGCCCCGCTTCGCGGGGTCCCTAATCGTTTGAAAGGGGGGAAACAGATGGAGAAGAAGCAGATAGTCGCAAAGGCCAAGATTCAAGAGGGTCTGCATGCCAAGATGCAGAGCGCCAAGAGCGTGATCTTCGTTGACTTCCGGGGAGTCTCGGTCGCCGATGATACCCGTTTGCGCAGAGCCATGAGGGAGAGCGGCGTCTATTACGCAGTCGTGAAGAACACTCTGGCTCAACGAGCTGTGACCCAGTTGGGGTGGCAAGGGCTTGAGGGCATGTTCCACGGGCCCACCGCCATGGCTGTCTCAGAAACGGATCCGGTATCAGCAGCCAAGGTGCTCGCTACCCTCGCCCGCGAGATACCTGCCCTGAAGGCTAAGGGCGGAGTCCTCGAAGGCGGAGAAGTGCTCGATGCCGAGGCAGTGGCCTACCTCGGGACGCTGCCGTCCAAGGAAGAACTCATCGCCAGAGTGTGCGGAACTTTGAACAGCCCGATTACATCCCTGGTGACGGTCCTGAACGCAACGCTTACCGGTTTTGCCAGAGCGGTAGACGCTCTGCGTGAGAAGAAAGAACAGGCCGCGGACTGACGCGGCAATAACAAGGAGGTTCCCAAAAGTGTCTAAGGTTGAACAGGTTCTTGACCTGGTTAAGGGCATGACGGTCCTAGAGCTCGCTGAGCTCGTGAAGAAGTTCGAGTCTGAGTTTGGCGTCTCTGCCGCCGCCGCTGTTGTGGCTGCTCCCGCCGCCGGAGCTCCGGCTGCCGCTGCCGCCGCCGCTCCCGAAGAGGAGAAGACCGAGTTCGACGTGATCCTTGCTGATGCAGGCGCCAACCGCGTCTCCGTCATCAAGACCGTCCGCGAGCTCACCGGACTTGGCCTCAAGGAAGCCAAGGAGCTGGTCGAGGCTGCGCCCAAGGCCGTCAAGGAGAAGGTCACGAAGGACGAGGCCACCAAGGCCAAGGAAGCCCTCGAGAAGGCTGGAGCCAAGGTCGAGGTCAAGTAAGTACCCGTATTCCAAAGGTAACCGGGAAGGGCAGGCCCAGTCGCCTGCCCTTCTTTGCTAGCAGCGAGAGCGACTAGGTTTCTCAGTAACAATACGGACCATATACTGGATTGCTTTCACCTGTGGATCTATAATGGGCAAACTCATCTGGGGGTAGACGCTAGTGGCGGTGCGGGGAGGAAGCGTTCTCAGGGTTGCTGTCGTAGGGGCCGGCGGGTTGGTCGGCCGGAGAGTGGTCGAGAACTTCGACAGGAGACCGGTGAAGGGTATGGAACTCACCCTGACCGGTCTCGGCAAGTCGGTTGGCCAGAAGGTGCCCTTCTCAGGCAAGACTCTCGTCATCGAGAAGACCTCGGTTCGAGATCTACGCAAGATGGACGCGGTGGTGCTCTGCACTCCCACTGCCGCCTCGCGTGAACTCGCGTCGGAGCTCCTCGGTGGTCCCGTTATCATCGACACCTCCAGCGCGTATCGCATGGACCCAGGGGTTCCTCTGGTTGCATCCGGGGTTAACATGGAGGCGGCTCAGGGCCACAAAGGCCTGATCGCCGGTCCCAACTGCTCGACCATTCAACTGGTCGTGGCGCTGCGCCCGATCCAGCAGAAGTACGGGCTCGAGAGAGTGCATGTGGCTACCTACCAGGCCGTCTCGGGCGTAGGCTACCAGGCCATGGTCCAGTTGGAGGAGGAGTCGCTGCAGAAGTTGGCGGGCGGATCCCACGCTCACGGCGACTACGAGTCCCAGTTCCCCCATCCAATCGGGTTCAACCTGATCCCCCAGGTAGATTCGTTCCTGGATTCGGGCTACACCAAAGAAGAGATGAAGATGGTCAACGAGACCAGGAAGATTCTTGGTCTGGACGACCTCAGGATATCCTGCACGTGCGTGCGTGTCCCGGTATTCATCGGGCACTCCGAGGACTGCCTCATAGAGACCAAGCAGAGGGCCGGTGTCGACGAAGTCCGCTCGCTTCTCGCCGCCACTCCCGGCATAACGGTGCTGGACTCCCCCCAGGATGGCGTGTACCCCATGCCGGTGATCGCAGAAAACACCGACGACGTGTATGTCGGCAGGATCAGGCGTGACCTGGGCTCGGAGAACGGGCTCCTCATGTGGATTGTGGCCGATAACCTGCTTGTAGGCGCGGCAACCAACGCCTGCAACATCGTCAGATACCTCCTTACCGGTGAAGACCAATGATCGTTGTGCAGAAGTTCGGCGGGACCTGCCTCGCGACCGCGTCAAACCGGGATATGGCGTGCCAGAGAGTGAAGGATGCGCTGCTTGGCGGCTATCGTGTCTGCGCCGTTGTTTCGGCGATGGGGCGGAGCGGCGAACCATATGCGACCGATACCCTTATTACTCTGGCCAAGGGCGTGTGTGAGGATGTCGCTCCAAGGGAGCTGGACCTTCTGGCCTCGTGTGGCGAGATCATCTCTGCGGTACTCATGGTGCAGGAGCTCCGGGCGAGGGGGATCCCCGCCATGGCCCTGTCGGGAGGCCAGGCCGGGATCATCACAGATACCTCGTTTGGCGACGCCAACATCCTTTCAATCGATCCAACCCACCTGAAGAGGCACCTGGACGAGGGCAAAGTAGTTGTTGTAGCCGGATTCCAGGGGCGCGCCGAATCGGGGGACATAACGACCCTTGGTCGAGGCGGATCCGACACTACCGCTACCGCGCTTGGGGCCGCTCTCGACGCTGCATACGTGGAGATATACACCGACGTTGAGGGCATCATGACAGCCGATCCCCGGGTTGTGAAGGATGCCAGGACGATCCCGCTGGCAACCTACGATGAAGTCACCCAACTGGCATGGGAGGGGGCCAAGATCATCCACCCGCGGGCTGTCGAGATCGCCCAGCGGGCCCGGACTCCCGTGTGGGTAAGGGGCCTCAGCAAGGACAGCCGGAAGACGCTTCTCTGTGCCGGTGAAAGGCAGGATAACCCCTGGCTCATCGGAAATGCCGGCAAGCCGGTGACGGGGATAACCTACAGGAGCGGCCTCTCCCAGATCGTGGTTGACCGCCCGCCGAAAGAGCCGGACGACACACGTTTCCCCCATGCGGTCTTCGACGCGCTGAGAGACATCTCGCTTGACCTTATCAATGTTTCCCCTGAGCGGGTGTCCTTCGTGATACCGGCGGGCAAGGCTCGTGAGGCGGTATCGCGCTTACGCCCGCTGGGGCTTCCCGTTGCGGTACTTGATAAGAGGGCAAAGGTAACAGTGGTTGGCTACGGCATGCATAATCTGCCGGGAGTCATTGACACTGTGATAGGAACTCTGTCCAGAGAGAAGATCCGGGTACTGGCGTCATCGGACTCCAACATAACCATCGCGTGCCTAATCGAGGAGGATTCGCTCCAGCCGGCCGTAAACGCCCTGCACTCGGCCTTTCGTCTTTCGTAAGAAGGCAAGAGAGAGGTGGGCCCTGCAATGCGGATATCGCCGTATGGCAGCCTGATTGTGGCGTTGGTAACCCCCTTTGATGCCGGCCTCGAGGTTCACTACGCCAGAGCGCGGAGCCTGGCCGCTCGCCTAGTTTCAGAGGGATGCGACGGCGTGGTGGTCTCGGGGACCACCGGCGAGTCGCCGACCCTTACGGCGGAGGAGAAGAACCGGCTGGTTGCGGAGATAAAGGAAGAGCTGGGCGACAAGGCCCGCGTTTGGGCTGGGACCAGCGGGTACAACACCAAGGAGAGCGTTGAGCTTACGCGCCGGGCCGACGCGGCCGGGGCGGACGGGATCCTGGCGGTAACGCCCTACTACAACAAGCCGAGCCAGGAAGGCCTTTACCGGCACTTCCGGGCAATCGCCGAGGAGACCGGGCTGCCCATCATGCTGTACAACGTGCCCGGGCGGACCGGTGTGAACATGCTCCCAGAGACCGTGTTGCGCCTGGCCGAGATTCGCAACATAGTCGCGATCAAAGAAGCCTCCGGGAGCATCGATCAATCATCCCAGATCCTTGCTTCTTGCCCCGACAACTTCTACGTCTTCTCCGGCGATGACAGCCTTACGCTGCCAATCCTTTCCGTCGGGGGCTCCGGAGTCGTCTCTGTGGCCGCCCACGTAGTAGCGCGGCGTCTTCGGGATATGCTAGACTTCTACCGTGAGGGCGAACTCACGAAAGCGCGGGACCTACATCTGCGGCTCTACGGACTGTTCAAAGTCCTGTTCATCACCACCAATCCCGTGCCAGTGAAAACCGCTCTCGAACTCTGCGGCACTCCTTGCGGCGGCTTTAGACTTCCTCTATGCCCGCCGCACGAAAAGGAGAAAGCCCACATAGCGAGGGTACTGGTTGACCTGGGACTCTCCGAGAACTCCGGGTAGCGCTCCTCTCCCGCATGGGGAGGCGCTGTACTAGATTACACGCCTGTTGACCTTACGTGACAGGCGTGATAGCATTGTATTTTGTATTCTTGTCTTTCATAGCCGGCCCAGAATTGGTTAACGGAACTATGGCTACAATAGGGAAGTGATGGAAGGACGTTCCGTCCCTGCGAGTCGCGCCGGCGAATCTACCCCCTAAGGAGTGAAGGACTTCATGGCCTATCCTATCAAGGTAGGCAGGCGTGAACGGCTTAACTACGGGCGCATTCACGAGATCCTCGAGATCCCTAACCTGATCGCAGTGCAGATAGACTCCTATAAGTGGTTCCTCGAAGAGGGACTCCGTGAAGTCTTTAGGGACATTTCTCCGATCAAAGATTTCACCGAAAACCTGGTCCTGGAGTTCATAGACTACAGCCTCGGAGAACCCAAGTACTCGGTCCGCGAGTGCAAGGAGAGGGACGTCACATACTCGGCGCCTCTCAAGGTGAAGGTCAGGCTGGTCAACCAGGCAACCGGCGAGGTCAAGGAACAGGAAGTCTTCATGGGAGATTTCCCGCTCATGACCAACGCGGGTACGTTCATCATCAACGGCGCCGAACGGGTCATTGTGAGCCAGCTGGTTCGCTCTCCCGGCGCTTACTTCTCCTATGAGACCGACCCCAACGGGAAGCGACTCTATTTCGCCACCGTCATCCCCAACAGGGGCGCGTGGCTGGAGATGGAGTCGGACTCCAACGACATCTGCTGGGTCAGGGTCGACAGGACCAGAAAGCTGCCCCTTACCGTACTCCTTCGGGCCATAGGCTATGAGACCGACGCCTCGATCCTTGAGGCGATGGGAGACAGCGCTCCCCTGCGCAACACGCTGGACAAGGACACCACAAAGTCCAGGGACGAAGCTCTTGTCGAGATCTACAAGCGCCTCCGTCCGGGCGAGCCTCCTACTGTGGAGAGCGCCCGAAACCTGTTTGAGTCCCTGTTCTTCGAGTCCAGGCGCTATGACCTGGCTACTGTAGGCCGCTACCGTCTGAACAAGAAGTTCGCCATCAGGCGAAGGATCGCCAACTGCGTCGCCACCGTGGACGTCCTTGACCCCGTAACGGGCCACCTGCTCCTTAAGGCCGGGACCTTCATCGACCGGGATATCGCCCGCATGCTTGGTGAGAAGAAGGTCAATGTGATCGACGTCACCACCCAGGAAGGCCAAGTCGTACATGTGGTGGGCAACGGAAAGCACGAGATCTCACCGGACGAGCTGGCCAAGGAGAAGACGCTTACCAGGGACGATATCGTTGCCGCAGTCAACTACTTCCTCGGGCTGTTCAAGAACGTCGGCACTATCGACGACATCGACCACCTTGGCAACAGGCGCGTCAGGTGCGTCGGAGAGCTCCTTCAGAACCAGTTCCGGGTAGGCCTCACCAGGATGGAGCGCGTCGTTCGCGAGCGCATGACCATCCAGGACATCGACATCATCACTCCCCAGGCCCTTATCAACGTAAGGCCTGTGGTCGGAGCGATTAGGGAGTTCTTCGGTTCAAGCCAGCTCTCTCAGTTCATGGAGCAGACCAATCCGCTTACAGAGCTCACCGCCAAGCGAAGGCTGTCGGCGCTGGGTCCGGGCGGACTGACAAGGGACCGGGCCGGCATGGAAGTCCGCGACGTCCACCACTCCCACTATGGGCGTATGTGCCCCATTGAGACCCCTGAAGGTCCGAACATCGGTCTGACCGGGTCCCTTACCTGCTTTGGCAGGGTCAACAGGCTTGGCTTTGTCGAGACCCCGTACCGGAAGGTCGACAAAGAGAACAGGCGCGTGACCGATGAGGTCGTGTACCTGACCGCCGACGAAGAGGACGATTGCGTCATCGCCCAGGCCAACGCAAGGATAGGCGAGGACGGCAGGTTCCTGGACGAAAGGGTGCTCTCAAGGTACAAGGACGAAGTCCTTGAGGTTCCGCCCGACAAGCTCGATTACATGGACGTTTCGCCGAAGCAGGTCTTCTCGGTCGCCACGTCCCTCATCCCGTTCCTGGAGCACGACGAGGGCAGCCGCGCTCTCATGGGCTCCAACATGCAGCGCCAGGCGGTTCCGCTGATCAGGACCGAGGCGCCTCTGGTTGGCACGGGACTGGAGCACAAGGCTGCGTTGGACTCAGGCGCTATCGTCGCCGCCAAGAGAGGCGGAACGGTGAAGAAGGTTTCTGCCTCCAAGATAGTGATCGAGACCGACGACGGCATGGTGGACGAGTACACCCTTCTCAAGTTCCAAAGGTCCAACCACGGCACCTGCTTCAACTACAAGCCTATAGTGACGAAGGGGCAGGTTGTGGAAGCAGGCGACGTCATCGCTGACGGGCCGTCGGCCGCCGGAGGGGAGATCGCCCTTGGCCAGAACATCATCGCGGCCTACATGCCGTGGCAGGGCTTCAACTACGAGGACGCGATCCTCATATCCAGAGACCTGGTGGAAGACGACAGGTACACCTCGATCCACATTGAGGAGTACGAGTGCGACGCTCGCGACACCAGGTTGGGACCGGAAGAGATCACAAAGGACATTCCCAACGTTAGCGAAGAGCAGCTCAAGGACCTGGACGACCGCGGCGTCATCAGGATTGGCGCCGAGGTAAGGTCCGGAGACATCCTGGTCGGAAAGGTCACTCCCAAGGGCGAGACCGAGCTTACGGCCGAGGAAAGGCTCCTCCGCGCCATCTTCGGAGAGAAGGCCCGCGAGGTCAGAGACAACTCCCTGAAGATGCCCCACGGCGAGAGCGGCATCGTGGTCGACGTTAAGGTGTTCACCCGGGAAGCCGGCGACGAGCTGCCTCCGGGCGTGAACCAGCTGGTGCGCGTGTACGTGGCCCAGCGCCGCAAGATCTCCGAGGGTGACAAGATGGCCGGACGCCACGGGAACAAGGGAGTCGTCGCCAAGATCCTCCCCCGCGAGAACATGCCTTTCCTGCCCGATGGCACTCCGGTCCAGATAGTTCTCACGCCTCTGGGCGTGCCGTCGAGGCTTAACCTGGGTCAGATCCTGGAGTGCCACCTGGGATGGGCCGCAAAGGCCCTGGGGCTCCACATCGCTACCCCGGTATTTGACGGTATTACCGAGAACGAGATTAAGGAGCTGCTCAGGAAAGCCGGTCTCCCCGAGAACGGCAAGATCCAGCTCCGCGACGGTATGACGGGCGAGCCGTTTGGCGCGCCGGTAACCGTCGGCTATGTATATATGATGAAACTTCTCCACCTGGTCGATGACAAGGTGCACGCCAGGTCGACGGGCCCCTACTCCCTGGTTACCCAGCAGCCGCTCGGCGGAAAGGCTCAGATGGGCGGCCAGAGGTTCGGGGAGATGGAGGTCTGGGCGCTTGAGGCCTACGGCGCTGCCTACACTCTGCAGGAGATGCTGACTGTCAAGTCCGACGACGTAACCGGTCGCGTGCGCACCTATGAAGCCATCGTGAAGGGTATGAACATCCCGGAGCCGGGAGTCCCCGAGTCCTTCAAGGTGCTCCTCAAGGAACTCCAGAGCTTGGCGCTGGACGTGAAAGTGCTGGATGACCAGGGCGCCGAGATTGAGATCAAGGAACTTGACGAGGATATCCAGGAGACGGCTCGCGATCTCGACTTGGTTACCGAGGGAGAACCCAGGCGTCTCCCGCGCCATCCGAGGAAACGGGACATCCCGTTCGAAGGTCCGTTCAGGGATGAGTCCGAGGAGGAAGAGGGCGAGGAAGAAGAGCCCGTCGAGCTGCCTGAGGCAGCCGATGAAGAAGAGGCCTTGGTCGCGGGCATTGAGTCTGTGGACGAAGATGAAGCCACAGACGAGGAACTGGAGATGTCGACCGAGGAGCTCAACGAGAGGCTGGGCGTCTCCACTACCAAGGAAGACGACGGCAGGCTCTCTCTGGAGGATCTCTTCAAGAACCTGTCGCTGCCTGAGGTAGTGCCGGTTGAGGAAGAGGAAGAGATACCTGTAGATGATAAGAAGCGGAAACGCGCCCCCGCTAAGGGCAAGACCAAGGCCAAGAAGCCCAAGCGCGCCGCCGACGACTTCGAGCGCTTTGACCGCGTGAGGTCAATCCGGGATCTCGAAGACGACGATGTGAGAAGGCTTAGGGGTCCTTTGGATGAGTCCGAAGAGGACGAAGACGACGAGCCGAAGCTCTGACAAGTGAGGGGGAAGTGATTCCGTGGACGTCAACAACTTCTCTGCCATACGCATATCCCTGGCATCGCCAGAAAAGATACGTGAATGGTCTCACGGTGAGGTCAAGAAGCCTGAGACCCTCAACTACCGTACTCTCAAGCCCGAGCGCGACGGCCTGTTCTGTGAGCGGATCTTCGGGCCCACCAAGGACTGGGAGTGCTACTGCGGCAAGTACAAGAGGATCCGGTACCGCGGCGTAGTCTGCGACAAGTGCGGGGTTGAAGTGACCCGCTCCAAAGTCCGTCGCGAGCGCATGGGGCATATCGAGCTTGCCAGCCCGGTCAGCCACATCTGGTACTTCAAGGGCATCCCGTCAAGGATGGGCCTGCTCCTGGACATGTCTCCAAGAGTCCTGGAACGTATCCTGTATTTCGCCGCCTACGTGGTCACTGACCCCGGAGACTGCGATACCCTTACCTACAAGCAGGTGCTCTCCGAGACCGAGTACCGGGAGGCCAGAGACAAGTACGGTTCCCGCTTCAGGGCGGGCATGGGCGCAGAAGCCGTGAAGCAGCTCCTCACCAACATCGACCTCGAGAAACTCTGCGAGGAGTTGCGGGTTGAGGCAAAGACCGCCACCGGCCAAAGGAAGATCAGGGCTATCCGCAGGCTCGAAGTAGCGGAAGCCTTCAGGAAGTCAGGCAACAAGCCTGACTGGATGATCCTCGATGTCATCCCTGTGATACCGCCCGACCTTCGTCCCATGGTGCAGCTGGACGGCGGACGGTTTGCGACGTCTGACCTCAATGACCTGTACCGGCGCGTGATCAACCGCAACAACAGGCTGAAGAGGCTCCTCGACCTTGGCGCTCCCGATATCATCGTGCGCAACGAGAAGAGGATGCTTCAGGAAGCCGTAGACGCGCTTATCGACAACGGCCGCCGCGGGCGCCCGGTCACCGGCCCCGGACAGAGGCCGCTCAAGTCCCTTTCCGACATGCTCAAGGGTAAGCAGGGCCGCTTTAGGCAGAACCTCCTTGGCAAGCGCGTGGACTACTCGGGCCGTTCGGTTATCGTGGTCGGCCCCAACCTGCGCTTCCACCAGTGCGGTCTGCCCAAGGAAATGGCGCTGGAGCTCTTCAAGCCCTTCGTGATGAAGAGGCTGGTTGAGAAGGGCGAAGCTCACAACATCAAGAGCGCGCGCAGGCTGGTTGAGAGGGCAAAGCCCGAAGTGTGGGATGTCCTCGAAGAGGTAATCAAGGAGCACCAGGTGCTCCTAAACCGCGCTCCCACTCTTCACAGGCTCTCCATCCAGGCGTTTGAACCGGTCCTGGTCGAGGGCAGGGCGATCCAGATCCACCCCTTGGTCTGCCCGCCGTACAACGCGGACTTTGACGGCGACCAGATGCCGGTGCACGTGCCGCTTTCGGCCGAGGCGCAGGCGGAAGCCAAGATCCTTATGGCGTCCAACCATAACCTGCTGCTCCCCAAAGACGGCTCGCCGTCCATCACGCCCACCAAGGACGTGGTTCTTGGGATCTACTACATGACCAGGGAAGACAAGGACGACCGCAAGGAGTCGGAGCTGCCGGCGTTCCATTCGGTGGACGCCGCCACGCTCGCGTACGACGTCGGCGCCATCAAACTGGGAGAACGCATCATCGTTCGGATGGACGATGGGTCCAGGATCGTGACGACGGTAGGCCGGTGCCTGTTCAACCAGGTCCTGCCTGAGGGACTGCGGTTCGTCAACGCCCAGGTCGACAGAAAGCCTCTGGCCAAACTCGTGTCAAAGTGCATAAAGCTCTACGGCATGGAAGCAGCGGCCAACATGCTGGACGGCATTAAGGACCTCGGGTTCAAGCACGCCACTCTTGCGGGTTCCACCATCGGCATCGAGGACATCGTTGTGCCTGAAGAGAAGCCCGCGCTCCTGAAGGTAGCCGACGACCTCGTGAACGAGGTTGAGGAACAGTACCAGATGGGATTCCTGACCGCCGATGAGCGGTACGACAAGGTTATCTCCATCTGGCGCGACACGACCGACAAGGTTACCGAGGCGATGAAGAACGCGTTCGACCCAAACAACCCGGTGATCATGATGGTCAACTCCGGCGCCCGAGGCAACCCCCAGCAGATCTCGCAGCTGGGCGGCATGCGCGGCATCGTGGTGGACCCCTCGGGCCGTATGGTTGAGCAGCCGGTGCGCTCGAACTTCCGCGAGGGCCTCACCGTTCTGGAGTACTTCACCTCCACTCACGGCCAGCGCAAGGGTCTCGTGGACACCGCTCTTCGTACGGCCGACTCCGGCTACCTCACCCGAAGGCTTGTTGACGTGGCCCAGGACGTTATCATCCGGGAAGAAGACTGCGGCACTGAGAACGGTGTGACCGTCAAGGAGATCAGGATTGACGGCGAGCTAATTGAGAGCCTCCAGGACCGCCTGGTCGGGCGCTTCTCGGTGAAGGACATCGTACACCCTGAGACCGGAGAGGTCCTGTGCCCGGCTCAGACGTTGATAGATGAGGATGTTGCTGCCGCCATCGTGGAGGCAGGCATAAAGGAAGTCGAGGTACGCTCGGTTCTTACCTGCGAGACCAGGCACGGCGTCTGCGTCAAGTGCTACGGGCGCAACCTGGCCACCGGCAACCTGGTTGAGGTAGGCGAATCTGTCGGCATCGTTGCCGCGCAGTCCATCGGAGAGCCTGGCACTCAGCTGACGCTTCGTACCTTCCACCTGGGCGGCGTCGCAGGCGAAGACATCACCCAGGGTCTACCCAGGGTCGAGGAGCTGTTCGAGGCCCGTAAGCCTAAGGGCCAGGCCGCCATCGCCGAGATCGGCGGCGTTGTCGAGGTTTCCGAGGCTGACCGCAAGCGTGAGATCAAGATAACCTCGCCTGAGGGCGACGAGAGCGTCACCGTCGTACCTTACGGCGCGCTGGTCAAGGTGACGAGCGGGCAGACTGTGGAGGCCGGAGATCCCCTGACCGAGGGCTCTATCAACCCCCACGACCTCCTGCGGGTGAAGGGTGTTCGAGCCGTTGAAGAGTACCTCCTCGCGGAAGTGCAGAGGGTATACAGGTTGCAGGGTATCGATATCTCCGACAAGCACATCGAGAACATCGTCCGGCAGATGATCCGGAAGATCAAGGTGGATGAGCCCGGAGACACCGACCTCTTGCCCGGCGGGGTTGTCGACATCCACGAGTTTGCCGATGCCAACGCGGCGGTCTTCGAGAAGGGCGGCGAACCCGCAACAGGCAAGCCTGTGATCCTAGGGATCACCAAGGCGTCGCTGGCGACCGAGTCGTTCCTCTCGGCGGCGTCGTTCCAGGAGACCACCAGGGTGCTCACCGAAGCCGCGGTAAAGGGCAGGGTCGACAACCTCCTGGGTCTCAAGGAGAACGTCATTATCGGCAAGCTCATCCCGGCCGGAACCGGCATGAGCCGTTACAACAACGTGGACGTGGAAGAGGTCCACGAGGAAGCTCCGGCAGCGGACACCCTATCGGCCACAGGTTTGGAAGGAGCCTCCGAATAGGGATCCACCTGCGTCTTCCCGGCGCAGGAATTGGTCATTGACTCCGCAGCGAGTGATAGTATGATCGGAGTTGCTGTTCACAACTATCACTGCAGCATGCGGCAATAAGCAGAGTGCAGGAAGCCGCGAAAGCGGCTTCCATTTTTGAGATGAGAAGGTGCGTATCGTCATGTCTTCGTTGGCCTCGTTATCGCTATGGGCCATAGCCCTGCCCTTCGTGGGCGCCGCCATCGTGGCGCTCCTCGGCAACAACAGAGAGGAGGCCGTGTCGGACGTTGCCCTCGGCACCGCGATACTGGAGTCGGTGCTGGCAGTCCTGTTGGTGATGCGCACGGGTTCCCACGAGCAGGTTGTATCCCGCTGGACGTGGCCCTACGATTTCGCCTTGGTCAGCGACGGCCTCTCCGTCTTCGCCGTGCTGGTGACTTCGGTCCTCGGAGCGCTCATCTTGGTGTATTCCCGCTCCTACATGGAGCATGAGCACGGCAAGGCGCGGTACTACGCCCTCATGCTCTCCGTGATCGGGGCGATGAACGGGCTTGCTCTATCGGAAAGCCTGCTCTATCTCTATATCTTCTGGGAAGCATGCGGCATAGCCAGCTTCTCCCTGATAGCCTTCCACCAGGACGATCCGGTGGCGAAGGCCGCGGCCAAAAGGGCTTACGTGTTTACCAGGATCAGCGACCTGTGCCTTCTGGCGGGCGTGATCGCCCTGTACCTATCGTCTTCGCCAAGCACGTTCGACCTGGCAACCATAGTCGAAGGCGCCCGCTCCGGAGCCATCCCGGCTTCGCGCCTCGCCTTCCCCGCCTTCGCGATGCTGGTTGGCGCCATGGGGAGGTCTGCCCAGGCTCCGTTGCACCTGTGGCTTCCCGGAGCGATGGAGGCACCCAGCTCGGCATCTGCTCTTATCGATGCGGCCGCCACCATGAACGGGGGAGTAGTCCTGCTGGTTCACCTGTACCCCGCTTTCAGCATGGTTCCGGGCTGGACGTCATCGGTCATGTGGATTGGCACGGTTACGGTGCTCTGGGGCGCGGTGGCCGCCATGCGCGCCCGGGACCTCAAGAGGATGCTTGGATACAGCACAATGAGCCAGTTGGGATACATGTTCATGGCGATAGGGATAGGCTCTGTACTGGCCAGCCAGTTCCACATGGTGTCTCACGCCGTGTTTAAGTCGCTCCTGTTCCTTGCCGCCGGGGCTGTGGTCCACGAGGCGGGAACTCGAGATATGGGTTTGATCTCTGGGGCGGGGAAGAAGATGCCCCTGACCGGCCGCATGTTCATGCTTGGAGTCATGGGATTGTCGGGCATTCCTCTGACCAGCGGTTTCTTCTCCAAGGACATGGTCTTCTCGGGGGCCCTCCACGTCCAGGCGTATCCGACCCTGGTCGGGGCAGTGCTGGGGGCCGCGCTTACCTTTACGTACTCGTGGCGCGCTTACCTCTCCGTGTTTGGCGGACAACCGTCCGGCGCTCTGGCTACCGCACACGAGGCGCCCAGGTCCATGATCTGGCCGATGGAGATCCTCGGGATCGGTACCCTTTTTAGCTGGCTGCTCATTGGGCCCCAGAGCGAGAAGATACACGAGACCGTCTCCGGCATCGAGGTGCACACATTGACGCCTGCATATCTGGTGGAAGAGACTTTCGCCAGCCCGGCCGCGCTCCTGTCGATTCTTGCGCTAGTCGCTGGCCTTCTCGCTGTCGTTTACATGCGCCGGGTGGGAGAGCACGCGCGTGTTCCCCATGCCGCAACCAAAACGGTCCATAAGCACTAGTTTTTCACCGGAATGCGGCACTCCAGTGTGCGTTGACACGTAATATGCAGGATGTTAAACTCTTTGGGCGTGCCTTTTTGGGCTTTTTGGGAGAGTGAAGTACTGTGCCCAGAAAAGACAGGGTGGCGGGAGTAAGGTCGACTCTGAGAGCGGTCGAGTTAGGGGCCGCACGCAGGGTCTTTGTCGCCGAGGACGCCGAAGAGAGGGTCACCAAGAGAGTTGTGGCTCTCTGTAAGGAGAAGGGCGTGCCGGTCGAGACCATCCCGTCGATGAAGGAACTTGGTGAATCCTGCGGCCTTCGAGTCGGTGCGTCGTGTTGCGCCGTCCTATCGTCGCCGGAAGAAATAAAAGGGAATGACTAGGCAAGAAAAGGGGGTCAGTAAGTGCCGACTATCAATCAGCTAGTCCGGCAGGGGCGGAAGGACGTGACCGTAAAGTCCAAGTCCCGCGCGCTTCGGGGCAACCCGTTTAAGCGTGGGGTTTGCACCGTTGTCCGCACCACTCAGCCAAAGAAACCTAACTCGGCACTCCGGAAGATCGCGCGTGTGCGCCTTGTGAACGGTATCGAGGTGACTGCGTACATCCCGGGAGTCGGACATAACCTGCAGGAGCACTCGGTCGTCCTCGTAAGAGGCGGTCGTGTGAGAGACCTCCCGGGCGTCCGGTATCACATTGTCAGGGGCACCCTTGATGCGGCTGGAGTTCAGGACCGCAAGCAGGGACGCTCACTCTACGGTGCCAAGAGGCCGAAGAAGTAAACCTTTCGGAGGAATGATTCTATGCCCAGACGTGCTGGAGCGCCAGCCAGATCGTGGACTCCGGACCCGGTGTACAACTCGGTCCTGGTAGCCCGGATCACCAACAAGATTATGCAGGGCGGCGAGAAGGCCGTGGCGCGCCGGGTCATGTACAACGCCATGGATATCATCAAGGAGAAGACCGGTAAGGACCCGGTCGAAGTCCTTGACAACGCCGTGAAGAACGTGATGCCGGTGCTTGAAGTCCGCCCGAGAAGGGTCGGCGGCGCCACGTACCAGGTTCCGGTTGAGGTGCGCAGCGAGCGTAGGCTGTCGCTGGCCATCCGCTGGATCGTGGACTTTGCTCGCGCCAGGTCAGAGCGCGGTATGGAGAACAGGATTGCAGGCGAGATCCTCGATGCGGCCGGTAACACCGGGAACTCCGTTAAGAGGAAAGAGGAAATGCACCGGATGGCCGAGGCCAACAGGGCGTTTGCTCATTACAGGTGGTAGGCGGCTCGCAAGGCCAACTTCCAAGTGAGGGTGTGGACTAAAGAGGATGCCGCGGACTTTTCCGCTGGAAATGGTAAGGAATATCGGGATCATGGCGCACATTGACGCCGGCAAGACCACGACTACCGAGCGCATGTTGTTCTACACCGGTAAGGTGCACCGCATGGGCGAAGTGGATCAGGGGTCAGCCACCATGGATTGGATGGTCCAGGAGCAGGAGCGGGGGATCACCATCACCTCCGCTGCCACGACATGCTTCTGGAAGAATTGCCGGATCAACATAATAGACACGCCAGGGCACGTTGACTTCACAGCCGAAGTCGAGCGCAGCCTGCGCGTGCTAGACGGGGCCGTCGCGATATTCTGCGCCAAGGGTGGCGTCGAACCTCAGTCCGAGACGGTCTGGCGTCAGGCCGACCGCTACAAGATCCCTCGCATCGCCTACATCAACAAGATGGACTCCGTCGGCGCCGATTTCTTCCGCGCCGTGAAGTCCATAGAGGTCAGGCTTGGAGCCACCCCGGTAGTCGTGAACCTTCCCATCGGCTCCGAGGAGGCGTTCGTCGGCGTAGTCGATGTCATAGAGATGAAGGCTTTTTACTGGCAGGACGAAGCCGGTGTCGAGATCGTGGAGAAGAGCGTGCCCGAAGATATGCGGGAGCTGGCCGAGGAGTACAGGGAGAAGCTGGTTTCGGCAGCCTCCGATTTCGACGAGGCCATCGCCGAAGCGTATCTTGAGGGCAGGGAAGTGTCCGTCCAGTCCCTGAAGGCGGCCCTGCGCACGGGGACCTTGGCCAACGCCATCGTCCCGGTCATGGCAGGATCGTCGTTCAAGAACAAGGGCGTCCAGAGGCTGCTTGACGCGGTAGTCGACTACCTGCCGTCACCGTTGGACATCCCTCCGGTTGAGGGAGAAGTTCCCGGCAAGGATAGGCGTGAGACCCGCGCTCCCAGCGACAACGAGCCCCTCTGCGCTCTCGCCTTCAAGGTTATGACCGACCCGTATGTCGGCAGGCTCACCTTCTTTAGGGTCTACTCCGGTTCCATGTCTACCAGGTCCTACGTCTACAACCCGGCCAAGGGCAAGAGCGAGCGCATCCAGCGCATCCTGCTCATGCACGCGAACCACAGGGAGGATATTGAGGAAGCGATGGCCGGCGATATCGCCGCAACCGTCGCCCTCAAGTTCACTACCACCGGCGATACTCTGTGCGACGAGAAGCACCCCATCGTGCTCGAGTCGATCGACTTCCCGGAGCCGGTCATCATGGTGGCTATCGAACCTGCGACCAGGGCCGATCAGGACAAACTCGCCATCTCCCTCCAGAAGCTGACGGAGGAAGACCCAACCTTCGTGTTCAGGACCGATCAGGAGACCGGGCAGACCATCATCGAGGGTATGGGCGAACTGCACCTGGAGATCATCGCCGACAGGCTGAAGCGTGAGTTTGGCGTCAATGCTACAGTCGGACGGCCGCAGGTGGCCTACAAGGAGACCATTGCGGCTCCGGTCGACGGAGAGGGCAAGTACGTCAGGCAGACCGGAGGACACGGGCAGTACGGACACGTCAAGATCCGCGTTGAGCCTCAGGAGAGAGGCACCGGGGTCGTGTTTGAGGACAGGATCAAGGGCGGCGCGATACCTGTGGAGTTCATCCCCGCGATCGAAGCAGGGGTGCGCGAGGCTCTGCAGACCGGCAATCTCACCGGGAACCCGGTAGTTGACCTCAAAGTTATACTTCTTGATGGGTCCTACCACGAGGTCGATTCTTCGGAGCTTTCGTTCAAGGTGGCCGGATCCATGGCCATGAAAGACGCTCTTGATAAGGCCAAGAACGTGCTGTTGGAGCCGGTCATGAAGATCGAGGTCGTAACTCCCACCGAGTACCTGGGCGACATTCTGGCCAACGTGAACGCAAGGCGGGGAGAGATCCAGAGCATCGAGTCCCGGGAGTCCTACGAGGTCATCGAGGGCACTGCGCCCCTGGCCTCCATGTTCGGCTACGCGACGGACCTTCGCTCGCTTTCGCAGGGTAGAGGCACCTATACAATGCAGTTCTCTCATTATGATCGGGTTCCAACCGCTGAAGCGGAAAAGATAGTCGCCCGCTACCTTGGGCGGTCAGTGGAATAGTAAAAGGAGGACTTAGCAAGTCATGGCCAAGAAGAAGTTTGAACGGACGAAGCCCCACGTTAACGTCGGGACCATCGGACATATCGACCACGGCAAGACCACCCTTACCGCGGCCATAACCAGGG
>CAZRRG010000035.1:0-21094 GCA_964602455.1 uncultured Eubacteriales bacterium | reverse complement strand
GCGTCGTTCTTCTTCACGTACTCGTTTATGTCTTTGACGTACGCGTCGGCGATTTCTGATATGTGAACCAATCCGGTCTTCCCATCTGGAAGGCTTACGAAAGCGCCGAAATTCGTTACTCCGGTGACTACTCCCTCAACGATCGCTCCGACGTCGAGCGGCATACTAACAACATTCCTCCTGCATTTGGTTTGAAACCAAGCAAAATTCATTATAGGTTATGCTCATTTTTGGTGTCAAGGACACACTTAGGGCCCTGCTACGGGACAGTGATATTGTCACCCTATAAGCGGACAGAGAAAATGTCACCATGGAGAGAGGAGACGTTTTCTTGTCCAAGAAGGAAGCGAGAAGGGTCTATGTGATGGAGCAAGTGGTAGAAGGCAAAATGACGGTACGCCAGGGCGCCCAGTGTCTGGGGCTTAGCGAGCGACAGGTGAAACGGCTGAAGAAAGGGATGAAAGAGAAAGGGGTGGCGGCCTTAGCCCATGGTAATCGAGGCCGCTCACCCAAGCACACCATCTCTAAGCATATCAGGGATGAGATCGCTTCGCTAGCGGCCGGGCTCTACAAAGGCGCCAGCGCTGAGCACATGTCGGAATTGCTCAGTGAAAACCAAGGGATCCGTGTCTCCGGCAAGTCGATCACGAGGATACTCAGGGAAAAGGGTATCCTTGACCCATGCGCCAAGAAACACCGGCGCAGGCGGAAGAGTAGAGACAGGGTACCCAAAGAGGGCTTACTGGTACAGGTCGATGCCAGCCCGTACGACTGGCTGGAAGGACGCGGTCCCAAAATGCACCTTCACGGGGTTATCGATGACGCCACGAGCAAGGTGTTGGGACTGCACTTCCGGCTGGAAGAGGACCTTAAGGGCTATCTCGAGGCCTTGCGTCAAGTCGTCACGAAACACGGGGTGCCCAGAGCCGTGTACAGCGACGGCCACACCATCTTCTTCTCGCCCAAGAAGGACAAACTGACCATCGAGCAGGAACTTGCCGGCGAGCAGGTAAGCCTTACCCAGTTAGGCAGGGCGTTGGACCAATTGGGCATCATTCAAGTCCGCGCCGGTTCTCCCCAGGCGAAGGGTCGAGTGGAACGCCTTTGGGAGACCCTCCAGAGCCGCCTGGTGGTCGAACTGAGGGTGGCGGGGATCTCAACCATGGAGGACGCCAACGCTTTCCTGCCGAGGTTCATTGAACGATTCAACAAGCGCTTTGCCGTGGAGGCCCAGGACCCCGAGCCGGCTTACATGCCGATACCCGCCCAGGAAGAGGTGGACACGATCCTGTGCGTCAAGGAACCGCGCATAGCCTCCAACGGCTCTACCATCTCGTATCGTGGTCAGACGTACCGCCTGGTAGACCACAAGGGCAGGGTGCTTTCCCTGCCACCAAGGGCTAAGGTCGAGGTGCTTCTCCACCTCGACAACTCGATAGACGCTCTCTACATGGGCCAGCGCTACCAACTGGAGGCCTTCTCCGCACCAAAACCGGAGAGCCGTCCATCGGAGCCTGTACAACGCAAACCTGTGGGCCACAAGCCGAGTCCCGACAACCCATGGGTCAAGTTCAGGCTGCCGCCAAGGGTCCCGCATGACCCGGTGGAGAGCTACTTCCGAAAACACGAGGTCGCACACCTCAGCAATCTGCTCTGACCAAAGCCAATACGGGGCGCAGCATCGCTGGCCCCGAAAACCAAAACCAAGAAGGTGACATTTTCATAGTCCAATTAGCTCATCTCAGGGTGACAGAATCAATGTCTATTGACAGGACACACTTAGGGCCCAAGAGCGGGCATATCTACTGTTTCCTCGCATATCTATCGGAGAGACGCATGGCGCGGGGGGACATCCGTTGGACGAGTTCGCGACCGGAGATAAGGCCCACAGAGTCGAGATTGTACAGCGTGAACAGGTACGTCTTCAGGGAGTCATCCACGTGGAGAGCTTCGACGACCGGCAAGTGGTCGTCGAGACCGACATGGGCATGTTGTCTTTGGCCGGCGAGGAGTTTCACATAACCAGCCTTGACCTCGAGAAAGGACAGATGATCCTCGAGGGGATGTTCCTGGGTCTTGAGTACTCAGGGCTGGACCGAGCGAAGGCCAGGCAAAAGGACAAGAGTTTCCTGCAGCGCCTCTTCAGGTAGGATGCACGTTCCTGTAGAAATCCAGGTCTGGAGGGTTGCGGTCCTCGTGCTCCTGGGGATCGCCACTGACCTGGTTTTCCATGCTTACCGGGCTTATCGTTCCGTCTTCACGCCGAAAAGCTTCCGCTATCACCTGCTGGATGCCCTGGTCGCCCTTCTCACGCTAGGCGCTGTGGGAGCGGCCGTGTTCATCATCAACTGGGGCGAGATCCGTCTGTATATACCCATCTCCCTCGCCGTCGGGTTTTTCGCAGGCAACATCCTCGTGGGCGACCTGGTCTACCATAGATCACGGTCAGCGTTTCAGCACACCAAGAAGGCCATGAGATGGGCCAGGGTCAAGCTTGTGGATCCGCCGAAAAGGGTAGCGAAAGAAGCAGCTCAGAAAGCATTCGACTGGGCGAAGGCGCACCTAACGTTGCCCGACGAGGATCCCCCGGCAGAGCCTCCCGAAGACTCCGGGGCAGAACCTCCCGCGGACTCTCCGTCGGACTCTCCCACGGGGCCTCCATCCGACACATGACTGCTACCACATAATTCCTCACATCCAAGACTTAACAGAAGGACTTGACACCTCGACGTAGAATAGTGGTGTACCAATTTCGTCCACAGTTTGTGCACAATTTGTGGATAAGTCAGGGGACAACCCGTGCAGATAGAAATCCGGGGAGCCGAGAGATTGAGCTTCCGGGAGCGCCAAGTCGTGGTGCTCAAGGAAACAGGCTACTCGGCACAAGCAATAGCGGAACGGCTGAAACTGTCGCCGGCAACTGTGGCCACCCTGTACAACCGGGCTAAGACCAAGGGGTATCAGGTGGTCATCGTGATATCGGGTGACCCGCTGAACATTTTCGGCGGAGAAGAGGAGTCGGAGGAGGAGCCTGAATGAGGAAGAGATACATGTCGAGGCTAGCGGCGCAAGCTGCCGGCGCTCCGGTATCGGCCACGTCTCAGGCGGCGCCTGCCCGCCTCCAGACGTCACTACCACTGCCTGAGGCCGAGACCGCTCCCAAGGCAGCCAAGAAGAAGGCATCTCTGCCATGGTTTTTTGTGGGCGTGCTGGTCGTCGCGGTGGCGGTTGCGTTCGTGTTCCGGCAGGCCGAGGTCATGTCCGTCCAGCGTGCTCTCTCGGATATGGAAAGGCAGATAGAGCACTACAAAGCGCTCAATGAGTCACTTGAGGAACAGATCGCCGCTCTCAAGAGCGATGAGTACATCGAGAAAGCGGCGCGTGAGAAGTTGGGGCTGGTTAAGCCCGGAGAAGTCCAGTATATGGTGATAGGTTACGACGCGGAAGAAGCTAAGCCTACTCCCTAAGGAGTTATCTGTTTCCCCTCTTCGCCGCCAGCGAGAATGACATACATCTCGCTGGCGCTTTTCTTATCAGCCGAATCCGCGGTCTTCAGGATCTTGAAGGATATGACCTTCTGGCCGAGGGCGACGTCGATGACGTCGCCCACTTCCACGTCTGTAGAGGGCTTCGCGGTGCGCCCGTTCTTCTTCACATGTCCGCCCAAGCATAGTTCCTGAGCCAGGGTACGCCTCTTTATGACCCGGCTTACCTTCAAGTACTTATCAAGCCTCAAGAATCCTCACGCCTCTCCCAACTGCTCCGGCAGATCGTGTCCGCCTGTGTCTGGTCTTGCCTTACTTCTCGTCGCCGGTCACCGAACCCCGGAGCCCGCGGCCGGGCCTGAAAACCGGGACCTTGGAAGCCGGGATCTGAATGGCCTCACCTGTCCTCGGGTTGCGGCCCTCCCTGGCCGGCCTCTCCCTGGAAAGGAAAGTGCCGAATCCCAGAATGGCCACTGTATCGCCGGCGGCCAGGGCATCCTCGACCACGTTGATGAACGTGTTCACGAACCGCTCGGTATCCTTCTTCGTCATGTTTGCTTCTTCGGCAACCTTGGCGATGAGTTCGGTCTTGTTCACAGCCTATCCCTCTTTCTGGCCTTCCTTTTCTTTAGCCTTCTCCCAAAGCGCGTCGAGGAATTCCAGACTTTGCTCCTTCATGACGAGGCCCTGGTCCGAGACCTCCTTCTCCACATACCTGAACCTTCGCGAGAACTTCTCGACCGTGCCCAGAAGAGCCGTCTCAGCATCGACTCCGAGCTTCCGGGCCAGGTTCACGCACGCGTACAGGAGGTCGCCAACCTCATCCTTGAGGGCCGCCGCATCGCCCGTCTCCCGGGCTCGTCTCACCTCGCCGAGTTCTTCCTCAACCTTCTGGAAGACCGGCTCGGCGTCCGCCCAGTCGAACCCCACTCGAGCCGCCAGCGCCTGTTGCTTCTGCGCTCCCATGAGCGCCGGCAGGCCCTTCTGGACCTCGTCCATGAGAGAGTGCCCTTCTTTGTACCTTCCGGGCTCCGCTCGCTTGATCTGATCCCACCGCTCCCGGACCTCGCCGGCTGTGCGGATATCCTCGCCTCCGAAAACATGAGGATGCCTGCGGATCAGCTTCGCGATGATCCCCTCAAGGACGTCCTCGGCCTGGAAATCCCCTCTTTCGCTTGCGATCTGGCAGTAGAGGCCGATCTCTAAGAGCAAGTCTCCCAATTCCTCCCGGAGTTTATCCGCATCTTTTTCCAGCACCGAGGCAACTACCTCGTGAGCTTCCTCCAGGACGTACTGGGTGAGGGATTCGTAGGTCTGCTCCTTATCCCAAGGACAACCGTGCTCTCCTCGAAGCGCTGCCACAACGTCGAGAAAACGCTGCCAATTGCCATCATGGCAGCCGGGCTTTTGGTGAGAGGTCATAGTGCGTCCCCTTTTCCGATGATAGACTTCAGTTCCCCTAGATCGATTGCTTTGAAGAGGACCGCCAGGACGCCGTATGCAACAGCGCCGGCTCCTATCGCGGCGACAGCCGCAAGTTTGAACCCGACAACCGCCGTCGCGAAGGAGTACACCGCGTATGCGACGACCGACATGCCGCCTCCGGCCATGGCAAGTTTCACCGTGGCGACCCCATCTACCACCCTTCCCTGGCTCCGAAGGATAGCCAGCAGGTTGAGGATTGCGGCCACCCCAAAGTAGGCTGTGGTGGCGATCGCTGCGCCCCGGACTCCAAAGGCAGGCAGGCCGACCAGGAGGTAGGTCAGCGCCGCCTTCACTATGATCGCGACCATGAGGTTCCACAGAGGCGTAGTGATCTTGCCGATGCCCTGCAGCACTCCCGCGGTAACCTGCTGGATCGCGAGGAACAGGATTGACGGCGCCGCCAACCTAAGGATGGGGCCCACGTTGGGCTCATCATAGAGGAGCGCGGGGATAGGATCGGCAAGGACAAAGAGCCCCAGCGCGGCAGGGAGGCCCAGGGCCAAGGTAATCGTGAGCGCGCGATTTATCCTGCGTTTGACGCTGGCGGTGTCTTTAAGAGTCACTGCCGCAGTCACCGAGGGTACGATGGCCATCTGCAGAGCGCCGGTGAACACCGTTGCCAGGTTGATGAGGGCCAGAGCCGCCCCCAACTGACCATAGAGCGTAGTCGCTTCTTCAGTTGGTATCCCTATCGCGTGCAGGCGGCCTGGGACCAGGCCAAGGTCAACCAGCTCCGTAAGGCCGAACACCGCCGATGCCAGTGAGATCGGGACTGCTACTTTGAGGATGGCGCGAAGGGCCCGTCTCCAGGGTTCGGGGGCCGACGGTCTCTGCTTCACCCCTGAGGCGGCCATCCGGCGCCTCTCGCGCGCTTCCCGGAACCGTTCCCTCCCAAGGTGGGACCGGTACGCAGCCCAGGCATAGATGACGCCGAGAGCAGCGCCTGCCACAGCGCCAAACGTAGCCCCGGCAGCGGCGTACTCCAGGCCCTTTGGCATAAGGAGCCTGGCCAGTATGAACATCGTAGCCAGGCGGCCCACCTGCTCCATCACCTGCGAGACCGCGGGCACGGTCATCTCCTCGATGCCTTGGAACCAGCCGCGGAGGGCTGAAAGGACCGAGGCAAAGAACAGCGCCGGAGATAGGGCGGCGATAGAAACGGCAGCGCGAGGGTCTTTGGCCATGTTCACGGCGATGAAGTCGCGAAGGCCGTAGAGCGCCAGCGAGCCTATAAGGCCCACAACCACCATGAGGGCCATCGACACGCCGAATGCCGCTCTGGCGTCGTGCTTGCGTCCCAGGGCCCACCGCTCGGCGACGGCTTTGGAAACGGCGACGTTCAGTCCGGCTGAAGAGGCTGTGAGCAGGATGGCGTAGATCGGGTAGGCCATCTGGTAGAGACCCATGCCCTCGCTGCCCAGGACGCGCATGAGGAAGATGCGGTATAGCGCTCCGATGGCTTTCACCACGAAGCCCGCGATTGTGAGCGTCAGCGCGCCCTTTATGAACTTATGGTCTTGGTTCCTCATGGCATCAACTATAGTATCGCTTTCGTAGGATATGACTCGGATCGGCCCAAACGCACGGGGCACCTATAGGTAACGCCCCATATACATGACTGAAGGTGGCCCCATAAGGTGCCACCTTCGGATCTTACAACGTTTCCCCACAACGGGGTAGGCAGAAAGCCTATTCTTCCATTTGCTTGGCCAGGAAACCGGCTGCCGTCTCGGCAAGTTTCAGCTCGAGTTCGCCCACCGTCTGTCCCGGCTCTCGAGTGCATATGATCACTGCGCCTATGGGATCACCTTCGGCTATGATGGGGGCTATCACTTCGGATGTGAACTTGCACCCTGTTTCGTCATCCGTGATGCATTCCTTGCAGTACCTGTCCTCGCCAGGCTTGGCGATGAGGACCGGCTTACGGTCTTCCATGATCTTTTCGACGGCAGGCGAGATCCTCTTGTTGAGGAATTCCTTCTTTGGCGCGCCTGAGACAGCGATGACCGAGTCGCGGTCTGCGATCATGGCGATGTGTCCGGTAGCTTCAGCCAGAGAATCCGTGTACTCCTTAGCGAAATCCCCGAGTTCACCGATGGGCGAGTACTTCTTCAAGATGACTTCGCCGTCACGGTCAACAAATATCTCCAGGGGATCGCCTTCTCTGATCCTGAGGGTCCGCCTTATCTCTTTAGGGATAACGACCCTTCCGAGGTCGTCAATGCGCCTCACAATGCCCGTTGCTTTCGTGTGAACCACCTCCCCAACAAGGCTTCCGTCTGCCTTGCTAGTATATAGGCGTTTTGGTATCGCTATTCACCGCGGGATAGGTGGCGAAGAAGGTCAAGACCCCTCTGTAGGGCTGCGGAGGAGTTCTCAATGGGGATAGATAGGCACTGGCTTCGACGATCGAAGTCGGCTCCGGCGAACTTCCTGTCGAGAGCGGCAACTTTGTCCAGAGGGAACAGGTGGGGGACTTCCACCTTCAGGTTTAAGCGCTCACGGCCCATGACAACGTCGGACTTCGTCAGCGACACCTGAGTGATGCCAAGTTTTCCGGCGTAGAGACGCATTGTGGCGACGTCCAGAAGATTCCGGACCTCTAGCGGCAGTTCCCCGTACCTGTCTCGGAGTTCGGACTCTATCTCGGAGATAGTCTCCAGGTCAAGGGCGCCCGCGATCCGCTTGTAGAACGAGAACCTGTCCTTCGGGTTCTCCACGTATGCTGGCGGCAGATAGGCGTTCACAGGGATCTCGACGCCGGTAAGGATCCGCTCCACGGCTTCTTCCTTCTGCCCGCGCAGGCTGCGCACCGCCTTCTCCAGGAGGTTGACGTACATCTCGTAGCCAACCTGGTGCATGAACCCGTGCTGCTCGGCGCCTAGAAGGTTGCCTGCTCCACGTATCTCCATATCTCGCATCGCCAGCCGGTACCCCGACCCCATGCTGGTGAAGTCGCGAAGGGCCGAGAGCCTCTGCTCCGCAACGTAGGTCATGCTCCGGTCGTGCCTGTAGGTGAAGTACGCGTAGGCTATCCTGTTTGAGCGGCCTACCCTCCCCCTCAGCTGGTACAGCTGTGCGAGGCCGAGTTTGTCGGCGTCTTCCACGATCAGCGTGTTGACGTTGGGCAGGTCCAACCCCGACTCAATGATAGTCGTGGAGATGAGGACGTCGTACCGGCCCTGCAAGAAGTCCTGCATCGTCACCGAGAGCTGGTGCTCTTGCATCTTGCCGTGGGCAACCGCTATCCTCGCCTCAGGCACCAGGGACTGCACTTTGTTATAGACCCGGCCTATCGAGTAAACCCGGTTGTAGACATAGAAGACCTGACCGCCCCGCCGCATTTCCCTGCGGATAGCCTGAGAGATGAGCGATGGGTTGGCCGGCACCACGTAGGTTTCTACCGGGAAACGGCCCACTGGGGGCGTCTCGATCACGCTGATATCCCGCAAGCCTGACATCGCCATGTTCAGCGTCCTGGGAATGGGGGTGGCGGTTAGAGTGAGTACGTCGCAGTTCTCGGAGATCTCCTTGAGCCTCTCCTTCTGGGCGACGCCAAACCTGTGCTCTTCGTCGATGATCAGGATTCCGAGGTTCTTGAACTTCACGTCTTTGCTGAGCAGTCGGTGAGTACCGACAACGATATCCACTGCCCCGGACGACACTTCCTCCGCGATCTTCCTCTGCTCCGTAGGAGTCCGGAAGCGCGACAAGCAGCGGATCGACACAGGGTAGTCCGCGAACCTGCGGGAGAAAGTCGAGAAGTGCTGCTCCGCAAGGATTGTGGTTGGGACCAGGACTCCGACCTGCTTTCCATCCATAACCGCCTTGAAGGCGGCCCGCATCGCGACCTCTGTCTTGCCGAAGCCGACGTCGCCGCAAAGCAGCCTATCCATGGGCGTCGGGCGCTCCATGTCGGCCTTTATCTCAGCGGTCGCCCTGGCCTGGTCGGGCGTGTCCTCGTACTCAAAGGCTTCTTCAAACTGGGCCTGCCACGGAGTATCGGGAGAGAACGCGTATCCCTGCCTGGACTTTCTCTTGGCTTCCAGAAGCAGGAGTTTCCTGGCCATATCCTCTACGGAAGCCCTGACCCGCGCCTTCAGGCGCTGCCAATCCCCGGTCCCCAGCTTCTGCAACGTCGGGGGCTTACCCTCGGGGCCGATGTAGCGCTCGATGGCGTCGACCTGGTCGACAGGTAGGTACAGGGCATCGGTACCGGCGTAGCGCAAGTACAGGTAGTCCCTTGTCACACCCGCAACAGTCATGGTGCGGAGGCCCATGAACTGACCGATGCCGTGGGTGGCATGGACGACGTAATCGCCTTCCGAAAGCTCGCGCCAATCGATGGATGCCTTGCCTTTCCGGGCCCTACGCTGCCGGACCTGGGTACGCCCGTAGATCTCGACCTCCGTGAAGAGAGAAAGGTCCAGAGAGTCCAGGTTGAAGCCGTTTTCGCCGCTTCCCAGCGATAGCGTGACTACTCCCGGCTTAGGCTCCTCAAGTATGGAGTCAACTGTTACCGACCATATCTCCTGGCGCTCCAGCCACTTTTCAAGAAGGGTCCTGCGGTCGGGACTCCCGGCCAACACAACAACCCGCCGCCCGCGGCCGAGGAGGTCCTTGAACTCTGCGCCAAGATCGGCCCATCTTCCCGAAAAGCCGATTTGCTGCGACGAATCCGCCTCAACGATGTCCCTGATCGTAGTACCGGGCACCGCCCGCGCGATCAGCGAAAACATCACGTCGCATTTGGAGAGGGACTGCATCACCTGCCCGACCGAGAGGTAGACCGATGCCTCATTGGCGGCCATGGTGCCGGCCACCATGCGTGCTGAGGCTATCTCGGCTCCGATCCGCTCAAACTCGGTGAGGACGTCGTGGCACCTGCCCATCTCATTTACCAGCAACATGGCGCCGGGAGCGTAATCGAGAAGGGTCGCACCCCGGCTCTCCTGGCCTTCGCGGACGTCGGTAGCGGGGGTTACGAAGACCTTATCTACGCTGTCCACCGAGACCTGGGTCTCGGGGTCAAAAGTCCGAATGGACTCTATCTCGTCGAACGCGAACTCAAGCCTTACGGGCGCATCCGCTGCCGGAGGGAAAATGTCCAGGATGCCGCCCCTAAGAGCAATCTGTCCTCTGGACTCAACCGAGAACTCTCTCTGGTATCCATTCTCGACAAGCTGCCGGACGAGTTCGCTTGGGGACGCAGGCATGCCTTTGTGATAGACTTTGCAGCCGGCCCTGAACTCCTCAGGTGGAGTGAGGTACCTCATGAGGGCGGTAGCAGGCAACACCACTACAGGGGCGGTCCCGTTGGGTTCCGCAAGTGACGCCAGGGCGCCCACTCTCATCCAAAGGGACTCCTGGTTGCCCCCGTGCTCGAAGGGCATGACCTCCCGGCTCGGAAACAGGGTAACCCTGTCATGCCCCAGGAGATCCGAAAGGTCCCGCTTGGCGGTAACGGCGTCTTCGGGAGTGGGCACAACCAGGAACGCGGGCTTCTTGGAATCGCGGCACAGAGCGGCTACCGACGCCAGGAAGGCGTAGCCGCCGGCACCGACAATCTGAAGCGGAGTCTTGCCGGTCGAAATAGACTCTTCGGCCCTGCGAAGGCTCCCGCTGAGCGCAAGCAAGTTGAGTAGGCCGGGGTGTGCCACTACTTCTCTTCTCCGTCCTCAAGAAGGCCAGGTTGGCCGTTGTATTCGCCCATAGCCCAATCGATGCCCTTGGTCAGGGCGTCAAGAGCGGCCGACGCCGCAAGCGAGATTACCGCAGCAAGGGCCGCTTGATCGGCCTTTTCGTATGGCTTTAGCACGAACTCCACCGGATCGACGCCTTCGGGCGGGCGGCCTATACCGACCTTCAAGCGGGGAAACTCCGTCGTCTCGAGGAAAGCCGCGATCGACTCTATGCCCTTATGGCCGGCCGAACTACCCTTCCGCCGGAGACGGATCTTGCCGAACGGCAGGTCCATGTCGTCGTAGATGACCAGCATATCACCAGGTTGGATGCCGAAATCCTGGGAGACTTCCAGCGCAGCCTGACCGCTGCGGTTCATGTATGTGAGCGGCTTAACCAGGAGGACTTGCGTCTCCTCGCCGCCCGGCTCTGGGAGCAAACCTCTGCCGACCTCGCTGAAGCCGTGCTCCCTCATAGAAATGCCAAGACGCCCGGCAATCTCGCGGAGTACCATGTACCCCACGTTATGCCGGGTGTTTGCGTACTTGCGTCCTGGATTGCCCAGCCCGACGATGCACTTCATAATGCCCGGTTCACCGCGCTAGGACCAAATTGCCGAGGTATCTACTGGTTCTCGCTCTCCGGCTTGGTCTCAGCAGGAGCCTCAGCAGCGGCGGCATCCTCCTCAGACGTCTCCTCTGTCTGCTTAGGAGCAACAGCCACGACAATGACCTCGGCGGCGGGAGTAACCAATCTGACGCCGGCAGGAAGCTCCACCTGGCCGGCGGTTATCGCTTCGCCGTGGGAGAGATGTGAAACGTCGATCGAGACATTGCTCGGGATCTCCGTCGGCAGGCATTCTATGGTTATGTCGCGCAGCTGCCTCTGGAGCAGTAACCCGGCCCTCTCAAGGGCGGATTCGCCCGTGATCCCAACATGGACCTCAGTCTTGACCTTCTCGGTCAGTGAAATCTTATGGAGGTCTATATGCAGGGGTTTGCCGCTCACTGAGTCATAGACCGCATCCTGGACCATGACGTCGCCCTCAAAGTCAGACCCTTCGATCTTGACGTGATGGATCTGGACCCCAATGCCGGTCATTATCTTCCTCACCGACGGGACGTCCAGAGCAACTGCCACAGGGGTGATGGACTTCCCGTAGATGACTGCGGGCGTGAGGTTCTCCCTACGGCAAGCCTTCGCTGCTCCCTTGCCGGTACCTCTCGGTTTCAGAACGATTTCCTGCGCCACTTTGAGCTCATCCTTTCAACAAGACCTAAAGCGGACTAACGGAACATCTCCGACACGGAATGTCCCTCGTGGATCCGGATGATAGCGTCCCCCAGAATGGGAGCCACAGATAATACTTTTACCATTGGGCGCATATCCGCGGCAACGGGAATCGAGTCTGTGACCACCAGTTCTTCGAAACCCGCCTTCTCCATGTTGGCCTTGGCGGAGCCGGAGAAGATACCGTGGGTCGCGCAAGCGATCACCGACTTGGCCCCAAGGCTCCTCAGAGCATTGGTTGCCTGCAGCAGGCTTCCGCCGGTGTCGATCATGTCGTCGAGCAGGATCGCGTGATGTCCCGCAACCTTGCCGACCACGTTCATAACCTCGACCATGTTGGGCTCGGGGCGCCTCTTGTCGACAAAAGCCACCGGCAGGTTCAGTCTCTCTGCCATGTCCCTGGCCCTGGGGATGCTGCCGGCGTCGGGCGACACCACCACGTGGTCGGTCAGGTCCTTCGTCTTCAGGTAGTCGCACAGGAGCCGGGTGGCGGTAAGGTGGTCGACCGGGATATCGAAGAAGCCCTGGATCTGTCCCGAATGAAGGTCGACGGTCAGCACGCGGTTCACGCCCGCGTTGGTCAGGAGGTTAGCGACGAGTTTGGCGGTGATAGGTTCACGGCCCCTGGTCTTCCTATCCTGCCTGGCATACCCGTAGTAGGGGATCACCGCGGTAATGCGGTCCGCGGACGCGCGCTTTAGGGCATCAATGAGGATCAAGAGTTCCATCAGGTTGTCGTTCACGGGGCTGCAGGTAGACTGCACCACGAATGCGTCGGAACCCCGGACATTCTCGTTGATGATGACCTTGATCTCTCCGTCCGAAAACTTCGAGACCGAAGCGTTGCCCAAGGGCACGCCAATGTGCTTGCAGATGCTTTCGGCCAGCGCCTTGTTGGAGTTCCCACAAAGGACCTGTAATCTCTTATCACCGTACGGCGACATTTCTTGCTGCTACCTCCCCTGTTCTTTTCTGCGGACCACCCAGCCCTCTTTGTTCACCTGCCGCTCCCTGGCTATGGCCAAGGCATCCGGCGGAACTTCGAGGTTGATAGTGGACCCTGCTGCGACATAGGCGCCCTTACCAACTCTCACGGGCGCGATTAGGTTGGCGTTGCATCCGATAAAGGCTCCGTCCTCGATGATGGTGCGATGCTTGTGGGTTCCGTCGTAGTTCACCGTAACGGTACCCGCCCCAATATTGACTCCGGCGCCTATATCCGTGTCGCCGGTATAGCTGTGGTGATGGATCTTTGTGCGGGGGCCGATGACCGAGTTCTTGACTTCGGCGAAGTTGCCGATCAGCACGTCATCCGACAGGGTCGTGTTGGGCCGCAGGTGGGCGTAAGGCCCTATCTGCACGTTCCGCCCGACATCCGAGTCTTCCACGACCGATGCCCAGACGCGGCTGCCGTCCCCCACAACAGAGTTCCGGATCTCGGTCCCTGGACCGATCACGCATCCGGACCCGATTACAGTAGATCCTCGAAGATAAGTGTGGGGTTCCAGGACTGTGTCCTGTCCCACTCGGACTCCGTGGTCAACGTAGGTTGACGCGGGGTCTCTGACGGTAACACCCGCCAGCATAAGGCCGTCTATTATCTGCCTGCGCTTCTGGGACTCAACCTCGGCCAGCTCCCTGCGGTCGTTCACTCCCAGTACCTCAGACGGGTCCTTAGCCACCATACCTGCCACCTTGAGGCCCTTCCCGGAGGCTATGTGGACGATATCGGTGAGGTAGTACTCGCGCTTTTCGTTCTGGTCTGTTATCTCGCCCAGGAGCTGCAAGAGGGCGTTCTTCTTGACCAGGTAGATGCCCGAATTGACTTCGCGCACGTCCTTCTGGGCCGGCGTCAGGTCCCTTGCCTCCACAATCCTTAGAACGGCTCCATCGGAGCTGCGGATTACGCGACCGTAAGAGGCGGGATCGTCGGGGAAGTACGTGATGAGAGCTACATCCGTATCCTGGCTCCGGTGGAACTCCACGAAGTCCTGAAGCAACCGGGGAGGTAGGAGCGGGGTTGTGTCGCCGTTCAGTATGAGGACATCACCGGCGTCCCCAAGCTCGTCCGTAGCGCACATCACGGCGTGACCGGTGCCCTTTTGTTCACGCTGCCAGGCGTAGACCAAGGTCTCCCGGATAGACTTGTCCGCATTCCAGGTACTGTCGATCTCGCGCCGCACGTCCTCGCCCTTATGGCCGATTACGACCACGATCCTGCGCGGGGAGAGCGTCGCCACAGCGTCAAGGGCATAATGCACAAGAGGCCGGCCACAAACAGTGAAAAGGACCTTCGGATCCTTGGACTTCATCCGGGTCCCTCCGCCTGCCGCCAGTACAACCGCTCCCAATTGTCGATCTTCCGGCACAGCTAGCTCACCTCGGGCATTATATCACTTCGCCAGAATACGGCGGCAAAGCTCCAGATCGGAGGGTTTGTCCACATCGACGCCGATTTCAGGGCTGGCCCCTAGAATACCCTTCGGGTTCAGGCCAAGGAGATGCCTGACCCTTTCCTCAAGTTCGGCGACGCTGGCCGTCTTCAGAAGGAACTTAACGAGCAACTTCAGGCCAAGAACGCCGAACATCTTAATGGGCTTTTTCCTGTAAGCGATCATCTTCTCCACCATCGGCCACGCGCTCTCGACGACGGCCTTCCTCACGAAGAAGATGTTTCCGCCGGTATAGGTGCCCTCCTTCAGCGTTACATAGGTCCGCCTAACACCGGGAAACGCCCTGTCGCAGTCTTCCTTTTTCGAGGCCGGGTAACAGAAGTCGGCTCCGCTGGCAAGGCAGCGGTCAAGCAGGTCCTCTATGATCGTGGATGTCACCAGCGGGATGTCTGAAGCGCATATGATAGCGAACTCGGTCTCGACGTGCCCGAGGCCGATCTTCACGTTGTCGAACAGACTCTGCCCGGGCTCCACCAGCTTAACCCTATCGCTCTCGTATTGAGAAAGCCCGTCGCAGGGGCCGATCAGCAGGATCCTCCCCACCCGGGGGACGGCCGATAGCGCGTCAAGAATGTAGGACACCATGGGCCTGCCGGCGATGTCGATATTGGCTTCAAGGCGCTCGCTGCTATCCGCGGCCAGGTTGCCTGTGTTCTCGCGTCCCGCAAGCACAATCGCGTCAATGGTCAATCTTCACACCCCGTTCGTAGGACGACCACACTTCGAAGACCCAGTTCACTAGCGCGGGCCTCCATCTCAAGTTTAACCTCTTCCGCGTGTTCGGGTGACCGGCAGACTCCAAAAACCGCTGAGCCACTTCCGGTCATGGCGGCCCCAAGCGCTCCGGAACAGGTAAGACCGCGCTTTATGGCGTCGATCTCCGGGTGCCGCATCGACACGGGCCCCTCGAGGTCATTGACGAGGAGCTTTGCCAGAGTCTCGGCGTCGCCTGAAGATAGCGCGCTGAAGACAGCCTGCTCACCCCAGTCTTGTTGCGGCCTCGGCCCCGGGTTCAGCTCATCCCAGTCCTTGTAGGCCTGCGCTGTGTTGACCTGGAAAGACGGTACAGCCAGCACCAGGTGGAACTGCTTGGGCTCGGGCAATGGATGCACATCGGCGCCTATACCCATGCACCATGCGGCTGTCCACGCCGGGGGGGTTGAGTTGCACCCGAGGAAGAATGGGACGTCGGCTCCAATGCTGGCAGCCACTTTGAGGAGCCGCCCGGGGCGAAGCCTGAGTTCCTCGGGCAACATACCGTTGACCGTCAGTAGAGCGGCAGCAGCATCAGAACTGCCTCCGCCCATGCCGCCTCCCTCCGGGATGGCCTTCTCAACCTGTATCTGCAGACCAAGGCGGCATCCCGACACGTCAAAGACCGCCTGGACGGCCTTTGTGACCAGGTTATCCTTGGGTAAGAGCCCCGGGATGGAGGGACAAACGACGGAAAGACCCTCTCCGCCTGGGCGGAAGGTTAGCACGTCATGCAGGTGAACGGGGACCATGATAGTCGACACCTCATGGTACCCGTCCGGCCTTCTGCCCGTGACCCTGAGGGTCAAGTTGACCTTGCCGAACGCTCTTCGAGAGAACTCAGCCGCAGTGTCTTTCACCTGGCGTTACTTCTCCGAAGAACGCTCCTATCCTCTTACAGCCTTATGGACAGGGCGTCGCACACGTTCTTCATCCGCCCGAAGATCGACACAGTGTCCGAGCCCGCCGACAGGAGGCCAACCGCCTGCCCCTGCTCATTGACGACCAGGGAGCCGCTGTCTCCCGGCTGCGCTATATGGGTCGTGACGATCTGGTCGCTGAACGTCGCGTCCCCAGCATCGCCCATGCCGACCTTTATCGTGGCCTGCACTACCTTCACGGTGCCGGAGTTGAGGCCGCTCGTGCGGCCACTCTTACGGACTTTCATGCCGACCGTGGCCTCCGCCATCCCCTTCGGGACGCCGATCCCGACTATCTCATCGGTTATATAGTCTCTCCTAAGCGGCCTGGCGGTGGCCGCGTCAACCAAGTTGACGGTGGAGGCGCGTTTGTACAGCCTTACCTCGTAGCTACGCCTGAACCACTTCACTACGCGGTTGAGCCCTGACTCAACCGCCGCAGCCACCGGACAGGAAGATGAGGTCGAGGTCATGTAGACTGGGACGAAGTTGTGGAGCGTGGCGATGGTGTCCTCTTTCTTGCCACCATCATATGGTCCGGGCTGATAGATAGGGTCGCCGATCTTGCACCTACCGTCCTTGCCGTTGCTGCTGTTGGCAAAGACGTGGCAGTTAGAGAGCAGGAGGGGTTCGCCGGTCTTGATGTCGTAGACCACGGCGCCGAACGTCCCGGCTGATACCTTGTAGTGGCCCGCGCTTACCCCGGGCATGGCGGGGCGGTGTCTCTCAGTCCTGGTTATGTTGGGACCCGCCAGGCTTGGCACACCGAGCGCGACGACCTCCCCTACTTCGATGACATCCGTATACGCATCAGCAATACTCATCGGCACAAGGTCACACGCCTGCAGCGCGTCCTTCGGAAGTTTCTGCTTCACGAGGACCGTCACCGCCGGCCTTCCTGTTGACTCACCCTTAACGAACTTGTCGCCTCTTCCTACCCCAACGACGTTCGGAAGCCCCAGGAGAGTCGGGGCGGAGACTTGCAGCACTTTCAGGACCGCATCCATGGCCCTCCCACCTTCCAGATAAGGCATCTGTAAACACCTTATGTAGAGCGCGGTTAAGTGGTGATTTGAGGGGGAGCCGCCGGTGCCGGCTCATATCCGGTCCATCTCCGGTTCATCTGATGGGGAAAGCACAATAAGAGGGCCGCGCTTTCACGCGGCCCTTCATTCAATGCGCTAAACTAAGTTGTTTGGTCTGTGCTTGCCTAGCTGCTCTTGGTTTCTTGATCTGCTTTTCTACTCGTCCTGTCCACCGTCGAACCTTAGTTCAACCGCATCAGTAAGGACATCGATGTAGCTCCACGACATGTGCCTGTCGTCATCGTCGTCACTGAACCTGACCACGAAGATGCTGGGGTAAGTCTTCTCGAGAACGCCCTTCTTCTGAAAGACCTTCTTCCTGCCCTCGTTGGCCCTGACAGTGACCTTTTGGCCGAGGCGACTATCCAACTTCTCGCGGATAGCCTCAATCGTGTTCTTTTGCGGCACGGGCTATCCCTCTCTCCGTGTTTATTTGGAGTGCTTGTCCGCTACTTGTGACGCGCCGTATGCGTCCGGCTTTATCTTTGCGGCAAAGCCGCTGCTCGAGATCTCCTGCACCAGTTCCCTGATCATCGATTTCGTCTCGCCGTGATGGCCGACGTCCATGTGTATCTCAACATTTAGGTCGGAATGGCCGTTCTTTGAGATCTCGGCGGCGAGCTTGGACGCAACATCCAGGCTAAGGTGAGCTTCGTAGAAGATGCGCTGGCGCAGGCTCGGCATCTTCTTCACATGAGAGCGGGTGTAGAAATAGCGACCGCCTTTGCCCAGCCTATGGATTACCACAGCGGTGACAAAGCATATCTGATCCCGCGACTGTGAGTCGCTACCTACGATCAGCTTGTACTCGGCATGGGGCTCTTGGGCCATGAAGTCGCAGATGTCTTCGAACATCGCGCCAAAGGACATGGGCCCTTTGGTGGGGCTGATGAAGTACATCTATGGCTCTCCCCCCTTCGCCACCTTTCACATAATTCTAGCACTTCAAGACCTTTCCCGCAAATATGCAGGCAATTGGCTGTGATCAAGCGGTCAGTCCAGGGGGTTTGGCCGCTGCCTCAGAGTGGGTCTGGATGGTGCCTTCGCTGTGGTCTGGACACTGTTCAATAGGTCCGGGATGCCGCCTTGGTGAGCCTCACGAAGTCGTCGACCGACAAGTCCTCCGGACGGCGGAGCGGATCAACACCGGCCGCCGTGAGCGCGGCCAGCAGCGCTTCGCGATCGGAGAAGACCTCTTTCAGACCATTCTGGAGCGTCTTCCTCCGCTGCGAGAAGACGGCCCGGGAGATGGAGTCCAATAGCGCCTCTTCCCCCGGTGTGAGGGGGAACTGGGATTTCACCCGAAGGGTTACAAGGCACGACCCGACATCGGGACGAGGAACAAAAGAGCCCTTGGAGATACGTTTCTCGATTGTGACGTCGGCTCTGTACTGGCACCATAGGGAGAGCCGGCCAAAGTCGCGGCTGCCGGGAGGGGCAGCCATTCGTTCTCCGACCTCCTCTTGCACCACGAATCCCATCCGGCTCCACTTAGCCCTCTTCACGAGAGCGCTATACATGATCTCTGAGGTCACGTAGTAAGGCAGGTTCCCGCATAAGGCCAGGGGCTCGCCGGGGTTATCCTGGGCGACTGTCCCGCCGGAAAGGTCGAACTCCAGGGCGTCACCCCAGACGATCTGAACATTGGGCATCTCCTTTGAGGTCGTCTCCAACGCCGGCGCCAGGTCGCGGTCCATCTCAAGAGCGTAGACTCTCCTGGCCCGACCGGCCAACTCCCTCGTAAGTGTGCCGATCCCGGCGCCAATCTCCACCACCACATACCGGCCTTCATCCGGAAGCATGAGGGTGGCGATGGAGCGCAGCAACGCGGGATCGATCATGAAGTGCTGCCCCAGTCTCTTCTTGGGGATTATCCCGAACTCTCTAAGGACCTTGCCGTACTGAGGTGCTGTCATTCAAGTACGTAGACCTTGGTATTCCGCATCCCCCAGCGGAGAGCCTCGTCGTGGGTCTCGAAGCACACGTCGATCTTGTTGCCTTTTATGGCGCCGCCCGTGTCGGCCGCAAGCGCGTATCCGTACCCGTCGACGTACACCCTCGTGCCTAACGGTATGATCCGGGGATCGACGGCTATGACTCCCTGTTTGGCTTGCATTCCGAGGGCGGTGACCCCCTTGGCGTTAGGCCCGCAGCACTTGGTGCAGGGACAGTAGGCTGTCGAGCGCATCTCAAACGCCTTCACGAACCTTATGTCCTCGCCGCCACGGGAGACTTGCTGCAGCGTACCTACCAAGACGACCTGGGATTTGGGTTCGGAAACGACCTCTCGTCCGAGTTCCTCCCTGGACACCTCGACGCCGTCCTCGTACCGTACCCTGTAATTCACCCGAGAGACACCGTTGCTGCCGTACCTGTAGACCCTGCTCAGGCCGGCCTCGATGGAAGAATCGTTCCTTCTCTCTGTAGCAAACGGTATCTCCACATTCTCAGTGACTTCGGCATAGGTGACCTCAACGACCTTCACAAGGCCTGTCTCGGTGATGCTCCTGCCCTTAGCGGGGATCACGATATCCTCAGGCCCAGGTTCTACACCTGCTAGAGCGAGAATCTTGGAGACATCGGTATCACATGTGAGGTAGGTTGTTACACTGTCGCCCTTCTTCACAAAAACGGGCTCTGCTCTTCGTATCTCTACCGTCATACCGTTCTTCACGACAGAATCAAGCGGCGGGATGACCCGATCCATGGGCCCAAGCACGATTCCCGCCTCAGCGATAGCTTCCTCTACCGTATCGCCCGGATTGTGAAGCCGGACTTCGCGATCCCAAGCCGACACCACGATCTGCTTATCATTTACCAGCACAGTTGCCACGCAGGCAATCGCCAACAGCGTTCCTATAATGCATGTTAGCAGGGCATATGATAGAGGGCTTCGCTTCTTCCTACTGGTTGCAGCGACGACCCAGATGCGCAATAGATTATCCCTCCAATTAGACTAGTTCGCCCTTAGGTTGGGATCTCCTGCCGTACCGCCTTTTGCCTGACCCGCCCTAGGCCGTTTGGCCTATGCCCGGCTACTGTACACACGTTATGTTATGCGGACTTCGGGGTTTTATGCTGCGGCAGGAAATGCAGGAATCAGTTGGTCATCCAAGAGGTCCTTCCCAAGAAGGCCCGCTCGGAATTGGCGGATGTGATGGCGAGGATCTCCGACAGTCCAACCCCTAGCACCTGACCTACCAGCGCGGCCGTCTCCAGAACACGGACCGGCTCGTTGCGCTTGCCTCTCATCCCCTGTGGAGACAGGTAAGGGGCGTCGGTCTCAAGGAGGATCCGGTCCTTCGGGATGGCTGCCACCGCATCTCTTAAGTGCTGGTTCTTGGGATAGGTTACTGTTCCCCCAAACCCAAGGTAGCCGCCCAATTCGACGCACTTGCGCGCGTAATCGGCGTCCCCAGAAAAGCAATGGAATATGACGGGTGCAGTAAGCCCAGCTCTCTTCACCATATCCAGGACATCCTGGTGGGCGTCGCGCTGATGGATCACTGCGGGCAGTCCTCTATCGCGTGCCAGCTCCAAGCCTATTTGGAAGCAAGCCGCCTGCAGGGGCCGCGGGGAAAAATCCCTGGCATAGTCCAGGCCCATCTCCCCGATGGCTGCTACGACTGCCGGGTGCTCTTCGAGAAGAGACTTGACGCCGGCCCATTGGGCCTCCACCTCGTTCATGGAGTCCCCGGCATTATGGGGATGGACTCCGATGGCACACTTACCGCCCAGCGTTTCGGCCAGTTGAATGGAAGCGTGGGACGACTGCGCGTCAAAACCGATCTCGACGAAGTGCACGCCCTGAACCCGGCACCGGTCGAGCACGTCCTCCCGGTCGGCGTCGAAGTCAGGCATGGACACGTGTGCATGGGTATCGATGGCAAGCGGCAGGCCGCTTTGAGGTCCCGGGTCGCTGCTGTGAGGTCCCGGGTTCC
>CAZRRG010000034.1:0-21159 GCA_964602455.1 uncultured Eubacteriales bacterium | reverse complement strand
CGGCGGATGGGCGCTACGGTTACCGGCGGATTCATGCCTTTCTCACCAGAGACGGAACGCCAGACACGACGGCACAGTATGCTAACCAGCGTGCCAGAGTTCCACATCTATGACTGACAATAACAGTAGTATTCTAGACCCCCGCCGGCGTCGCCGCCTGCTCCTGCATGTCTGCTACCATGTCAGTGGGCTCTTTCACGCATGATAGCCAATCCACGATGACTCGCTCAAAGATGGGCACCAACGACGGGTCGAACTGAGTGCCCGAACACCTCCTCAGTTCCTCCAACGCCTCCTCGGGCGAGCGAGCGGCTCGATAAGGCCTCTCATTGGTCATTGCGTCAAATGCGTCAGCGATAGAGATGATCCTGGCCATCAGCGGTATGTCTTCGCCGGCGATCCCTCGGGGGTATCCTTTTCCGTCCCAACGCTCATGGTGGGAAAGGACGCCTTCCGCGATCAGGTGAAGGTCGCTTGTGGCGAGCGCGATCCGGTACCCCACTTCAGGATGCTTCTTCACGGTTACCCACTCTTCGGGAGTAAGCACTCCCTGCTTCAGGAGGATGTGGTCTGGGATGCCGATCTTGCCGACGTCGTGGAGGGATGCCAGCAGCGCAAGTTCATCTAGCCCGCTCTGGTCCATCCCAAGCGCCTTGCCCACAAGCGTCGACAGCTCCTTAATCCTGTCGCAGTGCTCCTTCGTCTCCCGGCTAGCCTCAAGCAGCGAGTGCTCGAGCGAAGACAGGAGAGAGTGCCGCGCGCTGCGGCCATCGCCGAGCTTGTTCAAGTACATGTGATCCTCGGCCTTCTTGATGAGGTTGCGGACTGACATGCGCGCATCGGTCCTTGTGGCGTGGCCAAGGGAGATGCTGATCTCCGACGCGCGGCACTGCTCAGTAATCCTGTCGCACAGATCGGCCGCCACATGCGCTCCTGCGTCCGGGAGCACAACAAGGAACTCGTCGCCGCCCCACCTGATGACTGTATCGTGACGCCGGCAGGCGGCCTTGATCGCTCGAGCGGCAGCCACGATAAGCCGGTCGCCCTCCGCGTGGCCCTGAGTATCGTTGATGAGTTTCAGGCCGTTGAGGTCACCCATGATGATGCTCATGAGGGGCTTGTCGGCCACTGTCTCGATGAACCTGTCTTCGAAGTAGGCCCTGTTGTGCACTCGGGTTAGGCCATCATGATACGTTAGATACTCCATCCTTCGCTCAGCTTGCACTCGCCTCTGGTAGGTCGCCATGATCTCGGAGATGGTAACCATCAGCGTAGTCTCATCCGAAGACCACGTTCTCGCCTGACGGCAGCCGACAGCCAGCAGACCTACGAGCTTGTCCTGATACCTCACCGGGACCAGAGCGAGTGCCCGGAGGCCTATCTGACTGACGACTCTTTCCTTCAGATCAGTTGACTCTACCAGGTCGCCTGCAAGGACACAGCTGCCGGACCTGAGAGTCACATACCAATCACCGAGGCGCTCAATCTCAAACCCTGGGCCAAGAAATCCGGAAGGCATACATGAAAGGGCGGACCATTCCTGTATGCGCGAGATGGCTTTCTGATCCCGGACGCCGATTACTGCGCAGTAATCCAGCTCCAGGGTATCCGCAAGCGTCTCCAGCACGTCGCTCAGATCCTCGCCTTCCTTTGACACCAGCGTCTGCGCTATTCTCGCCACACAGTTCTCGAACTGTGCTGTGCGCCTGAGAGCGGCCTCATTCTCCTTTCGATCCGACACATCGATCATGAGGGTCCCAAATTGCCCATTGGGCAGCGGGAAGACAGTGTAGGCCAAGTGCCGGTCCAGGTCCTCGATGTAGGCCTCAAAGCGTTCGGTCTCGCCGCCGAGAGCTACGCGGCCGAAGGCCTGGATGAGGTCCTCTCCGAGCCTGGGGAAGAGCTCGCGTCCCGTCCTGCCGACGATGTCCTTCTTGGGGAGACCCGTGATCACCTCGAAAGTGGGGTTTACGTCAATATACCGGTAGTCCACGGGAGTGCCGTTCTCATCGCAGATGATCTCCCTAACGGCTAACCCCTCATCGAGTTCCCCGAAGACGGTGCGGTAACCGATCTCTGCGCTCTGGAACACATCCCTCTCTCTGTCCAGTTCTCTCTTCCTCAAGACACTGGATACATACAGAGCTACCGCTGCCATCAGCACGCTAATCACCAGGCAACGCGAGTAGAGCTCCCTCCAAGAAAGCAGCAGGATCTGGTTCTGCAGGGTCCCATCGTATAGGAGAAGTGCGTGAACCAACGCATCTAGTATCCCTAGACCGGCAACGGAAATGGCCAATGGAACGAAACGCTTCATAATCGGCCTCCTCCACGGGCGACTGCGACGATGGCTGGAGATCCCAGAATCATCATCGAAGCCCGGGCTGTTTGAGGGAGATTTCGCAAGTTAACCAATAGCGAAAGAGCGTCTTGTGTTGGGACGGCTGTATAGGCCATCTTCTGCGATGATGTCTACAGGTTACATGCTCCTTCCGTTGTCGGCTGACTCATCGAGGGAGTATATGACTGGTATGTATCCTGACCAGTTCGATTGGGTAGTGGTCTGTTAAGCCGGTAGATGAATGCCGGGCGGCCGATGCGGCCGTAGGCAACCTCTTTCACCACGATGCCGGCATCTGCGAGGTAGGAAAGGTAGTTGCCAGCTGTTACGTCGGTGAATCCCAGGTCGTTTGAGATGCTTCTACGAGATACGGGGCCCTGTTGCTGTTCGAGATAGTCGCAGATGCGGCGCAGTGTCGGCCAGTTTATCCCTTTCTGCAGGGAGCGGGCCACCACAGATGGCGGGAGTGGCTGGTCAATATCCGCAGCTGCCAGCACTTGGTCGATCACGCTCGACGAGCCCTGTGGCTGCAGCTCTGCCCCGTACCGGCGATCGGGATCGGGGTTCGAATAAAGGTCTGCGTGCATTTCGCCGAGATCGACCCATTCGGAACTGAGTTCGGGGAAGTGTGCGATGTGATGTAGAGCCAGAACCAGGCACTTGCCGCGAGCGATCATTAGGTTGATGTCGTTCTTCGCATAATTCCTCGGGGAGTCGGAAAGAGCGCTCAAGGCGCCGATCGAGGTTGACGCGATCTACAATGGAATGCATGCGTGGCTCCGATACCCCATGGCTTCCATTGACGGACCCGACGGACACGAAAGCTGATTGTCGAAGCCTTCCTCGACCACAGGTGTCCCCTCTGCCGCACAGCCGGTGCACCCGGGGCCTCTCGGCACCATCGTGAAGGCAAGCCTTGCTTCCTCCGGCAGGTTAACGTCGTCCCTAAGGGCGACCGCCGAGCCGTCGGTCAGGTGAATCATCGCGGCAGAGACATCAAGTCGCCGGCAGACCTCTGTCAGAGTCCGCCTTACGAGTTGCCGAAGGTTGACGTCATCCGACGCGACCAGTAAGCGAACTAGTCCAGCGCTACTTGGCATCAGACCTTCCACCCGATCGCAGATTTCGACATTTGTATACATAAAGATACATTGTAAATTGACTAGTGTCACCTTTCAAAACAAAGCAAATGGGGACTATGTCTTTCCCAGATCATAGGCGCCATGCGATCTCTAGCCAAGAAACGCCTTTGTGTCACGGATAACGCTAGTTCCCACAATCCTCAACACGCGGGCTTTTCCGGTGCCGCGAAGTGTAAACTTTTCTTTAGTTAGTAAACGCCGGTTCTGGTTTGCCGCAGGCCTAGCCTGTGGTGACAGGAGTGCGCGGCGCTTACTGGCGAATGGATGATCCGACAGAGGTGTTTGGCGCTGGCTTACGACTACATGCGGAGGGGGATTCACGTGGACGAAAGGCTTACGCTCCTCAAGGCAATCTCTGAACTACCGGGCGTCCCTGGATACGAGGACGAGGTCTCGGACTACATTGCCGCCAAGATGCGCCCATATGCCGAGGTTACCAAAGACAACCTCGGCAGCGTCATCTGCAAGAAGGCGGGTACATCAGACAGGCCCAGGATCATGCTGGCCGGACACATGGATGAGGTCGGCGGCATGGTCATGTACATTACCAAGGAGGGCGCCGTCAAGTTCCAGGTGCTTGGGGGCCTGCTTGAGCAGGTATCCCAGGCTCAGCGGTTTGTGATAAAGACCTCATCGGGTGATGTCATTGGCGTAACCGGCACGAGGCCGCCCCACATCCAGAAACCCGATGAGCGCGCCAAGGTTCCCGACAGGAGCCGGATGTTCATCGACGTCGGCGCGTCCAGCAAGGAAGAGGCCGAGGCAATGGGCATTGTTCCCGGAGATCCCGTTATCCCGTTCTCACCCTTCACCGTGATGAAGAACCCCAAGTACCTGCTCGGCAAAGCGTTCGACGATCGAGCTGGCTGCGCGGTGTTCATGGAGGTCATAAAGGCCCTCCAGGGCGTGGAGCACCCCAACACCGTGTACGGTGTCGGCACAGTCCAGGAGGAAGTTGGGACCAGAGGGGCCACAACCAGCGGCGCCGCCGTCGATCCGGACATTTGCATCGTCCTGGAGTTCGATATCCCGGGGGACACTCCTAACGTGGCCGAGTGGGAAGGACGGGTAAGGCTCGGCAAGGGGCCCGGCATCCTAGTGTACGACAACTCGCTCATCGCCCACAGGCGTCTTCGTGACTTCGTCATCGCCACCGCGAAGTCCGCAGGCATCCCGCTCCAGTTCGGCTTCATGCCGGGCGGCGGCAACGACGGAGGTAAGATCCAGGTCAACAGGACAGGCGTCCCGACCCTCCCGATCACGATCCCGGTGCGCTACGGGCACTGCCACACCGGGATCATGCATCGCGACGACTTCGACATGGCCGTCACGCTGGTGACGGAGATGATGAAGAGGCTCGACGAGCCTACAGTCAAGGCGATAAAGGGCAATCAGTAGAGGCACCTGGCGGACCCATCCTGTTCTCGGCCAACCTTACGCATACCTCCGGCCGGTTATGGTAATCATAACCAACCGGAGGTGCAGTTTTGTTGGATGAAGACAAGGACCGGGCTGAACCCCGGTTTGTAGACCAGATTAGGGTCGAACCGACCGACCCTGGGAACCCCACGAAACCCGCGGCACAGCATCAGCCATCCACTAAGTCAAAGAGCGGGATGGGCGGCTTCTTGAAGGCGCAGTTCAAGGTGGTCCTTCGCGTCACAGGACTCATGTTGTGCTGCGCCGCCCTGTTCGTTTCGGGGTTCTACTTGGGCATATACCAGGGGAGTTTCACTCGCGTTCCCGAGCCGGGGATTGTCACCGGGACATATGTTCTGCCCGGTTCACAGGAGTCCAGTGGCAACAATACTGACCCCACCGCCACAACCGTGAACGCGACAGGAGCCGGGACGGGAAACGCCGCTGGCGCGACTACATGGAGCGCCAACACCGCAGCTCCTGAGGATGACACCGCCATTCCCGCCACAACGATAGATGGCCAACCTGAACCCGGTACCACCATAGAGCCGGTTGTGTCTCAACCGACCCCCGAGGAACTCCTGGCAAGCCTCAAGTGGCCCGTGAGCGGCAAGATTATCTCCGAGCCCGGATGGGTATTCTCCAAACAGTTGGAGCAGTGGACTTACTACTCAGGGGTAGAGATCGCTTGCGAGAACGGGGCGGACGTTGTCGCCGCGCTTGCCGGGTCCGTCAAGTCCGTCGGCGTGGACCCTCTTCTCGGCACGGTTGTCACCCTAAGGCACGACAGTGGCCTGGAGACAACCTATGGGCGGGTCTATGGAGTACTGCTAGCGCCCGGTGATCGTGTCGAGCAAGGAGAGGTTCTCGGGGCAGGTGGGACTGACGGGGTCTACTTCAGCATTTCGTCCTCAGGTGAACCGCTGTCGGCCCGCCAGTGCTTGGCCGCCGCCAAATGAAACAGCACGGGTGCCGCATGATCTCAGCAAGAGAGCCATATACATCATAGCGTAAGACGCCGGGAGGGGGCCGGGCCATGAACGACGTAATCTGGAAGCGCGCCATCGACGTGGGGGAGTACATCGAAGATACCCATGCCACGGTCCGCGAGACAGCGCGCGCGTTCGGCGTGTCCAAGAGCACCGTTCACAAGGACGTCACCGACAGGCTGCCTAAGATAAGGCCGCAACTGGCCAAACTTGTCCGGGAAGTGCTTGATATGAACAAGGCCGAAAGGCACTTAAGGGGAGGCGAAGCCACAAAGCGCAAGTACCAGGACGACTAGATGGCAAGGACGCGCCGCAGGTCCCGACACCGTTAACGCGCCCTGTGCGTTCCACCGATGATAACCCAGGATACCCGTCCTGGGTTAACCATTTTTCGGCAGGACTCACGTTCCATCCGTCGAATTGTGGCGACAATGCGGCAAGAGACATGAAGATACAAAGAGACATGGAGTGCATGAGATGATAGGCAGGGACGTCGGTATCGATCTCGGTACGTGCTCCGTCCTGGTGTTTGTGTCAGGGCGCGGGGTAGTCATCAGGGAACCTTCAGTCGTGGCAAAGACCGTCCCCGGAAACAAGGTTATCGCCGTGGGCAACGAAGCCAAGAGGATGCTTGGCAGGACGCCTACCGACATTCAAGTAGTCCGGCCGCTTCGCCAAGGCGTCATCACTGACTTTGATGTGACAATGGCGATGCTCAAGTACTTTCTGCGCAACAGCCTGTCCTGGTTCCCGCCAATAAGGCCTCGGCTTCTCCTGGCCATCCCTGCCGACATTACCCATGTTGAGCGGCGCGCGGTCGCTCAGGCCGGAAAGGCCGCCGGCGGCGGCAAGGTCTATCTGATGGAAGAACCCATACTGGCGGCTCTCGGAGCCGAACTGGACATTTCAGGGCCTTCGGGACACATGATCGTGGATATCGGCGGCGGTACAACCGACATAGCCGTCCTGTCAATGAGGGATATGGTGAAGAGCGTGTCTACACGCGTCGGAGGGGATGCCTTCGACGACGCGATCGTTAGGTTCGTCAGGCGTGAGTATAACCTGATCATCGGCGACACCACTGCCGAAGCGGCCAAGATCGCGGCGGGATCGGCCGTCCCGAAAGAGCGGAAGGAAGTTGAAGTCCGGGGACGCGACCTTGTCTCGGGCCTACCGAGGAGCCTTGTCCTTGACACCTACTCGATCCGCGAGGCGATCAACGAACCGCTCCAGACGATCGGACAGGCGGTGCGAGGTGTGCTGGACAAGACGCCTCCCGAGCTCCTGGGCGACATCATAGAGAGAGGCGTTGTGCTCTCAGGAGGCGGCGCTCTACTGCAAGGCATCGATGAGTACCTGGGAGCCGAAATAGGCCTGGCTATCCACGTAGCCGATGACCCGGTGTCATGCGTGGCCCGCGGTACCAGGATAGCTCTGGAGAACCTGGACCTGTACGAGAAACACATGAAAGGGATCTCGACTTAAGAGGACCGGAGCCTGGCGACACGCCTTGCCATATCGCCTTGGCATTCGCTATAAACTCGAGAGCCTCTCCCCCCGATAGGACTATTGGGGGGAGAGATATATATGATCCGCGGTATTCTGTCCGGCGTAACGGCGATGCGCGCTCAGGTGCGCAACCAGGAAGTCATCGCCAATAACCTCGCAAATGCCAACACAGCAGCCTATAACAAAGACAAGATTGTCTTTACTTCTTTCAACGACGCCCTTATGTACGCGATGAACCCGCCGACCTTTCCCGAAGCCATCGGAGGAGTGACCGCCGGCACAGTCGTCGAGACGATTGAGACCATCCACTCCGTAGGACCCATCGAAGTCACCGGCAACCCCCTGGACATAGCCTTGCCCGGTGGACAGTACCTCGCCGTCGAGACGACAGGCGGCACCCGCTACACCCGCAGGGGCGACATCGAGATCTCCGCAGACGGTTACCTGTCCGTTGGCGGCTACAGGCTCCTGGGAGATTCAGGCCCCATTCACGTCGAGGGGGTCTTGCCCAAATCGGTGAGAGAAGACGGGGTCGTGCTCGTCGGAGACGAGGAAGTAGGTTCTCTGGTCCTGTGGCAGTTCGCAGACGAGACTCTCCTCGTGAAGGAGGGGACCTCTCTGTTCAATCCCGGCGACATGGTGGCGTACCAGGTCGAGGACGTTCACGTGGCCCAGGGAGCGCTTGAGAAGTCCTCCGTCGATCCGGTTGTTGAAATGGTGAACCTTATCTACGCCATGCGCGCTTATGAAGCAGCGCAGAAGGCCGTGCAGTCAGCGGACGAGACCCTTAGCCAGGCAGTCAACAAGGTTGGACTGGTCTAGGCGAAACAGGGAGAGCGGAGCCGAAGAGGCCAGGCTAAAGAGATAGAAGGCCGTTAAGAGGGGGAAACACAGAATGCTAAGAGCGCTATGGACCGGAGCCACGGGAATGGCTTCCCAACAGCTTCTTATAGATACGATCTCCAACAACCTCGCCAATGTGAACACCACCGGCTACAAGAAGCAGCGGGTGCAGTTCCAGGACCTCTACTATGAGACCGTAAACGTGGGCGTGGGCTCTACGGCGACCCTGGGCAGCGGCTCCCGCGTCTCAGCGACCGATCGTAGCTTCCGCCAGGGTAACGTGGAGCGCACCGACGATCCCCTGTCCATGGCCATCGAGGGCCAGGGGTTCTTCGCTGTCGAGACAGGATCCGGAATCGCCTACACCAGGGACGGGTCCTTCAGACTGGATGCTAACGGCCGCCTCTGCACCGCAGCCGGTTACACGGTCGTGGGCGACGGCGGAGTCATCGAGATTCCCGAAGGCGCCACCGAGATCGAAGTCACTGACGACGGCATCATATCGGGTGTTCTGAACGGAACACGGCAGACCTTCGCGACCATCAGTTTGGTCCTGTTCGTCAATCCGGCAGGCCTTGAGGCTACCGGCGGCAACCTGTACAGAGCAACCCAGCTTTCCGGCGAACCCGTTGAGGCAGTACCGGGCCAGGATGGCGCCGGGCTACTCAGAGGCGGGTACATAGAGACCTCCAACGTGGAAATCGTGACCGAGATGGTGAACCTCATAATCGCTCAGCGGGCCTTCGAACTGAACTCCAAGGCTGTCGAGACCGCCGACCAGATGTGGGGAATCGCCAACAACGTGAAGAGGTAATAGACGATGTACATCACGGCTACACAGATGATGGCAGGGATTACGGAAGGCAAGATAAAGGCAGCCACAGCAGCGGCGTCGACAAACGCAACCGATAGGAAACTTGAGAAGACCTGCCAGGACTTTGAATCCGTGTTTCTGTCAATGATATGGAAGGAAATGCAAAAGTCGGCGGGAACCGACTTGGGAGGATGGGATGCCTTCGCCGAGCAGGCGCTGGGCCAGTACTGGGCTAGAAGTGGCGGGATCGGGCTGGCGAAGGTGATCTACAAAGCGATGGCGAAGCACCTCTAGTACTACTCTCGAAAGAACGGGGTGCCAATGAAAGAACCTGCCGAACGGGCCGTTGAGGATATCCTTCCTCACAGGCCGCCTTTCCTTTTTGTAAACAGGATTGTATCTCTCGACGTCGGCCGAAGCGCCGTCACGGAGTTTGACGTTACACCCGACCTTTCCATCTTCCGAGGCCACTTTCCGTCAGAACCCATTCTGCCGGGTGTGATCATCCTTGAGATGCTTGCTCAGACGGGAGGCCTGTCGCTCCTGGCGTCAGAAGAGTACAGCGGGCGAATCGCTTACCTGGCGGCCGTTGAGTCCGCTAGGTTCCGCAGGCCCGTTCGTCCAGGTGACGTTCTAAGGGCGGAGAGCCGGATCCTGTCGGTCAAGCGAGGAATCGGCAAAGCCACGGGCAAGGCTTTTGTTGGCGATGAGGAGGTAGCGTCAGCCACAATCGTGTTTGCCGTGCCAAGTGATTCGCCAAATTGACACCTCAAGATGCTAATGCTACCATTTGCCTGTCTATGAACATCCGTTTCCTGTGAGGGGGTCTCCCATGCCTACCATCGGGAAGGGACGGCGACTCTTTACCTCGGAATCCGTTACTGAAGGCCATCCCGACAAAGTTGCCGACCAGATATCAGATGGAATTCTCGACGCTATCCTGTCCAAGGACCCAAAGGCCCGGGTCGCTTGCGAGTGCTTGGTGAAGACCGGCCTGGTTCTTGTAGCAGGTGAGATATCAACCGATTGCTACGTGGACATGCCGTTTACCGTGAGAGAGATTCTCCGGTCGATCGGCTACACCCGCGCCAAGTTCGGCTTCGACTCCGAGACATGCGCGGTCTTGACCGCGATTGAGGACCAGTCTCCGGACATCGCTCTTGGCGTCGATCGCTCTCTGGAGTCCAAGGAAGGCCAAATGGCCGATACCCTGGGCTCGGGCGATCAAGGGATGATGTTCGGTTACGCCATCGATGAGACGCCGGTCTATATGCCGCTACCCATCGAACTTTCTCATACGCTGGCACGACAGCTGGCAAAAGTCAGGCACGACAAAGTGTTGCCCTACCTGCGCCCCGATGGGAAGACCCAGGTGACCGTCGAGTACATGGACGGTGTGCCGGCGAGGATACACACCATCGTCGTTGCCGCGCAGCACGCGAGCGACATCAGCCTTGACACCATAAGGCAGGACATCCTGGACAAGGTTGTCCGTCCGGTCATCCCTGTCGGCATGATGGACGATCAGACCCGCATACTGGTAAACGCCACCGGCCGGTTTGTCGTCGGCGGTCCCCAGGGAGACTGCGGGATCACCGGCAGGAAGATCATTGTGGACACCTACGGGGGATTCTCACGCCACGGCGGCGGCGCGTTTTCCGGCAAAGACCCCACCAAGGTCGACCGTTCAGCCGCCTACGCGACCCGCTACGTGGCGAAGAACGTTGTTGCCGCGGGCTTGGCAAAGGAGTGCGAGGTACAGGTAGCCTACGTCATCGGAGTCGCGCGCCCAGTATCGATCAACGTCGACACCAAGGGCACCGGCAGAGTGAGCGACCTCGCGATCCAAGAGGCGGTCCAGAAGGCCTTTGACTTCAGGCCCGGCGCCATCATAGAGAGGTTTGACCTCCAGCGGCCCATCTACCGGCCTCTGGCGGCGTACGGCCACTTCGGCCGGGCAGATCTAGACCTGCCGTGGGAGCAGCTGGACCTCTCTAAGGAACTGCTGAAGATGGTATAGGTCAGTCGCCAGTCGAATCCCGTCTCTGATCCCCGGTTCATATACTGAGCCGGGGGAGGAAGCCGGGATGGTGTGGAATAGGCTGGTGCTGTTTTCTGTCATAGCGGCTTGCATCGTGGACCTTCTGAAGACGTGGCGCGTCGCGCAGGTCCTTCCCGATCCGCTGGCAGTCCTCTTGACCGGAGACGTGCCGCCTTCAGAGCTGGAGGGCATCGTCCGATATCTATACCGGGAGTTGACCTTAGGTAGCCGGCTCCTGGTCGAGATAATCCTAGAGATAGGGGACCATGGCGGGGAATCCGCGCAGATCGCAAGGCGCCTTGTGGCCGATGGATTTGCAGTCCGTGACGCCTCAGCGGAGCCCGCTTTTGTCCTCCACGTCAGGGCGGACGATACGGCTTCGGGGTGACGCGTCGTGCGAAAGCGCTTTGCCGGCTTGTATACTTGGGTAGTCGGTCTGGCGGGCATTGCCCTGCTGGGCTGGCGACTTGCTCATTCCGGCTCTTTGTTGGACGATCTACTAAGCGCCCCTTACCTCGCTCTCCTCGTCCTGTTCGCTGTACTGGAGATCTATCGAGTGCCCATGCGCGGCAACATTGCCGCGGGTCTATCCGCCGTCTCGATCGTAGTCGCGGTGATTCTTGGCGGGGAGCTCCCGGCCATGGCAATGAGCCTTGGGGGTCTGGCCATACTGGTTAACGGCCGCAACAAGTTCCGGGCTGCGGTGTTCAACGTGGGAACATATGCTATCTCCGCGGCAGCCGGCGGCGCCGTGGCTGCCCTGGTAGGGTATCCGGTTGAGGGTCCATCCGCGGCGCTCCGCATCACGGGTCCGCTCATTTTCGTTACCGCGTATGCTCTGGTGACCACGATTCTCGTCGCTATATACTCGGCGCTGACCGCACGAGGCGGAAGGACGATCGATAGGCTGGTGAGTCTTGGCGTACACGCCATCCTGTTAGTCGTGTCGATGTCCCTCGGGGTCTTTGCCGCGCTGGCATACAGCAACTACGGCCCCATCAGCCTGTACTTTACGTGCGTGATTCTGGCCCTGGTCTCATACCTACTGAGCTTGGCCGCAAGGATGTCGGCGAACCGCGAAGGCCTGTTCGCCCTGTATCAGGCAGCCTCGTCTATCAATGAGGCGCTTACTCTACAGGAAGTGTTCGATAGGGCTCGTTCGTTCACTCATAGCCTCCTGCTCGAGGACTTCACCTGGCTTGCGCTACCGACCGGTGACGAGTCGGGAGAACTGGCGATCGCCTGTACGTGGCTCGGGGACGGTGTCGACCTGGAGAGGGCCAGCGCCCATGTCGCGGCGATCAACGCCGGCCTCCGGGACAGGGAGCCCGAAGGGCAGTACATATGGACGCGCGGGCAAGACGGTTCCTCACCCGCCTATTTCGGTTGGGTCGTGGTGACCGCGCTTCACTTGGGGAAACAGTTTGTGGGCGAGTTCGGGTTGGCCTCCCATTACGCCCCCGATGAGGTGACCGGCGACAAACTGCAGCTCCTAGCTGTTCTGTCGTCCCACCTTGCTCTGGCGGTGGACAACGCCCTCAAGTTTGAGCGCGCGACCATGTTGGCGCACACGGATCCGCTGACAGGGCTCTACAACTACCGCCAGTTCCAGAATCTCCTTCGCGATGCTATCGCAAGAGCCGAGAAGACAGAGTCTCAGGTTTCGCTGATCTACATCGACCTGGATCACTTCAGAGAGGTCAACAACACATACGGGCACCATGTCGGAGACGAGGCTCTCAAGACTATCGCCCAGGCGATCCGCGCATCGTGCCGGGACCGGGACCTTGTTTGCAGGCCGGGAGGAGACGAGTTCACGGTGATACTGCCCGGCGTCACCAAGGATCGCGCGCGCGTTGTCGCGGACCGGATCAGGGAGAACCTCGTCGCTCTGACAATCGACGTCGGACTGCCGGAGCCGCTCCCGTCGATCATCGGCGCATCGGTGGGCGTCTCGGTGTATCCAGAAGACGGATCAGATGTGGACACGCTCGTAAAGAAGGCGGATGCGGATATGTACTCATCAAAGAACGTTGGAGGCCGCAGCGCCTCCCCAGGCAATTGAGGATCACAACACTGGCTCGCAGGCTGCTGGACCGCCTGGTTGCACTGGTGCTAGGCAGTCCAGCCGTGTGTGCGTTGTGCGGTAGCCCCCTTCCGAAGGACTCGGTATCGGGTGTCTGTCCCGGTTGTGAGGACAAGCTGTCCTCGGAGATGTCCTGGGTGTGCCAACTATGCGGCGCTCCGATAAGGCCTCCCCTTCGCGTCTGCCCGGATTGTCAGAAGAACTACTACGTGTTCGATGGACAGCGCTCGGCCGGGATATACCAGGGCGATCTTCGCAACGCTATCGCTAAGATGAAGTTCCAGGGCGAGCGGTGGATCTCACGCCCTCTCGCCAACCTCATGGCCAAGGCAGCTGCCCCGTTTCTGCCGGTTGACCTGCTGGTCCCGATCCCGTTAGAGCCGGGCAGCAGGGTCCGGCGAGGGTACAATCAGGCCCAGGATCTCGCCAAAGAACTGTCTCCCCTCCTCGGCGCTCCCGTGATGGATCTCCTTGTCCGGGAAAAGAGGTATGCACATCAAGCCCAACTTGGACGAAATATGAGATGGAGAAACCTCACGGAGAGCATGAGTCCTAAGAGCGCCATTAACTTGCGCGGGCAAAGGGTGCTGCTGGTGGACGATGTTACAACAACCGGCGCCACGCTGGATGAAGCCGCGAGGGTCCTCAAAGGGATGGGCGCCGAAAAGGTCTACTGCGTAACCGCTGCCAGGACTCTGCGACGCTGAGGAAGGCACGGGAGGAGAGGTTAAATGGGCGGTAGCATCCGCAACTGCAAGCGGTGCGGCAAGCTTTACGTGTACGTGGGAGGGGCCATATGTCCCGATTGCCTGGCCAAGGAAGAGGAACAGTACCGGAAAGTCAAACACTACATAGACAACCATCCGGGCTGCGGGATCCAGGAGACAAGCGATGAGACGGGAGTCCCGGTTGATCTCGTGGTAGAATTCGTAAGGCAGGGTCTTCTGGTAGCCGAGAATGGACCGGAGAGTCAATTGGTCTGCGTCATCTGCAAGAAGCCTATCGTCAAAGGACGCATCTGTCCGAAGTGCGAAGCAGCGCTAGGTATGGGGATAAAGCAGCCGGCCGATAGGGGACGCCAGGTGGCGCGGATGTACACAATGGATACTATTGGCAGAAAGTAACCTAAGCTAAACCCAATGCGCGGGTTTTCCGATGAGTACCGTGGAATGCGGTGATTTCTCCTAGAGGGTGATGCGATTTGATGATATCGAGAGCACAGATCGGGCAGATCATGAAGGTCTACAAGGCCCAGGGCATCCTCTCACCGCTCACAAAGGCGGAGGGGGTATCGTCCGGCTCGGCTGTCGGAGACGACATCGCGCTTTCCTTCAGCCAAACGGATCTTGCCAAAGTCAGGGAGCTGGTTAAGAAGCTGCCTGACGTGCGCCTCGACAAGGTGGAGTCCATCGCTCGAGAAGTTGAAGCCGGCACCTACAACGTTGACCCGATGCAGGTGGCCGACAAGATGATGGGAAGGCTCTTGGCCGACAAGCTCAAGTAGCACCCCAACCTCATAGGAGCGCGCGAATGACCAATACGAGGAGCCTTAGCTTAATATTGTCTGAAATCGGGTCCGCAATGGACGACCTCCTGGAGCTCGGTAAGAAGAAGACCGAAGTCCTGGTGGTCGGGGACATTGGCGGACTTGAGAAACTTCTCCCGTCGGAACAGGAACTAGTGCAGAAGCTTCAGACGCTTGAGGGCGAGCGCCAGACTGCTCCGGCGCAGTCCGATTCCGAGATAGAGCGGCTGAAAGTTGCGCTCAGAGAAAAAGCGAAGCGAATCGCCGAGATTAACGAGCGGAACCGGGGGCTGCTTAGACGAGGGCTCGATCTGGTGCAGTACGAGCTCAAGCTCTTCTTCCAGGAGGGCAAGCCGCTGGTATTCGACCACCGCGCCTAAGCGTTCGGTACCGATGGTAGGGGGGTGCCCGCATGTCTTTGAACTTATTTGAGATCGGAAAGTCCGCCCTTCTGGCGTCCAGACGGGCTATGGACGTAACGGGTCACAACGTGGCCAACGCCGCCACTCCCGGATACTCCCGGCAAGAGGTAGTTCTTCAGCCGATTGTGCAGCGTGAGACCACAGTGTCTGGTATGGGAGTCCGGGTTACGCAGATCCGCAGGCTCCGCGACTTCTTCACCGATTGCGTCCTTCGCAACGAGAACGCCAACCGCGCATTCTTCGCCGTACAGCGGGACGTCATGGATCAGATTCAGGTTATGTCGGCGGAGTCATCCGACTCAGGATTGCGTGCTGCCATAGAGAACTTCTGGATCGGTTGGCAGGAGTTGTCGATCTCCCCAGACTCCGAGCCCGCGAGAACCGCGTTGCTGGAACAGGGCCGATCGCTCATCGACATGTTCAGGCACATGGCGGGGCAGCTCGATTCTCTGCAAGAAGACATCGGAAAGAACATTGATGCAAACATACAACGGCTGAACTCGCTGGCTGAGACAGTGGCTACCCTGAACGCGGAGATAGGGAGGGCCGCGGCTCGCCAGTCCCCCATGGGCGACCTGCTGGACAGGCGCGACCTACTGCTTGACGAGATAGCTGAGATATCCGGAGCATCGGTCTCTCAGTACAACGATGGTACCCTGGCCGTTAGAGTGACTGTGAACGGTTATCCCCTCGTCGATCGCACATCCTCCTTCAAGTTGGCCGCGAAGCCTACTCCAGAGGGTGGTGTTGAGTACGCATGGATCGACAAGGCAGGAGACAGCCAGGTCGTCTCCAACGTAGGCGGCAAGCTTGGCGGGTTGGCCACCAGCAAGAACGAACTGGTCCACGGCTTCAAGGAGAACCTCGAACTGTTGTTGCGAGACATCGTGGATATGGTGAATGGACAGTACAGCAGAGGCGGAGTTTTCGATCCTTCCGATCCGTCGGCGCAACCGCCCTTCTTTGTCGTTGGCGATCCCAACGACTACCTGTCTACCGCCCGGGTAGCGTTTGATGATCCGGCGGACCTCGTGGTCTGGGACGGAGATCCTTCCACGCCGGGCAACGGCCTAAACGCCCTGAAGATCGCGTCATTGCTCGAAAAGGGCGGTACGGTCGATGGCCAAGGCTATGTGAGCCCCATCGACACTTGGATCGCTGCCATCGGCGAGCTCGGGACACAGGGCCAAAGGATTGATAACGGTCTCGATACCCAGGAACTCCTGGTCAAGGAGATCCAGAACCGCAAGGACTCCATAAGCGGTGTCTCCATCGACGAGGAGATGGCCAATCTGATACGGGAACAACACGCCTTTAGCGCCGCCAGCCGGCTTATATCAACAGCTGATGAGCTGCTTGACACTGTCATCAACAGAATGGGTGCAGGGAGGTAGCCTAGATGCGCATGACTAACCTCACCATGGAGAGGAACCTGCTCTACAACATCGCAGGTGCTGAGGAGCGCCTGCAGTACCTCCAGGACATGGCCTCTTCGGGGAAGAGATTCCAGAAGCCGCAGGACGATCCGGTTGGAGTCCAGCGATCCATGAGCCTGCGCAACGAAAGAACGAGGAACGATCGATACCTCCAGAACCTCTCCCGCGCCAGGTCGTGGATGGAGTACACGGAGCAGGCGTTGTCGGAACTCTCGGCCGCTCTGACAAGGGCGTACGAGATCGGGCTGAACGGCGTTACCGGCACTACTCCTCAAGACTCGAGAGACGCTATCGCGGCCGAAGTGCAGCAGCTTCGAGAAGAAGTGCTGTCCCTCAAGACCAGGACTATGGAGGGCCGTAGCCTCCTTACGGGTACGATGCCTACCTGGAAGATCAGCGACAACCTGACCGTGACGGCCACCGATCTGACCGCTCTGTTGGATGAAGCGGTAGCTTGTCTGGAGGCTTTGGACCAGGGTCTTCGAGGTCTGGGGCCCGACCCGATGGCTGCTCTTACCGACATAGACTCGGTATCGGACAAGGTGTTGTCGCAGCGGGCGGCAAACGGAGCCCGGGTCTCCAGGGTTGAGGCACTGGAAACCAAGTTGACGGCTCTTAGTATCGAGCACGAGCGCCTCTTGTCCGATGTCGAGGATATCGACTTGACTCAGGTCATCGTGAAACTGAAGGCTGCCGAGACAGCGTACCAGGCCGCTTTGGGTGCAGGCGCCCGTCTCCTTCAACCCAGTCTCTTGGACTATCTGAAGTAGGTACAGGAGGGTTCTCCATGCAGGTTATGACGAAGCGGTTCGGCAAGCTCGAAGTCGACCCAGAGACCATTCTGACCTTTCCTGAAGGTCTCATTGGCTTCCCTGACTACCACGACTTCGTGGTAGTCGATTACCAGGTAGCCGGCGATTGTGTCCGGTGGCTGCAGTCCGTAACCGAACCCGAACTGGGGTTCCTAACCCTGGATCCCAAGGCGGTCTTCCCCGATTACGACCCGGATTTCTGTCCAAAGGATTTGGAGCTCTTAGGTTCCGATCCCGACGATCTGGTGCTGCTCACAGTCGTGACCGTCCCCACCGACGTGAGGCGTATGACCGCGAACCTGCAAGCTCCTCTGGTGCTGAACCCCAAGAAGAGGGTGGGTAGGCAGGTAATCACGACCTCGCCGGAGTATACCACTAAACACTACGTCTTTAACGCACTCTCCAGCTTGTCGCAAAGGACTGGTTAGAGGATGCTGGTTCTGACCCGCAAGTGTGGGCAAGCCATCAAGATCGGCGACGATATCACCATTCGCGTGACCGAGGTTCGTGGTCGCGGTGGCAAGGCGCTGGTCAAACTCGGCATTGAGGCCCCGCCGGGAGCCAAGATCCTCCGAGAAGAAGTCCTTTCCGAAGTCGCCCAGGAGATGGCGGCGGCCAAGGATCCCTCATTCGATCTCTTCCGGCTGAAGGAACAGAAAGACGCTCCCGCAGGCACGTCCAAAGCATAGGTCTAATTACCCTCCCAGATTGGCGGCCTAAACTGCATAGCCTCCCCTTCCGATACTAACACTGGCAGCCGGACTATCGGCCCAGAGGTGAAGACTATGGCTAATATCTCCCTGAACGTTACCGGTCTCGATACCGAATCCATTGTGTCAAGCCTGATGGCTGTCGAGAGCCAGTCGCTTATGCGGCTGCAGAGTCAGCAGGCGGCTCTCCTCCAGAAGAAGACCGCGTGGAACACTGTTAAGTCGCAGATCGACAAAGTGATCGAGAAGATCGCTTCTCTGAGCAAGGCGACTTCCTTTACAAGCAAAACGGTGAGTACCGGTTCCAGTTCGGTGCTCACGGCTACTGCGACGACTGCGGCCACCCCTGCCACATACCAGGTGCATGTACAGGCCCTGGCACAGGCCCAGGTGGTGCAGTCATCGGGTTTCACCGGCATGTCCAACCCGTTTGACCCACCGGTTACCGGAACGGTGACGCTGAATGGCAAGTCCATCGAGATCTCTGAGACAGACAGTCTTGAGTCGGTGACCGCCAAGATCAACGCTGCCGGTGCCGGTGCCAGCGCCGCCATACTCCAGACTTCTCCCGGGGTCTACAAGATGGTCCTGACGTCGGAGAAGACCGGCAGTGACGGAGCTATGGAGTTCGGCGGCGACCTCGCCGTGTGGCGCGGACTGGGGATCTTGAACGCTGAAGACGCAGTCAACGAGGTTGTGGCGGCGACCGACGCTTCGTTCACCGTGAACGGTGTTTCCTTTACCCGTTCCAGCAACACGGTGTCCGACGCAATTCCGGGAGTAACGTTCAACCTCCTGGAGGCAGGCGAAGGAGCCAAGACGTCCCTCACTGTAGGGTATGACGACGAGGCAATAATCGCCAGCGTGAAGCAGTTCGTCACCGAGTACAACAACCTGATCGACACGGTGGGGAAGTACACCACCTACGATTCGAACACGAAGAAGGCCGGGCTGCTGTTTGGCGATCCTCTGGTGACAGGGCTCCTATCTCAGCTGCGGACCGCCATATTCAGTGCCGTGCCCGGAGCTCCCGAGAAGTACGCGAGTCTCTCCATGATCGGTATCTCGACAGGGACCGGGTCTGCTTACTCGAAGGCCGGGAGGCTCACATTTGATGAGGCCAAACTGAAGGAGGCGCTTAAGGCTGACCGGGACGGAGTCGCAGTCCTGTTTGGGGCCAAGCAGGCAAACGCTGCACTGTCATCCAGCGGCGCCACGGTCACGACGTCCAGCTCCCTTGGCGCCGGTTACCCTGCTTCGAGCGTCAACGATGGCGTGACCAGCTCGGCTCTATGGGGGAGCGGCGGCGGTTGGAGCGATGGGACCCCCGGAGACTTCACCAATGATTGGATTGAGATCGACTTCGGGACGGCGCGCACAATCGACAGACTCACGGTGCACACGGTTAGCGGAACCGCGTACCCGGCCGCCGAGTACGGGATTAGGGACTTCTATTACGAGTACTGGGATGGCTCGGCGTGGGTTGCCCTGGGTGACCCTGTGACCGGCAACACCGCATCGCAGAGCACCATATCGTTTAGCCCGGTGACTACCACCAAGATACGGCTCAACGTGACGGCGTCCAACGATGGACAGTACTCTCGGGTAACTGAGATAGAGGCGTTCCAGGAGAACCAGGGGGCTTTCACAAAACTGGCGGATATCGCAAATCGCTATGTTGCTTCAGACGGATTCGTGACGAACCGGACCGAGGCTCTTGAGAATCAGGACAAGGCCCTCCAGAGACGCATGGAGGAAATGCAGCAGAGGTTGGACAGGAAAGAGGCTAGCCTGCGAAGACAGTTTGTCGCTCTGGAGATCACACTCCAAAAACTCAACGCCCAGAGCGCCTGGCTAACTCAGCAGATGAATACCCTAAGCGCCCTAAGATACGAATAGAGGTGCATGACTAGACATGGCAACTACGGCCTACGGGCTTATGGCAGGAAGGGAAAAAGCGCTCGCCAAGTACAGGACAATGAGCGTCGAGACTGCCTCACCCGGCGAACTCGTCCTCATGCTCTATAACGAGTCACTGCGCGCGATGAAGGACGCTTCAGCAGCCATGGAGCGCAATGACATCGGGGCCAGCAGCAATAGCCTTCTCAAGGCCCAGGACATCGTGATGGAGCTTCGCTCGTCGCTGAACCCCAGAGCCGGGATGGAAGTGGCCGCGAATCTAGACAAGATGTACGAGTTTGTAGGCGGTAGGCTCATTGAAGCGAACGTTAAGAAGTCACAGGAACCGCTCATGGATGCTATGAAGGTAATGGGCAGCCTGCGAGACGGGTGGCAAGAAGTCATTGGAAAGCATGTCTAAGAACGAGGAGTGGACGGGCGACATCTCGTCATGGGTGCGTGAGTTCCTGGCTGTCAGCCAGCGGGCATGGGACTGCGCCGCCATCAGAGACTTCACGCGGCTTGCGGAGGCAGTAGATGAGCGGAACCGCCTGATCAGGGCTTTCCCCCAGTTTGGGGATCTCAAGGATCTTCCCCTGGAAACCCAGAGACAGGTCGCCGACGTCCTCGCGTCTGCGAAGAAGATTGACTCTGAAATACAGAAGGCGCTCATGCACGAGATGGAGCAGGACAACCGCGCCATCCGTGACACTGCTAATCGAGCTAAGGCGCTCTCCGCTTACGATCGGATGCTGCCGAAGCATCGCCGGTTCGACAGGCAGAAGTAGCCGCATCGAGTATTGTCGAAAAAACTAAAGCCCCAGCAAGCTTGCTGGGGCTTGCGTTGTCTTTAGGAAGCTACGCTGTCTTTACGACGTTGGCTGCCTGCAGGCCTTTGGGACCCTCGACGATGTCGAACTCCACGGAATCGCCCTGATTGAGGGTACGGAATCCCTCAGTCTGGATGGCGGTGTAGTGGACGAATACGTCAGGACCGTCTTCCCTCTCGATGAACCCGTAACCCTTTTCCGCGTTGAACCATTTGACTTTACCTTGCATCTCGGGACATACCTCCTAATTACCGACGACGGGTCCCGGCCACGTCGCCTCCTGGAGCTTTCTGCTCGTGCTCGCACTATAGCATGCCCAAATAGGCGAGTCAACAGACCTT